>PMMG01000067.1 GCA_003162335.1 Dehalococcoidia bacterium
AAAGCCGGCTCGGAAGACGACGAGGGATTAAATATCTCTAAACCCATCTCGTCTTCTTGCTTCGGTTCTTGGCTGAACCCGAAGTCGGTAAATGCTCCGCAATCAACAAAGACTCTACCATCTGCCAGAAATTCTCACGGTCGGCGCCGGTGATAACGGCTTTCTCGTGAGCCTCGCCCAGCACCACCGGATATCCCTGACCTCTACGGCTCTGATCGAGGGCCAGTGCATGCGTCAGATTGAGCCGGGTTTCGTCCTGCGCCACCCACTGCGGGATTTCGATGCGGGCGATCTCCCCGTCCAGCCGTAGGTAAAAGAAATAGACCTTGTGCTTACCGTAACGTTTCTGAATCTTGGACGGACTGATGAATAACCCCGACCTTTCCCCCGGCGATAATAATCCCGTAAAAAGTTCGCGGTCGCGCACACCGGCCACGAAGTCGCATTCGCGGGTTTTACACTCAAAACACTTGTCGCTGTCCACCGCGTCGCGAGGGCATAAAGCCACTTTCAGGGCATTTACGACATCGCTGCTGCGCGGATAACTGATATAGCTGGCAATCGGGATTTCCCTGTCTTTATTCAATTTACGGATTTGCTCCAGGTAAGTCAAAAAACCCTTTTCCAGCATGATATCGCTGACAAAATCAGGGTAGCCTTCCAGATTCCACATAATCAATGAGCCGTCGATCAATCCCAATCCTTTTTCGCCAACCGGTATTTCCGCGGCCAATTCCGCCAGCCGTCTGCACTCTTCCACGCCGCGCTTGATACCCAATAAATCACCTTCGATCGGCTGATCCCGACCCTGTATCCCCGGCGGGGCAATTACCAGTTCCTCAGGGCCGGCGTAAAGGTGCGGCACACTGTCCAGAATCGCCTCCGGATGCGGGCCGTATTTTAACACCACACTGCCGGTATTAATCAGATAACAATGTGTCGGCTGATGGCGGTCGACATCGATATGGGAACCGTCCGTGCCGATAATCGTAAATTCTTTGGGCGCGGGCTGCGGTTGATAACGGCGGTCGACCGGTTCGGTGAGATGAGCTACCAACCATGTCAGTTTGCTGGCCTCGATTTTTTTCTGCAGCTGCACCGTATTATTGGATTGGCTGTGCAGAATATCCAGCGTTCGCTGCAGCTGCTTGTCTCTTTCGTCACGATGAAACTGCAGGCCGGCGACCATGCCTGTGATCTGGTTGACGACCTTGCTTAAATCCAGCGCCATTTTACCCTCATTAGTAAGATGTGATTTGCTTTATTCCAGTATAACACCAACAATAACGTAAAGACTCAAGATTCAATAGTCAAGTACCAATCAACAAACAAAATTTAAATTAAAAAATAATGATAATGGGAAGTACAAAAAGCCACTGAGGGAAAAACGGCTTTCCTTCTTCCTTGAGTGGCTATAGGTCGCAACCGGAAGTACTTTGCGGAGCTATTCGAGGCAAAGTAGAGAACCATGGATGAGGGTGTATCAGTATTATTCCGAGCCCTTGATTAAATCGGGGGATAAAGAACACAGGCACGGAGGTCTGTGCCAATGTGAATAATTCCAAGATCCAAACACCAAATGCCAAACAAAGATAGTTATGAGCAACCGGTTTTGATTTTTAAGTTTCAGGTCATTTGAATTTATTTCGAATTTAGAGTTTTTTCTGTCCCCTGTGCTACAATCTACTCCTGAGGTGATTGTTTGCTCGCAATAATTTTCAGCGTCATCGTTATCTCATTGTCCGGCGTAATGATGCCCGGCCCGATGTTTGCGGTCACGGTCGCCAAGAGCTACCGCAGCCCCTGGGCAGGGACGAAAGTATCGATCGGCCACGCGATCATTGAAGTGCCGCTGATCCTGCTCATCTACTTCGGCTTCGGGCGGTTCTTTCAAAATCACGTTGTGCAGATCGTGCTGAGTCTAATCGGCGGGGCAGCCATTATCTGGCTGGGAATCAGCATGTTTCGCGCCCGTAAAGACGTTGTAGAGAGCGGTAAAGACCTCAAATACGGCGCGATAACTACCGGCATTATCATGAGCGCCATCAACCCGCTTTTCTTACTGTGGTGGGCCACCGCAGGCAGTATGCTGATAATGAAATTCGTCGCTTACGGCACCGCCTGGTTACCGGTTATGATTATCATCCACTGGACCTGCGATCTGGTCTGGCTGTCGCTGGTATCCGTCCTGATCTACCGCACTAAGGCGCTGTGGGGCATGAAATTACAACAATGGATATTCGCTGTGTGCAGTCTGCTGCTGATCGGCTTCGGCGCCTGGTACCTTTTCTCCGGTATTCAGAAAATCAGCTGGTAGCCTCGTCCGGTTTGTCGCCGCGCAGATCGCAAACATCGATCTCGCAACTCACGCAATCATTCTCAGCACACGGCTCGACATGAATCGTCACATTGGAATTCGGCAATTTCGTTTTAATGTCTTTTTCCAGGTGGTCGCACATTCTGTGGGCTTTTTCCACACTGACATCACGCGGCATCACCAGGTGCAAATCAATGAAACGCTCGCTGCCTGAGCGACGGCTCCGCACCGCGTGAAAACTCACCAGATCCGTAAAATGTTCCCGGATACAATTATTTAGAATTTCTTGCTCTTGTTTTGGCAGTGAATAATCTGTCAGCTCGCGGAAAGCTCTGACAACGACGGAATAACCAGCCTTCAACACAAATACGACCATTATCAGCGCGACAATCGGATCAAGGATCTCCCATTTGGTCAGACTCACGGCCAGCAAACCGACCAATACCCCAGCCGCCGAATAGACATCAGCGCCGATATTTTGCGCCGAAGCATCGATAGCAGTGGATTCGGTTGCTTTGGCCACCCGCCGCAAGTGCCGGGAAAGAAAAAAGCTGGCGATAATCGAGATGCCCATCACAATCATCCCGGAGTCGGGTTGAATGACTTCATGTTTAATAATGCGCTGTATTGCCGAGTAGATGATGAAAGCGCCCGCGCCCAGCACTAAAAATGCCTGGATCAGCGCGGAAACACCTTCCATTTTACCGTGGCCGAAGGGGTGCTCTTCATCTGCCGGAGCGACAGACATGCGCACGGCGATCACAGTAATGCCGATAGAAAAGATGTCCAGGAAACTGTCCGCTGCCTGCGCAGTAATACTGATACTATTTGAAATAAACGAGACCACTACTTTAAGAATGATCAGGCAAATAACAACAGCTAGCGCCAGCTTGGCCGCCCCGCTCCTTGTAGAGATTGCGATAGAGATTCTTTTAAACATCTGCCCGTCCTGATAAAATACTCCGCAGCAGCATCGAGCCCGCGGAGTATTTCGCCACCACTGCTTTCCACCTGGCTCTCTCGCATGTGATTGCAGGATGCCTGTTCTTGTTTACTCATAGTATCAAATATTCGAAGGTATTGCTAGCTACTCGATGATTATATCGAGGCTGTTGAGCAGGGTGACGGCACCGGCAAAAGAAAACCGCGTTTTCTTCAGCGAGTTGTTTTTGATATCGATAAAAAAGTTGCGGGCTTCTCGTAGATCGGCGCCGGATAGATTTGTATTGTAAAAACGGCTGTTTTCGAAATCCGTGTTTTGTAAATCGCTGCCAGTCAAATCAGCTTCGGTAAAGTCAACTTCTTTCGCTTCGCAACCCAGCATTTTAGTTCCGGGAATTTTCAAGTAGCTGAAGTCGGAGTAATTCAACTGACATTCATTAAAGGTCAGACCGCGGATGGAATTTGTTTTCGACCAGTTAAAACCGATCACTTTGCACTTTGTAAACTGCGTTTCGAGGAAACGGCTGCCGGGGGCTTTTATCACACTTATTGAACATTCGCTGAAAATACAATTGAGGAATTTTACGCCGGTGAACGAGCAATTATTGAAACTACAGGCTTCGAACCGGCAATCCTCAAATTCTTTAGACGGGATAATCTCGTCCTTCAGGGACAACCGGATGAAAGTTTGTTGATAATAATTGAGTTCGGGAAATGTCATGACACCATTATAACACGCGCGTCAGGCACGAACGAAAAATCATAAATCCGTTG
>PMMG01000088.1:0-5485 GCA_003162335.1 Dehalococcoidia bacterium
AGATGGCCGGTAACTTTTGAACTTGGCCTGTTGGCAATAATCATCGGCCAAATAATCGCATTACCGATCGGCATATACTCTGCCTTGCGCCAGGATACCTGGGGTGACTATGTGGCTCGCAGTATAGCAATTTTATTTATCGCTGTCCCAGGCTTCTGGCTCGCCACACTGGTTATTGTCTATCCTTCTATCTGGTGGGGTTATATGCCTCCGTTTAAACTGATCCAGTTTGCCGCCAACCCTCTGGGTAATCTCAGAATGTTTATCGTCCCTGCCATTATTCTAGGCATGGGTATGTCCGGCGGAACCATGAGGATGACCCGGACAATGATGTTGGAGGTCATGCGGCAAGACTATATCAGGACTGCCTGGGCAAAAGGACTCAAGGAAAGGATTGTGGTTATCAGGCACGCTTTGAAGAATGCCTTAATACCGATTGTCACTATCATCGGTCAACAGGCGCCTGTTTTAGTCGGGGGTACAGTCATCATCGAGAGTATCTATAACCTGCCCGGGATGGGTCGTCTTACAATAGACGCCATCAGTACGCGGGATTACACGGTAGTCAGCGCTTGCCTGTTGATTTTTTCACTTGCTTTGGTGCTGATCAATCTCATTACCGATGTAACCTACGGCTATTTAGACCCCAGGATTCATTATAATTAGCGAGAATAAAGCAGGCATAAGAGTGGCAGAAAAGCTATATCAGAACACGACCGGAATAAAGAAACGCTCGAAATTTGCGGATGCGGCGATCAGGATGGTGAAAGAGAAACCACTTGGTACAATTGGCGCGGTAATCACTATATTCATGCTCCTGGTTGCGATATTCGCTAATTTTATTGCTCCTCATGGTATGAACGATATGTTCACGGATTATGTCATGGTGCCGCCCTCCGCCAAATTCCTCTTTGGTACAGATAATCTTGGGCGGGACGTGTTTAGTCGCGTCATTTTTGGTGCCCGTATTTCAGTCATTGTCGGTCTGTCTGCCACCTTAATCAGCGTGCTGATATCTACAATAATTGGAGTAGTTAGCGGTTATATAGGAGGCAAATTAGACCTGATTGTACAGAGATTCGTCGATGCCTTTATGTGTCTCCCCGGTTTGGTTATTCTCATGATTTTGGTATCAATGATCGGCCCGGGTCTGTGGAAGATCATCTTTATTTTGGGTATAACACAGGGCATCAATGGTTCCAGAATGGTCAGAGGCATTGTGTTTGGAATGAAAGAAAATGCTTATTTGCATTCTGCATTAGCAATTGGCAGTTCAACATGGTCGATACTCAGAAAACATGTTTTGCCCAATATTTTAGCGCCTATTATTATCATTTTTACTATGTCAGTGCCGCAAACCATTCTGGCGGAAGCTGGACTGAGTTTTCTTGGCTTTGGTATCCCGCCCCCAAACCCTAGCTGGGGCGGCATGCTCAGCGGCGATGCGCGTACTTATATGTTTCAGGCGCCATGGATGGCTTTATGGCCCGGTCTTGCTTTGAGTATCCTCGTGTACGGCGTAAATATGTTTGGTGATGCGGTAAGAGATATTATGGACCCGCGATTGAGAGGCGGCGCCGGACGCTACGGTATAAAAGTTAAACGACATTTAAAGAATGTGTATCCTGCTCCTGATGCAAAGGAATAGTTATACGGATCGATAATATTTAGATTGGAGGACATTGTTAGTCTTCTTGCATTTGAGTCCACAGACCAGATACTATGAACGCTTAATAAAAAAATAAGCGAGGGAATATAGTATCAGTCCCAAGGGAAACGTGCCAGTTTGCAAGGCGAAATTATTTCGTATTCAAAACTGTACTAAATATAAAAAAAAGGAGTAAAGGGTGAAAAGGAAATTTGTATGGGTTGGGTTGAGTTTACTATTAGTAGTAACTCTGGTGCTCAGTGCCTGTTCCAAGACTACAACAACGTCTACCGCAAGCCAATCTGCAACAGTTACATCATCGACTATCCCAACATCAGTAACACCATCAAAAACCTTGATCACATNNGTAACACCATCAAAAACCTTGACCACATCCAGCGCACCGCCGACATCACAGGTATCGACTACCGCATCCGGCACACCGCAATATGGTGGAGACATGACCGTCATCACGGTACAGTCTTTTGCTGACCCGCCAAGCTGGGACGTCCACTTGAGCTCAAGGGGGTCCTCGACCAGCGTCTGGGATAATCCGTATCTGGAATGGTATTGTATGGGTGACATCGATAAATATGGCCCACGCGGAACTAATCAATTCCCATTTCAGGCTACTACCTATATCCCCGATCAATACATGGGTGGAATGTTAGCCACCAATTGGGTGTTCTCCACCAGTCCTTTGAGTCTGACTTTCACATTACGGCAGGGAGTCATGTGGACCGGTAACGCTCATATGGGCATGGCTGCCCGTGAGTTTACTTCTGCTGACGCCGCATTCAGTGCAAACCGCGTGATCAATGCCCCGGGTTCAGGTACCATGTTTACTTCCTGGGTCAAAGATGTCGTGCCCGTTGATAAATATACGGTCAGATGGGACTTCAGCCAGTATTATGCAAACTGGGAGTTTTTCTGTCTTTACGGTGGTAGCACCGCGATTATGTTCGCTCCTGAGTCGGCTGCTGCAGGCGGAGCTGATTGGAAAAATCAGACCGGCACCGGGCCGTTTATTTTATNNACCAGAAATCCCAACTATTGGGGAAAAACGACCATTAACGGCAAGCAATATCAAATGCCGTTCATCAATTCGCTTACCTATCCGGTCATTGCGGATGCATCAACCCAATTAGCCGCATTGCGCACCGGGAAAATTGATATCTGGTCGAGAGTGCCGCTTTCCAATGCCGCCACACTCAAGCAATCGTCTCCAAATTTGATCCAAAATAAATGGTTGATCGGCCAGACCATGATCATGTATATGAACAGAATTGAATCGCCTCAATTGAGCGTTCTCAATATTCGTAAGGCTGTTCTTAAAGCTACCGATTTTAACACGATATTGAAACTGGCGTGGTCTGAAGGCAATCTCCTCGGCTGGCCGGTATCTTCTCAAAACCCCGCCTATACCCCATTGAATCAACTTCCTCCAGCAACGCAAGACCTGTTTAACTACGATCCGACCAAGGCCAAGCAGATGCTGGCTGATGCCGGCTATCCCAACGGGTTCGCTACAACAATCGCTTATAATGCCGCTGACCCTGTACAGGCTAATGTGGCTTCTATTGCTGCCTCGGAATGGGCCAAAGTCGGTATCGTTGCCACCCTTCAGCCAACGGATCAGGTGGCGCTTACTGCCATAAAAACTGCGCGTTCCTACAAGGGGTTCCTTGTTTGGTCAGTCGGCACGATTAATCCGCTGACACCTCTCACCTATATCGATGGCAGTGGACTCGGGGCTACTTACAAGACAGGCGAACCTCTCGACATCGAGGAGCACGCGACTTTATCCGAAATGGATCCGACGAAGTTTTTAGCTGATGTAAAACAAACATGCCAGGATATGCTCGCCGATGCTGGTTATGTGCCTTTTGCCGATCCATATCTTATTAACTGTTACTGGCCGTGGCTGAAAAATTACTACGGTGAGATCGATGCCGGTTATAATAACCAGGTTCCCCTGGTTTCCAGAATCTGGATTGATCAAAGCCTGAAAAAGTCGCTCGGTTATTAGAATTACGTCCTAAAAGAAATTGTTTCAAATACGTAGAAACGTGTGATAAACATAAAGGCGGGGAGATTTCTCCCCGCCTTTATGTTTATTCTAATTGAATATTGTTGAATACACAGCTAACACTATTTATTTAATCGCAGGTTATTATCCTTACCACTCCATCGTTCACTCCCACCCATGTGCCGCCGCGCACTGAGTCACCATTACGCCGGCGGTCCGATATATATTTTCCATCCTTATCAAAATGCCCTTCGTCCACACTCATCAGATAATTACCAAAACTGATGTGTGATAGATCATTACCTGCAAGCAGTGCTACAGTCGCCGGTTTGCGCCGCAGCAATAGCCTGAAGTTGATTCCCACCAGATAAAACTCGTTTTTACTGGCTTGGATAACCAACCCGGCGCCGCGGCCCGGCTCCTGATTGCCATGATCGTCCCCGAATTCGATCAAGCCCATGTATCCGTCAAAGTCTATTTGTGTCCCGGCTAATCCATGGTGCTCCATACCTTCCTCTTGCTCCACGGCCTGGATTTTGCCCGTCCCCTGGTATTTAAGTAACAACGGTATTACAGCCGCCACCGATTTAAGCATGTTAACAATTCTGCTATTCTTTGGTGTGCCGTCCGGCGTATGGTCAAAGTGTAGGAAATAACCGACGGCATTAAAATCCGCAATATCGTGGAAAATACCCATGCCCGGGGCTTCCACTATCAGCAGCTGGTTATCATCACGTGCATATTTTGCATTCACTTCGTTACGCTGTCTGATGTTTGTATGTGGATTATCCGGCGCGATTATGTCGATATGCGGAGTAAACCACTTGTAAATATCCAGCACCTTCGTGACGGGACAGCCCGAAGGATAACATTCACCCGGCACCGGCCACCAGACAAGGGAACTTACCCACACATTAATAAACATCGGAATGTCGTATATTGCCTTCCCTGCTTTGGCCACTGCCTCGATATAAGTTGCCCAACCGTAAGCTGAAAACAGTTCACCTGCTTCATCACCAAACAACTGCGGCCATGTGCCTGCATCTTTACCGCCTGCTTTTTGCCAGATATCATAAATATCGCCTTTGCCTGATTTTTTCATTGCGGCTATCAGTTTAGCTGGCACTGAGCTGTCAAACTCTGCTTGGGCTTCCGGGCCGTAATCACGGTCGCTGCCCAGAATACCGGGTTCGTTCTCAACCTGTAACCCGATCACGGTTTGTTCTGTGCTGTCTGTCGCTTTCAGGTGTTCGCACAGCGCCGCGAACACCTTTTTATCAGCTTCCAGATTTGCTTTGCATTGCGTTGAAAGTACCCACAATTTGGTGCCGTTTAATGCGGTTGCCCTCTTGTAAATCTCCGGTTTGCTCTTCATCCATGCCGGGGCGTAGTCCATCACGCCGTTTTTAGAGGAAGCGAACCACAGAAAGATTAATCGTAAATCATACCGGCGCGCAATTTTAATCACTGTATCGATGCTGGAAAAATCAAATTTTCCTTCTTCAGGCTCCAGTTGATCCCAGAATATTGCCAGGCACACTGTATTGCCGTTGGTAAATTTAGTTGCCTTAAAGTTTGTCTCTATCTCAGCTTCGTCCCGGACGCTGTACCCGCCCATGTAAATGCGGTGCCTGCCTAGCGGATAAAACGGTTTCCCATTTACCTTAAATACACGTTTGACAGCTGCCATTATAATCTCCTTCTGTTTATTATTATGCCAATCATTCGAATTCCCGTAGTCGCGCAGGCCTCCGTGCCTGTGAGAGGTTTAATTTAATGCATTGAACCAACTATAAACCGGTTCTCAA
>PMMG01000088.1:5607-5765 GCA_003162335.1 Dehalococcoidia bacterium
CGTAACATCGCCAGCGAGGTCTCCATCGGCCTTTGTACAAATTTAACCGCCTCCGACTTGAAGTGCTCCGGTGGTTCTGGAATGCCATTATTAACAGGAGCCTGATTCAATGCTGGAGTGATTTGAATTGCCGGATCATACGGAGGGTGGATCCAGAC
>PMMG01000138.1 GCA_003162335.1 Dehalococcoidia bacterium
TTGTTAATTGTTCGAACCTGTAACCAGGTAAGAACTCTTGATATTTAGTTTTTGTTAATTGTTTGAACCTGTAATCAGGAAAAAACGCTGTCAGACGTCGATTTCTACGATGTAGGTGACACCTGGACGGAGTCTACACCGACCTTCGACCAGAAAATCGCTAACCTTAAAATCATGGGCGGCGACGCGGATGTCGATAATTTTGTGAAAGCGACGCGCAGCAACGTCCAGGACCTGGAGGCTGCGGTGATCGAATTAAAGGCCAAGGCACTTAAGAACAAGTTCGAAGATTGTTTCATATACGGTGATTCCGCCGGTAATCCTAAGCAATTTGACGGTTTAAGGAAGCTGATCAATACTGCGACGACCAGTGGGCAGCTGATCGCCGCGGGTGCGAGCGGTGGAACCCTAACCCTCTCTATGCTGGATCAATTGATCGATGCGGTCAAGGGCGGCAAGCCTGATATGTTGCTGATGAGCAGGCGCTCACGGCGTAAGGTCAATGCGCTGGTGAGAGCTTCGGGCGGAATGATGGAGTCCAACCGCGACAACTGGGGCAATTTCGTCCAGTACTGGGACGGCATTCCCATTGCGGTCAGCGATTTCATCATGGACACGCATGTGGTTGCCGGCAGCGTGGAGACGGCAATGACCGGTGGCGCCTGCTCGTCTATTTACGCTTTACAGGTGGGTGAAGGCGCAGTATGCGGACTGACCGCACCCGGCTTTGTCACGGTCGAAACGATCGGTTCGCTGGAGACGAAGGATGCCAGCCGGAACAGAATTAAATGGTACGTATCACTTGCGCTTTTTAGTGCGGTCAAGGCCGCCGCACTGATCGGCGTACAGGATAGCTAAGCAAATAGCTCTCAGCTGTCAGCTTTCAGTTTAAGTCTGAATGTTGATAGCTGAAGTCTTGTTTTTGGGAGTGGAAGATGAACTTAATCGACATGAGAACGATCGTCAGGCGGGATTTACACGATGAAGATAGCGCAAACTACCGCTGGACAAACGATGAACTGGATAGGCACATTACGCACGCGGTGAAAGATTATTCCGAGGAGGTTCCTTATGAACAAAAAGCGGTTAAAACGACCACTTTCGGTAGCAGAGAAATCGATATTGCTTCTTTGAGTGACCGGATTAATGTGGAAGCCGTGGAATTTCCGGCCGGTTATTTTCCCCGCAGATACCAGCGTTTTTCCCTGTGGGGAGACACTATTACGCTGCTTGGGATTGATATTCCGGACGGCACAAATGCCTTTATTTATTATGGTAAACTGCACACTTTGAATGTAAGTAATTCCACCATCGCCGCACGCCATGAAGACTTGATTGCCACGGGCGCTTGCGGGTACGCAGCAGTGGAATGGGCAATATACGCGGTCAATCGGGTCAATATTACCGGAAATACTGTTACGGCCGAATTGCTGGGATGGGGGCGGGAAAAACTCGACTTTTTCGATCTGGAACTAAAAAAACTAGGCAGAAAGAACCGGGTTAGAGTGCGTTCACTTTACCGGCCGTTTTGTTTGCCGGTAACGAAAAGCACTGATTACGGTCCTTAATAAAGGTAGTAAAAAATGAATCTAGGAAAATATTTTTGGTAAAAAACCCATGGTTCTTGGACATATATTCTGCGGGATGCCCGGAACAGGGCGGATGGTTTGTAGATGAGAACTTTATCAACGACCTTATTGATGGCACAGCAGGCGGCCAGCCAGACGCCGTACATAAAAATCGAAGTGAAAAATAAACTGACCGGGGTTGTCCGGCTGGATTGGGAAAGGTTGTACTACGGTGCGGAAACCGAATACTTGCACGGGGTGACTGCAGTTAGCGACGGTTCATTAATCAGAGCAAGAATCACCCTGCCGGGGGAAGGCGGCAGTCTTTACCACCAGAGAATTGCTAATCCCGGCCCCCAGTCTAATTTCAGCGCCTGGACTTGCGCCAACCAATTCAATTGTCTGGCGGTGGCGCTGGCGGCTTACGGCGCGGAGGTTTCCATTTTCTGGATCAACGGCAGCCAGGAACTAAAACGGCTGAAAAGCAATGATTACGGAGCAAGTTGGGCTGCTCCCGAATTTCTCGGTTATTCGCTGTCAACAGATATTCACAGTCTGACGGCGGCATATAAACCAAACGGAGATCTGGCTGTCTTTATTGCGGAGATGAACTTCCTCACGGTCAAACAGTACATCAACGGCGGTTGGCAGGAGATGGTTTTCTGGAACGATAGCACCTGCCTTATTTCCAGCGCTGCGGTAAGCTATCACGGCGATTGGAACCTGCTGGCGACCGGGCAGGATGCTGATAAGAATTACAAGGTTTGGTCGTTGACTTACGGCGACGGCGGCGCGGTTCTGGCCGGTACATGGTCGTCGTTGCAGGAATTGGCTTCCGCGCCTGCGGGAGGAGATTTTGAATATGGTTCTGTCTTTCTCGACCGCCCTGATGTTAACCGCGCTTTTTACGTGGAAAAATTCAGCGGCACGCAGAGTTATCTACGGCCCTTCGGCACGCAATCTGTCCTTGACTCTTTGTTTACGGACAATCTGTGGTGTGAACCGGAACCGTTTAATCTTTCGACAGAATACGGCCTGGCAATTACTCACTCCGGCAGTTACTGCTGGTTATCGACTGCTAAAGGCGTCTGGAGGGCTAGCCTGGTGGAATCCTATCTGGATGTGACTGCAGATACGCTGGCGGTGGAATTGGATACTGCGCCCAACGACGGCCGACTTCTAATCGAGCTGAGAAATGACGATTGCAAGTATCGCGCACCGGGACAAGACGGACTGGCATTATTAAGAAACGGCAGCCAATTGGAATGCAACCTGGGCTATGTTACTGCGCAGGGGAAGGAAACAAATATCGGACCCGTCTTCTGGTTGGACAGCTGGGAACATGCCAGCGCCGGCGGTAAAAGCAGTTTGACACTGCAAGGTGTAGACGGCTGGCAATTGCTAAAGAGCTAGCGCGCCAGGTATCAGTTCCGCTGGAACAAAGATACCGATGAAATGCCGGTAAAACAGATACTGGCGTTTGTTTTCGGACGGATCGGCTTGAAGTTGGAGGTAAAATCACAGTCAGCAGCGGCTGCCGGTTTTTATCCCGATTTTAGTATTAATCCGGATGACAGGGGCGACCTGATCATCCGGCGGTTATTGTCCTTTGTGCCAGATGTGGTATTCATCGAAGGAATCAAAGCCTATCTGGTTTATCCGCAGTCTTCAGATCAGGCAGTTTATTCTTACGGAGAAGCGCATGCGGTATTTCAGGGGAAACATCATACGGGCAGCTGGCAGACCAATCAGGTTCGTGTGGAGGGCTACGATACCGGGAGCGGCGCCTCTATTTTGACTGACTCATTTTCCTGGGAACAGATGCAGGGTTTCTCGGACAGGGTAAAGCAAATCTCGGACCGGAATATCGGAACAATTCAAGCGGGGCAGATGCTGGCCGGGGCTTATTTACGCAAGGCGGAGATTGAATCCAGCAGCGGTATGATACAGTCGCCCGTTAACTGCGGCCAGCAATTGTATGATGTAATCGATGTTACCGATCCCCGGGCGGGACTGTCCGGCGCAAAGCGGCGGGTCACGGGGATACAGGTCAGTTATCAGGCCGACCATGGAGTGTATCAACAGAAATTACTTTTGAGTGGGTTATAGATCGTGATGACAACAAAAAAAGCTATTCTGAGGATTTTTGATGCAGGAAGCTATACAGCAACGATTGAAATCTCAGGCAGTCACAAAACTTATCTGGATAGTGTTGCGGTTGCGCGTAACCTGCCGGGTACCGAAATGCTGGCGGGCCGTAAATTGGCCGTGTTATTTTTCGATGAACATAATGTCAAAGATGCGGTGATTATTGCGGTTTATACGTAGTCAGGTTTTATTCGGATTTACCCCTGATCAGCCGTTTAATACCATAATAGGCAAGAAATACGCCTACAAAGATTACCAGTATCCCAAGCACAGCAAACGGGTCATGTTTCAAACGGTCAAATTCGTCACCCAGTGAAGCCCAGGCTCCCATGAAGCCGGGCCAGTCTACTTCCGGACTTTGCCACATGCCGATGCCCAGTACCAGCACTACCACCCCGACAATGAGGATAACGGCGGCTTTTATCCGGTTCATAACCGAGCTTTTGCTTTTTTTAGAGGGCATTCTAATTCAAACTCCAGATGCCTGACTTGCTGGAGGCATTATAATTCTCTTTTCTGCGCAGTGTCAAGAAAATTTACTAGCCGATGCTGCCGCCGTTAATAATCCGCAGGATATCATGGTAAGAAATTACCAGAAACACGATCATCAGCAAAATAAAACCGATAGAATGCACCATGCCTTCTGTCTTTGGCGAAACGCGTTTACCGCGGCGGACCCATTCCAGCAGTACGAAGACAATTCTGCCACCGTCCATCGCAGGAATCGGGAAGATATTGAGAATCCCCAAATTGAGACTGATAACCGCCGCAAAACTCAATAAATTGGCGATACCGGTCCGGGCGATCTCCCCGGTCAACTGGGCGATTCCAACCGGGCCGGTCAAGTTAACGGGCACTGTGCCTCTGATCATCCCCCAGATACCGGTTATAAAAAGAACGATCATATTCCAATAGCTGACGGCGCCGTAGCGGATTGCGGTCCAGGGATTATCGATTTTCCGCACAGCGTTGGTAACCGCTACTCCGGTTGCCCCCTGCGTGACCGGCGCATTTGCTTGCGGGGTTAACTTTACAACAGCGGTGCTGCCGTTATAATGTCTAACCGTGACAGCAATTTCGGTGCCATAGTTTGCCTTGACGACGCGTTCATAATCCGCGACGTTTTGCACCGCTTCGCCATTGGCGTTCAAAATGATATCGTTTACTTTGATACCGGCATTGGCCGCCGGGGAATTCGCCACCACCTCCATGACGAAGACCTGCCCTTTTTCCGTTGAATTGGTACTAACGGATTCCAGGTGAGGGATCATGAAGGCGATAGCCAGCAAGATTATAGGGAGAAGGATATTCATCAGCGAGCCGGCGCTGAGTACCAGCAGACGAACCGGAATGCTTTTTCCCGCCAGGCTGCCGGGGACAGAAGGGTCTTCTTCTCCCGCCAGCTTATTAAACCCGCCCAGCGGTATGGCATTAAGCGAATAAATAGTTTCGCCTTTTTTAAACGAGAATATCCTGGGCGGCATGAAAATCCCGAATTCTTCCACCCTGACTTTGAACAGTTTAGCGGTGAAGAAATGCCCCAGCTCATGCGCGAGGATCAGAATAATCAGTATCAGAAAAAACGATACGAGCGTTATCAGCATTTTTTATCCCGGTTATAAATTTGCAGGGCTCTGTCACGTGCCCATCTATCCGTATCCATAATATCATCAAGCGTGGGGTTAGAGATAGTCCTGTGTTCTTCCAGGACTTGCTCCACCAGCCGGGCAATCTCCGTAAATTTGAGCGATTCCTGTAGAAAGAGTTCCACCGCGACTTCGTCAGCGGCGCACAAAGCGGTTGGATTAGTGCCGCCGGTTCTGGCGGTTTGCATCGCCAGTTTGAGACAGGGAAACTTTTTAAAATCAGGAGCTTCAAAAGTTAATTCCCTGATTTTCGTCCAATCCAGTTTCGGCAGCTCCGGATTCTCCACCCGGTCAGGCCAGGTCAGGGCGTATTGGATCGGCAGGCGCATATCCGGATAAGATAATTGCGCTTTTATTGAACCGTCGGCAAACTCTACCATCGAGTGAATGATGCTCTGCGGATGAATGATGACATCGATCTGTGCCAATGGAACGCCGAATAACCAGCGGGCTTCCATGATTTCCAGACCTTTGTTCATCAAAGTAGCCGAATCGATAGTGACTTTTTTACCCATTTGCCAGGATGGGTGCTGCAGCGCCTGCCGGGGAGTGACGGCTGTCATTTGCTCCAGGGAAAAGCCGCGGAAAGGACCGCCGGAAGCGGTCAATAAAATGCGGTGCGGCGGCTGCGATTCTCCGTTCAGGCACTGCCAGATTGCGCTGTGCTCGCTGTCAATTGGCAGCAGTTGGGCGCCGCTCTTCTTTGCTTCGCGGGTGATGATTTCCCCCGCCATCACTAGAGGCTCTTTATTGGCAATGGCCACTTTCTTACCGGCTTTTACGGCAGCCAGTGTGGCGGATAACCCGGCTTTGCCGGAAGTGGCGATAACCACAATATCCACATCGGGGATAGCGGCAAGCTCTTCAAGAGTTACCAGTTTTGAGCTGCCAGTGATGAGTTTTGAGTTAGTAGCGGACTGGTGGTAGATATATTCAGGTTTAAATTCGGCGATTTGTGCCGATAATAATTCCAGATTCTGTCCGGCAGCCAACCCGACCACACGGAAACGACCGGCCAGATTGCGGGCCACCTGCAACGTCTGTCTGCCGATGGAGCCGGTAGAGCCGAGAATGGCCACTCTTTTTGTTTCATGCACCATATTACCTAATTATAGCAGTCAAAAGAGTTACCAGTTTTGGGTTTTAAATAATCAATAATCAACCTGCGGCAATAGTCACGAAAATATTGAATCTTAATATCGAAATAAAAACTATCTTTTTACGGTCAGTCAATTTCTGTTTCTAACCATCGCGAGGAACGAAGAGACGTGGCGATCTCAAGGTGCTCTAATATTATGTGAGATTGTGTCGTTGTCCGCATCAATCGGACATCTCGCAATTGTCGAAATATTTTGAAATTGTTTAGAACTTAGAGATTAGAATTTAATGTTTTTCTCCTCATTCTTGAACCCCTTATTGTGTTATGGTAATATCCATTGGTAATATGCGAATTCCGGGGGTAGAAATATGTCCGAACAAAAAAGTAAATCTAACTTCGACGGAAAAGATGCCGCAGACCTGAAGAGTATCATCCGCACCGTGCCCGATTTTCCCAAGGCGGGCATTAATTTCTATGATATTACCCCGATTTTGAAGAACGGGCGGGCATTAGCATATACCATCGATACGATCGCCGATCACTATAACAGTATGAATATCGATGTCGTTGTCTCCATGGAAGCAAGGGGATTTCTCTTCGGGCCGGCGATTGCTTATAAAATCGGCGCTGGTTTTGCGCCGGTCAGAAAGCTTGGTAAATTACCCTGGGATACCCATCAGGAAGAATATGCTTTGGAATACGGCACAGATACCATTGAAATGCACCAAGATGCAATTCTACACGGGGAACGGGTACTGATAATAGATGACGTGCTGGCGACCGGCGGCACGGCGAAAGCTGTCACGAAACTGGTTAAAAAGATGGACGGCAAAATTATCGGCGCGGCTTTTGTGATTGAACTGATGGCTTTAAACGGACGGAAAAATCTGAAAGACGTGCCAGTGTATTCATTATTACAGTATTAAATCAAGTTGTCTTTGGTTGGAAACGTATTTTCTACTTGTACCCGACTAATGTAATTCTATGTAAATGAAAACAAATCCAAAATAGCCCCAACGCAGCTAGAAAAGTTTGAACAGTACCACAACGTAATAAACAAAAATTACCGCAAAAACCATACTGTCTGTCCTATCGAGCATGCCGCCGTGTCCTGGAAAAATATTACCTGAATCCTTGGCCCCGGTATTCCGTTTAAACAATGATTCTACCAAGTCGCCGACTTGCCCGAATGCGCTGATGAAGAGGCCCATCAGGATCAGTTGCCACCAATTGAGATAAGCAGTGAGTTTCAGCGGTGTCGGTATAAGGAATAATAAACTGACAGCTGCAGCTCCCAGCAACCCGCCGATAGTACCTTCCCAGGTTTTGGCGGGGCTGATCGTCGGCGCGAGTTTACGTTTACCGCAGGCTTTCCCGACAAAGTAGGCGGTAGAGTCCGAACCAAATGTAGCCAGGATTGCCAGGAATACCCAATTCCTGCCACCGTCCAGTCCGCGCAGCGCCACGAAATATCCCAGGAACCAGCCAAGATACAATATTTCGGCAAAAGTCCATGACCAATCGAGGAAAGCCCCGTTTTTTTCCCGGCGCGCCAGTAAGAGAGTTAATGAGAAAAACATACCCAAGGTAATGGCGGCGGGTATGAGGCTTTCGGGGTTGATATAAGGCGCCAGAGAGGTGACTACACCAGGATTGCGTATTACGATGAACAATATCGTCCAGATGATGCCGAACAATGACAGCGCTTGCGCTTTGGTGTCTTTGCTCAGGCGGTAGAATTCCAGCGCTGCTAATAAACCGACAGCAGCCATCGCGATAGTAAAGTACGGTTCGCCGAACCAGATGATGACACTAATCAGAGGCACTGCCCAGATTGTAGTAATGATACGGTTTTTAAGCATTTACACCGCTTATAATCCGCCGAAACGGCGGTTTCTTTTACTATATTCGGTCAGGGCTTTATCGATTTCTGCTTTATCGAAATCCGGCCACAGAACATCGGTGAAATAGATTTCGCTGTAAGCGGATTGCCACAGTAAAAAATTACTCAAGCGTTTTTCGGCGGTACGGATGAGCAGATCTACCTCGGGCATATCACCGGTATACAGATAGCTGGCAAAGGATTTTTCATCCAGCGTTTGCGGTCTGTTCGGGTCGGCGGCCCATTTGTTGATCGCGTCCACAATCTCCGCGCGTCCGCCGTAATTCCAGGCAATACCCAGATTCATGCCGGTATTGTTGGCGGTGAGGGATACAGCTTTTGTAATTGCGTTTTGCAGACTTTCAGGCAAACCGGACATTCTGCCTATATGGCGGATTTTGATATTTTTCTCGTGGATTTTCCCCAGTTGTTCATCGACAAAATGTTCCACGAGTTTAAACAAGCCCTTTACTTCAGGTTCCGGGCGATTTCTGTTTTCTGTGGAAAAACCATAAAAAGTAACGTATTTGATGGGGTATTCATTGATGTACTGAATCATGCGCAGCATGTTCAATACACCTTCGCGGTGGCCGTTGAGACGGGGCAAGCCGCGTTTCTCCGCCCACCTGCCGTTACCGTCGGGCACAATCGCGATGTGGGTAGGTAATGGCGAGATCTTTTCTGCGGTTAAACTCATTACGGCTCTCTCTGTGAATTGGCAGGAAGCACGGCTATACCGCCATCACTTCTTTTTCCTTGTCTTTGCCGATTTTTTCCATATTCACAGTATACGCATCGGTTATTTTTTGCAGCTGATTTTGCAGCAGTTTGTGCTCATCCTGGGAGATTTCTTTTTCTTTTTCCTGAGTTTTCAACCTTTCCAGAGCGTCACGACGTTCATTACGGATAGCAATCTTACCTTCTTCAATACGGCGGTGTACTATTTTTAATAATTCCTGCCGTCGTTCTTCATTCAGAGAAGGAATGGTGATTCTGATAACACGTCCGTCATTAATTGGGTTCAGGCCAAGTTCAGATTTCTGGATAGACTTTTCAATGCTGGACATACTTCCTTTATCCCACGGCTGGACCACCAGTAAATTCGCTTGCGGCGCGGTGATGCTGGCGAGTTGGTTGAGCGGTAATATCGTACCGGCATAGTCAATACGCAGGTGTTCGATCAAGCTGGGTGAAGCATGTCCCGTACGGATGGTAGCAAGCTCTTTTTGAATGGCTTCGATCGATTTTTTCATCTTAAGTTCGGCAGTGGCGACGTTTTGATTATTAATCATCTTTATCCCCCTGACACAATAGTACCGATGGTTTCTCCCATAACGGTGCGCTGGATACTATTAGCTGATAGAAAGTCGAAGACAATGATCGGTAATTTATTCTCCAGGCAGAGCGAAAGAGCAGTGGAGTCCATTACACCTAAACGCAGGTGGAGGGCTTCCGTATGCGTAAGTTTATCATATTTCGTGGCAGACGGATTTTTTTGCGGGTCAGAGGTGTAAATACCGTCAACTTTATGCTTACTCATCAGTAAGACTTCGGCTTCGATCTCGATGGCGCGCAATGCGGCGGCGGTATCGGTGGTCATATAGGGATTGCCGGTGCCGCCGGCAAAAATTACTACGCGGCCTTTTTCCAGGTGGCGGATGGCACGGCGCCGGATATACGGTTCGGCGACTTTTTGAATATCGATAGCGGTTTGCGTGCGGGTGATAACCCCGGCTTTTTCCAATGCGTCCTGCAGCGCCAAAGCATTGATAATTGTGGCGAGCATTCCGGCGTAATCGGCGGTGACTCTGTCCATACCGTTCTTTTCGGCTTCTGCGCCGCGCCAGATGTTACCTCCGCCAACAACAATAGCAACCTGTACTCCCATTTCGGAGACCTGTTTGATTTGTTTGGCGATGCCGTTGATAACGGTGGAATCAAAGCCGTATTCAGATCGGCCTTTGAAGGCTTCACCACTGAGTTTGAGCAGGATACGCTTATACTTAGGAGCCGTCATCGGTGTCCACCTTCAGCATCTATTTGAGGTAAATTATACTGAGGGCTGAGTACTTATACTCCAGCGATTCTGCATTCCACCTGTCCGAGTTCGAAACGGGCGAAGCGGTTTACCTTGATGTTTTCGCCGGTTTTAGCGATAGCATCGTTGATAAGGTCCTGAATAGTTAATTCCGGGCTCTTGATATAAGGCTGGAGCAGCAAACAAGCCACTGCCGGCGTCAGTTCGCAATCTTTCGGCATTTTATCTGCTGAGATACAGATCGGTTCCTGGGCGGCGATTTGCATGGCAATATTATGCCCCAGTTCTTTGAAAATCTCGTTGCGGGCCACAAAGTCAGTTTCGCAGTTAAGTTCAACCATCGCGCCGATTCTGCCGCCGGTGTGAAGGTAGGTCATCACAGAACCCTGGCCGACAGTACGCGCGCTTCTTTTCTGTACTTTGTTAATAGAGTTGGCTTTCAGGGTTTCCAGCGCTTTTTCAAAATCACCCTGATGTTGAACTAAAGCCGTGCGGCATTCCATGATACCGGCACCTGATTTATCTCTTAATTCCTTGAGTTGGGTAGTAGAAATTTCCATTTTTATTTGTCGTCAGGGGTGAAAATCTGCGGTTCGGAGGGCTTTACTTCTGCGGTTGCGGTCGGTGCCCCAGCCGGATTAACCCCTTCTCCTTCCTCTGATTTTATCGGTGCCATCATTGCTTTGCCCGCCAATACAGCCTCTGCGATACGATGGCAGATTAATTTGACGGCTCTGATAGCGTCGTCATTGGCCGGGATCGGGTGGTCGATATCATCGGGATTGGAATTGGTGTCCACGATAGCAATTACCGGGATGCCGACCCGTTTGGCTTCAGCAATGGCGATGTTTTCTTTAACGGTATCTACAATGAAGAGAGCTGACGGCAGACTGGTCATGGCTTTAATGCCGCCCATCTGCTTATTCAGTTTGGTAATCTCTTCTTCGATGCCCATGATTTCTTTCTTGGGTAAGCGGGTGAATTCACCTTTGGCTTGCGCATCTTCCAAACGAACCAGATGGTCGATACGGGCCTGAATCGTGGGAAAATTGGTCAGCGTGCCGCCAACCCAGCGCTGGTTAACCCAATACATTCCGCACCGCTTGGCTTCTTCTTCGATGGCGTCGTGGGCCTGTTTTTTGGTCCCGACGAATAGTAAAGTACCGCCGGACGCTATTAATTCCTTAACGGTTTCGCAGGCTTTGTCCAGCATTCCGGCAGTTTGTTCCAGATTAATAATGTGGATGCCGTCCCGCTTAGTGAAGATGTAGGTCTTCATGCGGGGATGCCAGTAGCTGGTCTGGTGCCCGAAATGTGCCCCGGCTTCCAGTAATTCTTTTATTGTTGTGCTGTCTGGCAAAATATCATCTCCCTTTCTAAGTTACAACACAGTATAACATAACC
>PMMG01000100.1 GCA_003162335.1 Dehalococcoidia bacterium
AATAAAATGGTACTTTAGTACTTCAGCTTTTTTATGTATTACATCGTGCTATAAGCCACTGCCTGTTTAATAATCAAATTCCAATAGCAATAATCAAGCCTTATCGAAATCTTTAAGAATAGTGGCACAGGCATCCCTGCCTGTGGGATCTCCCATTGCGAGGAGTCTATTTCAGGACGACGACGCGGCAATCTCAGCCTCTGCCTCCCTGAAGATGTGTTAAAAAAGCATTTCCGAAACTGTCCAAAAACTGCTAGATCGTCGAATCCAGCAATTCCTCTTGTCTGCTCAGATTTGATATAATTACGTACTCGAAAGGGAATGCCACAAGCGCGTACATTTAGCGAGGTGTTTTATGTTGGATATAGTCGTGAGAATAGAAGAAACAAAGGATTATCGTAAAGTTGAAGAAATCACGAGAGAGGCATTTTCCTATTCTGGAAGAATCGAACGAGGAGAAATTGGTTCTCCCTATGAGCATTGGATGGTTCATGAATTGCGTAAAAGGGATGGTATCAAGGAATTAAGTCTTGTAGCGAAAGTAGACGACCAGCTGGTTGGCCACATTATTTGCAGTAATGCCCGAATTGAAACACCTGACGGAAGAAGTATTTATGTACTTGATTTTGGGCCAATCAGCGTACTTCCGCAATATCAGCGTCAGGGAGTCGGAAAAGCGCTTATGCACTTAATGATTGATAAGGCCACAAGTATGGGCTATGGTGCCATCATGTTTTTTGGACGTCCGGAATACTATCCGCAGTTTGGATTTGTTGAGGCGGCTGAATACGGTGTAACAGACAGTTTTGGGGGGAATTTTCCAGCATTCTTGGCAATGGAACTAACAAAAGGATACCTTGCTAATGTGCGAGGCGGCAAATATTATCAATCGGATATTTATGACGATAGCCAAAATCGTGAAGCAGTAAAAGACTTCGACAAATCATTCAGGTAAATTGCATTTTATCAATAATCAACTATATATTGCGACGAAGCCAAATCAAAAAGGCCTGCCCTTCCAATCGAAGGACAGGCCTTTTAAAAACAAATAATCAGCGGGGTTTACTACCCTTTAACAACCATCGCTTTTGCAAAAACCTGCGCATCCTTGCCATCTGAGAAACTGGAGGCAAACACACGGGCCGCCAAGGGCGCCGCTTTCTCGATCGGCAGGCAGTACTGCATCGTCTGGAACCTCTGCCGGAATAATTTAACCTGTTCCGCCACCTTGCGCTTTTTCTGGATACATTCCGCCATGTAACCGGCCAGTTCTTCGAAATCCTGTTCTTTCATCCCGAAGCGGGTCATTTCCTGCACACCCATGCGGATACCGCTGGACCCGACAAAGCTGTCGTCGTCCGGTAACGCCTGGTAATTGGTGATGATATTGTTCTTTTCCAGCCGCAGCGCGATTTCCTCGCCTAATCCGTATTTGCGCACACGGATCAATACCTGATGTGTCTCGGTAAAGCCGTCGGTGGCATCCCCTTCCACGGTCACTCCTCTATCGTTCAGGGCGTTGGCAAAAGCGCGGGCATTAGCGATGACCTGCGTCTGGAATTTTTTCTTGAAATAGTTCATTTCATACGAAGCTACCAGTAAACCTAACAATGTCCCCAGGTGATGGTTACTGGTGGAACCGGGTAAAGCGCGGCTCTTGATCTCGCTCCAGAGTTTATCCAGTCCGCTGTTTTCATCCATGTTGCTGACGATCACCCCGCGCTGCGGTCCGAAAAAGGTTTTGTGTGTACTGCCGGTGACCACGTCGACGCCGTCCGCCAGCGGTTCCTGGAAAGCGCCGTACAGACCGATTGTGTGCGCCATATCGTACATCAAGATCGGTTTAGGATTCATGTTTTTTACGATTTTGTAGACTTCTTTGACCGGCTCTTTGTAGATGAACATGCTTTTCCCGAAAATGATCAGTTCGGGTTTCGCCGTCTCGATCAATGCAGCCAGTTTGGAAGTATCGGTTTTATAAGGGTTATCTTTTTGTCCGGGGAAATGGTAAACGTACTCTTTGCCGGTCTCCGGGTTTTCCTCGACCAGATTGAACAGCGCGCCCATCGGCTGGTCGCTAAGATGGCCGCCCATCTTCAGATCGTTATTGATCACGGAACGCATCCGGCGGGACAGCTTTGTGCCTCTGCCGCGGTTAATGAACTTGACCATCGCTTTAAAAACGATGTCGTTCGCCATCTGGCCGCTGATCGGCCGCAGTTCGACGTTGGTGCAGTTGAAATAAGCCTGCATTTCTTTACGGACATCTTCCTCGACGTCGCGGATGAAATCGATACCCTGGTAGAAATAGACCTCGTTGCCTTTCATCAGGCGGTGCTCGGCGTATCTGCCGGAGGCATCGGCGATCGAACACATCCGCACCAGCAGACTGGGAGTGGACTCGGAGGGGATCAGATTAATACATTCCCGCTGCCGCCAGATGTTGTTCTTTTCGGTCTTTTTGATCAGTTTTTCAATATCGCTCTGAAATTCAGTCATCGTGATCTCCTGTCTGAAATTAACGGTTGTCTTGTCTCCCCGCACATCGCTTTTAAAGTCACGGGTATCTTATTCTCTCATTTTTTGGCAATAAAGGAAAGTTGGGCAGTAAAAAAGCAATAATCGCAAATTAAAAATCCTCCGCCCATTGCGAGGAGCGCAGCGACGCGGCAATCTCTGTTTACCCAGGACTTTGCCATAAGTAAGAATGTCACACTTCTGTCATTATCGGGCGTGACCCGATAATCCAGATGCTTATGGATTCTCTTTGTTACAGGATTTATTCCTGTGATAATCCATTCAAAATATCTATCACATATTGACAAACATACTACATTATGATAAATTAAACATCACAATGTTAATTCAAATAGTTTTACGCCATCAGAATACCGCCTCCGCTACAACCGCAGCTAAGTTTACTGCCGGGGAGGTCTGGCGCGTCTGATAAATATTCTGAAAAACTCCACTAATTAGACCACGAGAGCCCTCTCCCAAAAAAGAGAGGGCTCTTTCTTTTTCCAGGAGTAAATAATTGAGCGGCAAGGATGGTAAAAATGGATGATATTACTGACATCCGGGAAATGTACAACTTGGCCTGGGATTCGGAAGATAACCGTCTCCAGCGCCACCAGCTTGAACATGACATTACCTGGCGGTATCTGGAGAAATACCTGCCGCCGTCCGGCGCCAATCTGCTGGAAATAGGTTGCGCTACCGGACAGTACACAATAGAACTGGCGCGGCGCGGATATAAGGTCCTGGCCTTTGACCTTTCTCCTGACATGGTCGCAGGGGCAAAAGCACGCACTGCAGAAGCCGGATTCAGCAGCCTGGTTTCCTTCAGGGCGGGAGACATTAGAACTATCACCGATTTACCTGCATCATCCTTTGACGCCATTCTTTTAATGGGGCCGATGTATCACCTGGTTCAGCGTGACGACCGTTTGCTGGCTTTGAATCAGGTTTATCAATCCCTGAAACCGGGAGGAGTCTTGTTCTCCACCTGGATCAGTCGATTCGGCATTTTTGGAGACCTGCTTAAAAAAATGCCCGATATTATTTTTAGAAAAGAGATAATTACCTCCGATCTGGAACGCGGGCGAGATCCCGACTGGTACCGAAGTAAAAACGGCAGCTTCCGCGGCTACTTCGCGAAAGTCGATGAAATCCCCCCGATCCACGCAGAAGCTGGTTTCCGCACTATCGAATTGGCAGGAGTTGAACCGGCCATTTCTGCCGACGATGCCAGCTATAATTGCCTCTCTGGCGAGAGCCGGAAATTATGGCTGGATTTGCTATTTAAATTAAGCAGCGAACCAAGTATGGTTGCCTCATCACGGCATATACTTTATGTTGGGAAAAAACCTGTGAACTAAATAAAAAAGGAGAAGAATAAAATGGACCATCTTTTGTTACAAGCCCGGGCAATATTATCCGCTACGCCTTCTCGCTGGCAGACTATGGTTTCTACTATTCCTGAAAATTTGTTGACTCTTGCACCTGCGCCCGGGGAATGGTCGGCGCTGCAGTGTTTGCAGCACCTGCTGGACACGGATCAAAAAGTATTTCCGATCCGCATACGCGCTTTTATGGCCGGGCAAAATTTCCCCGGTTTTAACCCGGATACCGACGGACAAAAACCTGGTTCCAGAATCGAACCGTCAGCTTTGTCGGCAAGTTTCACGTCTGTCCGGAATACTAATCTTAAACTGCTGGCCGGAATAAAGACATCAGATTTAACTCGTACCGCAGTACATGCTGAGTTGGGAAAGGTAACTTTAGCGGAAATGCTTAATGAGTGGATCGGCCACGACCTGATGCATCTGGTTCAGGCAGAAAGGGCAATGATGCAGCCTTTCATCGTCGGCAGCGGACCATGGCGTCCGTATTTTCTGGATCACGATGTCGCTGCTCACCCAGTCACGAAACATATTTAACAAAGGAGCAAATTATGAAATGGCAACAGTTCGTCATGGAACAATTTCTCAGAATCGAGGATGAATTGAAGCAGGTTTTAGCCGGGCTTACCGTGGATGATCTTAACCGCCAGCCCGCGCCCGATTGTAACAGCATCGGCTGGCTGGCCTGGCACCTGACGCGGTCGCACGATCGCAATATGTCCGAAATAATAGGGAAAGANNGAGACCGGCGTCGGACATACCACCGACCAGGCTGCGGCATTCAGATCGCCGGACGCCGCGGTCGTGTTAGAATATCATCACGCCATCTTGAAAAGAATCGAAAACTATATCACCAGTGAGCTGACCGAAAAGGAACTGGAGCGGGAATCATGGAGCCCGACTTTGAAAACTGTCAAACCAGTCTCATGGCGTATTGCCGGCGTAGTCCAGCAGGGATTCCTGCATGTCGGTCAGGCCGGGTACGTGCGGGGCATGCTCAAGGGCAAAGGATGGTACCATTAAAAATGGCTAAAAATATCAAATTAAGGAAAATGCAAACGGCCGATTTAAATACGGTGTATAATCTTGTCCAGACCACGATTCAGATCTCCTACGCCGATACCTATCCGCCGGAAGCAATTGAGTTTTTCAGAAATTACCACAGCCGGGAAAATATATTGAAGGATCTGAAGGTTGCTTACATCATCGTCGCCGAATCTGACGGACAGATATTAGGCACGGGAACTGTTGCAGGCAAAGATGTCGGGCGGGTATTCATCAATCCGGAATTTCAGCATCATGGCATCGGCAAATTGATCGCTGAAGAACTGGAGCGCAAAGCCAGATCACAGGGATTGGAGAAATTGGAACTCTCTTCGTCTCTAAAAGCCCGGGAATTCTGGGAATCCGAGGGTTTTGTAGTTGTGAAAGAATTCGCCCTGCCTGTCGCCAACGACAAGCAGCTGATATATTACGAAATGACAAAACAACTTGAACAACAAAGGGGCTAAAAATGACGCATGAACATGTAAAAGCCTATTATGCCAGTTTCGGAGAGCGTGAATGGGAACGCCTGAGAAATCCGAATGACGGCTTCGTAGAATATGCCGTTACACGTAAGATAATTTCCAGATATCTGAAGCCAAAATCACGCATCCTCGATATCGGCGGCGG
>PMMG01000066.1 GCA_003162335.1 Dehalococcoidia bacterium
ACAACTCCTACGACAACGCCGACAACATCGACTACGTCTACAACGACCACCACACCTACGACAACGCCGACGACATCAACCACTTCCACAACCACCACAACTGTTACGGCAACGCCGACGACATCAACCACAATACCCACGTGCACAGACACTACTACTACTCATGTCACATGCACTCCCACCACGACGACACACACGACTTGCCCCACTACCACGACGGCACGCACTACTCGCCCCCCCACGACAACCCACACCACGTGTACTACTTCTACAGTGCACACTACTTCCACCTGCAAGCCAAAACTATCTGAAATAAGTGAACCAATTCAGGGTGATAGTAAATTTCCTTTGTTAACTCCGCTGGTGTCACTGGCTGTGATTATCGTGACCGGTATGGTCGTTTTTCTGAATAGACATTAGCGTTAGCAATATTTCTGTCACAGCAAAGTTGAAAATCGACAAGAGGAACCCGCCCCGGCGGATTCCTCTTTTTTATTGATGTCGTCTAAACCCGGTTAAACATAATCAGATATATTTATCAAAATAATTTACATTGCAGCATAGTATAAATGGACATTTTAGTGCAGTACTAAACTCTCAGTACCGGCAATACTAATAGGTGATTCAAGCGCGTCTTTCCTCAGAGTACGATAACTGGTATCAATACTGCTGAAATCGCATTGATTACCACCAGACCATAATTTTTTTATCCGTGGTTTGAAATGCATTTGCTGAAAGAGAGACAAACATGATGCGGATCCCACGCGTGTCACTCAATATCTCTGTCATCATTACCTTGCTGCTAGTGGCTTTGCCGATCAACGTTGTATCCGCCGCGGGAGAAACTTTCGGGACAGGACTGAATGCTCCTACCGCCGCCCAGACAGCCTGGATGAAGCAGAATTTTCCAATTATCCAAAAGGTTAATCTGAATAGTCTGGCTTTGCAGAGGATCAACACGGAACGGCAAAAAAACGGTAAATCCCAGGTTTCTTCCAGTTCGATAATGTTAGCGCCGATGGGACAGGAAGCATCATTCACGGCTAGCGCTGCACCGGCGGATACCGTCGGGGATACAGGCCCAAATACAGTTTCCCTGCCCGGCAGCGTAGATAACAGTACTTCTTCTGCTTTTCCTCCTATTCGCAGCCAGGGTTCGATTGGTTCCTGCGCCGCCTGGGCCACCACTTATTACCAGTTTACTTACGAGACCAATCTCGCGCGCGGCCGGACTGCCAGCTCCGGAGATAACAGCAATATTTTCTCCCCGAAGTGGACTTATGACTTGGTTAACGGCGGTCAAGATGCCGGTTCAAGTTTCTCCGATTGTTACCAGGTGGAGATGAAGAACGGCGCAGCTTCCTGGGCCGCTTTCCCTTATGACACAAATTATCTGGCATGGCCGCTAACCGGCTCGACGTGGCTCGATGCGCTTAATTACCGGCCGCAAACCTGGGGACAGATCTATAACTCCGATGTTGATCAGGAAATCAGTGCGATTAAAACACAGTTGGCGAACGGCCACGTTCTGGTGATCGGCACTTACGTTTATTCCTGGGTGCAAAAAACAGTGGGAAACGACCCGGCCACCACAGATGACGATGCCTTCGCCGGTCAGAAAATAGCCGCGTACATGAACGGGGCTTCCGGTGGTCACGGTATGACGATCGTTGGTTATAACGACAGCATCTGGTGTGATTTGAATGGTAACGGTGTGGTGGACAGCGGCGAAAAAGGTGCCTTTAAAATTGCCAATTCCTGGGGAACCTCCGATTGGAATAGCGGTTACCGTTGGGTTAGTTATGACGCCGTGCGCCAGGCTTCAGCCGTCGCCGCGTACGGCAGCTGGCCGACTTCCGACCGTTATTCCGGTGGAATTTTCTGTAACGGCACAGTTTATTCTTTGACGGTTAGCGCGTCTTATGCTCCATCACTGGTAGCTGAAGTTACTTTGAATGCCGAGAACCGGGGACAAATGGTGGTATCGCTGGGAACCAGCAGCGCCGTTGTCTCTCAGCCGACCACGATATGGTACCCGCGCGCGCTGGATTCTACCGGGGGAAACCTGGCCTTTGACGGCACTACGACCGCTTGTGACGGCACATTTGACATTGATTTCAGTGACCTGACTGCGCAATACCCCTCAAATACGCGCTGGTGTGTCGGCGTGTTAGACAGCGCGACCGGCAATGTCACCACGCTTAAATCGTTTAAACTGTATCAGTACGGTATCCTGGCAGCAACCGCAAGCGATACGCCCAAAACCGCGGATAACCAGCAAATCTATGATTGGGTTACTTATACGTTAAACACCGTTACTCCCTCCAGTGATGCGACGCTGAGCAATCTGATTATCAGCTCAGGTACACTGACTCCATCATTTACAGCAAGCAATATCAGTTATACGGCAAGTATTAATAACAGTGTGAGTACAGTCACCGTTACCCCGACGGTCAATCAGGCTAACGCCACAGTGAAGGTTAATGGAACAGCGGTCAATAGTGGAACGGCGTCGGGGAATATCAACATGGCGGTGGGAGCAAACACAATCACGGTGGCAGTCACCGCGCAGGATACGACGACGGTCAAGACCTGTACGATTGTTGTGACAAGAGCAGTTAATACTCCGCCGGTAGCTGTTGCAGATACTGGCGTTACTACTAAAAACCATGTTCTCAATACCTCTGCGCCTGGAGTTTTAGCCAATGATACCGATGTTGATGGCAACACTTTGACCGCGATTAAAGTCACCGACCCGGCGCACGGAACGTTGATGCTGAACAGTAACGGCTCTTATACCTATACTCCGGCTACAGGATTTGTGGGCACTGATTCTTTTACCTATAAAGCTAATGATAGCGTCGTTGACTCAAATGTAGTAATCGTAGCTATCACGGTTGTGGATGATACTCCGCCGGCTCCCCCCGCTCCTCCTGCTCCCCCGTCCGGCGGTGGCGGCGGCGGTGGTGGTTTTGGCGGCGGCGCCGTTGTCAAAAAGACCACGCCTGGTGTGGCTGACATCGCGTCTATCATTGATGCCAAAGGATTATTTACCGATGGCGTCACCGGTCTGTCTGAGGATAATCAAGCAGTGATCAGAATTGAATCGGGGACAACGGCCGCCGCCGCAGATGGAGCTCCTTTCAGTCAAATTACGATTAAAAAACAAAATGAAATCGACAATTTACCGAAAGATGTGAGCATTGTTGGCGAAACTTATGATTTTGGTCCGACCGGGGTGACCTTTAGTCCTGCGGTTACAATCAGATTAAGCTATAATCCCAGGAACTTACCGGAAGGTGTTTCCGAATCCGGCCTCGTAATCGGATATTATGATGATAAATCAGGGAACTGGTATTCCCTGGATTCGACAGTTGATTTAACCGGACGCAATGTTTATACGCAAACCACACATTTTTCCACCTACGCAATATTAAGCGGGCCAACTGCAACACAACCGCTAGCGGCGCAGGTTTCAGCACCGGTAACGCCCCCGGTTGAACCGGCTGTTCAAACTGTTCCCATGCCAATGAACATAGCCACTACGCCGCCCGCATCGGACGTAACCTGGTCTACTCCCGCACAAACAGTATCATCGGTTTCGCCGGAGGACAATGCACCCGCTACGCCTGCTATTCCCGTATCTCCCGAACCGCTTATATCTTCTACCCAGCCAGTGACCACTGAGGCAGCTATAACGACGACAACCACTGCACTGGATAATACTATATCGGGTACCACAGCGGGAACTGAAATCAGCGCTGATGTGCATGCTGGAAATAAAGTTCCTCTATTTGTTCTGGTATTAACATCGGTTATTATCGGCATGATCGGGACGGTTGTCTTTATAAGACGCTCTTAAAGCCAGTAAAAATCATTATAAATGGGGAGTTCTTCTTAAAAAGGATTTCCCCTTTATTTTTTGAAACAATCACCATGTGCCTGTGTGAAATTTGTCTTTATATCGAATTCAGAGTATAATAATATATTAGTCAACATTGGTCATTCCTGCTTTTCCTGTATCTTCTTCTCAATGATTCCGCACTAAAGATTCATCTCAAGTATTCGGTGACCAAACCCCATCCCGTTATTCTTGCGAGGAGGTCTACCGATGAGTTATCAAGCCAAAACAATCACATGCTCCGACTGCCGTACAACATTTACATTCAGTACGGGGGAACAGGAGTTCTTTCGCGCCAAAGGTTTCACCGAGGAACCGAGGCGTTGTCCCATCTGCCGGGCAAAGAGAAAAACGCAGCGTCAAGACAGCAGTTCGCGGGCATGGTAGTAAGTAGTTTATTACAATAAAGTGCTTTCTCTATACCTATCGTTTTTCTTATATTCGGCTGCGGCCCGGTTTCCTCGTATCTTTTAGTTTTTTAAAATCCTCCGGTTTTGGAAAGGATGGTTTAAAATGGCCTTCGATGTCACATTGCATCCGGGAGAATCCCAGGAGTCATTGCTCCGCCGTTTTCAGAAAATGGTGCAGACCAGCGGCATATTAAAGACCTACCGGGCGCGTCAGCGGTTCATGTCAAAACGCGATGCATATCTGGCCAAAGCGAAAAATAATGCCAGAAGAAAAAAGCGGCAGCCCCGCTAGCCGTTAACAAACAGGATATTTCATTAGTTTCGGGAATGAAGTCTGAAGAGCAAACAGGAAGGTGAGAAAATGACCGTCGATACACTGACTGCAGCATCGCAAGATTTCGAGATAGATGTTTTAAAAGAGCCGGAAACTGCGCCGCAGGAAGAGGCTTTATTAGAAATAGAGCTGGCCGCCGAAGATGTTGAACCGGGAGAACCGGCAGCAGAGGTTCTTGAAGCGGACGCTCAGTTTATAGATGAAGACCCCGTGCGTCTTTACCTGCATGAGATCGGGCGTGTTCCCCTTCTTACAGCCAAAGACGAAAAAATTACCGCCCGCCGGATTGAAATCGGAAGGCGGGTATCCTCAGTCCAACATGCGCTGGAAATTGACGGGAATCATGCTGCTGCCAGCCGGATTTTTCTGGAAATAATCAAAGATCTTGGACAATCGTGGGAGATTATCCAGAAGCTGCAGGAGAATGTCGGATTACCGGAAAATACCAGTTTCCAAAAGACCATCACCGATGAGAAATTCCGAGCTGCCATCGACGGTGTAATTGACCCGCTGATGGTGCAAAATATTGCCGATAAACTGAACCTGACTCCTCAACCGGTGGAGGCGCGCCTGATCGCGCTCTCTGTGGAAATCGCATTATTACCGGAAAAAGTCCTGACTGCTATTGGCGCCAAGACGACATTGGCCGGTATTCCCGCTCTGGTGACTGAACAAAAATTCATTGATAAGTTGAATAGCTACGAGGTTTACCTGGACGAATATATAGAGGGTTTACAGAAGGCGGAAAAAATCGCTACCGATTATCTGGCGGAAGGTAATTTAAGATTAGTCGTAAGCGTTGCCAAGAAAAACATCGGGCACGGTATGTCTTTGCTCGACCTGATTCAAGAGGGAAACATCGGCCTGATACGCGCGGTGGAAAAATTTAATCCGCACAAGGGTTTTAAATTCAGTACTTACGCTACCTGGTGGATACGGCAGGCAATCACCCGTTCCATTGCCGACCAGGCGCGCACTATCCGGGTGCCGGTGCATATGATCGAAACTATTAATAAACTATTGCGAATCAGCCGTAAACTCTCGCAGGATTTAGGTCGCGATCCAACGGCAGGTGAGATCGGTCAGCAATTAGGTCTGACTGCCATGAAGGTGCGCGGCATTATCAAGATTGCACAGCTTCCGATTTCGCTGGAATTACCAATGGGTGAGGAAGCGGACAGTCACCTGGGGGATTTTATCGAGGACCATAATGCCGTCCAGCCCGTAGATAGCGCCTCGCGGCAATTCTTAAAAGATCAAATTGGTGAGGTGCTGGCGACACTAACACCAAGAGAACAAAGAGTTTTACAGTTGAGATTTGGCCTGGAAGACGGTAGAAGCCGGACGTTAGAAGAAGTCGGTTTGGAATTCAGTGTAACTCGTGAACGAATCCGGCAAATTGAAGCTAAAGCGCTGCGTAAGTTACGGCATCCCAGCCGGAGTCGTAAACTACGGGATTATTTAGAGTAATTTTATAAGAGAATTCCAGAGCTTGTAAAAACTTGACATAATGATTGACACGTAATAATTGCAGCAGGTAGTTAACAAATAGCGATAAATAGTAATTAAGATAAGGAAGGTCATAATGGTAGCATCACAGGGGTTTAAAAGAGGTTCGCATCTGGTCAAGTCCCGTATCAACGCCAGGCAAAATAAGAGACGCAGAGCCAGAAAAGCGGGCAAGAATTACGCTGGATAGTAATTTTCAGGTATTATCATGGGTAAAATACAGAAACCGTAAAAAAATAAAAACCGGAATTCTTTTTATTTAGGTCCGTTCGGTAGAGTTTAACGGGGGTAGTTGTATTTTTTTTACATATGTAGTATGCTCTGACTAGGTTTAGAGGTTTTCCATTGGAAGAATATCACTTTTTCCCTTCAACTATTGGATGACCATAAAGCAAACCGAGTAAGAAAAAGGAGGTCATTCGATGAGCTATACAGACAAACAAATCACCTGTTCCGATTGCGGCACTGCTTTCACTTTCACCGCCGCAGAGCAAGAGCAATTCGCTTCCAGAGGTTATACCAATGAACCGAAGCGGTGCGCCACTTGCCGCGCAGCGAGAAAGCAAAATTCTCCCGGCGGCAATCGCAGCAGCAGCTACGGGAGCAGTGCCCCTCGGCAAATGTTCCCCGCGAAATGCGCCACGTGTGGCAAAGATACTCAGGTACCTTTCGAACCCCGCGGCGACAGACCGGTATATTGTTCAGATTGTTACCGCAAAACAAACCCGGCAAAAAGATATTAATTATATCAGCGGATAAAGAAAGGCCTGGCGGAGTAATCTGCCAGGCCTTTTTGTGCGTAAAATTTGGGCGGAATAGACGTAATTGTTATGTTCTAATTTTTAAAATGCACAAAGATTCGGCCGAAGTTCTTGTCGTCTTTTTCCACGCGGTGGTAGATCTGTTTTATTTCAGGCTGTTGCAAGAACCGCAACACGTGTTTTTTCAATTGTCCGGATCCTTTGCCGGGAATTATTTCCACCAGGGCAATCTTTTTATCGATGGCTTCTTTCATCACCCGGTTAAGCTCGGCGTCTATCGAGCGGCCTTTGTTAAAAATTTCATGTAGATCCAGGACAATCTTAGCCAACGTAAAATACTCTCGAAAAATCAGTATTTAATTTCTTTGACTCGTCCGACCAGTCCGCTTTGCAGCCGCACTTTAATGCCATGAGGATGCGAGGCAGACGGCGTCAGGATGTCTTTTACCACACCTTCGGTGAGTTTGCCAGACCGCTGGTCTGCTTTTAAAACAATCAGAACGCGTTGTCCCGGTTTGATGTGAACCCGGTTATTGCCGCTAAGCGATTCCATTTTTATACTATACAGCTTCGCCGAGAAGCTTCAATCCTGCCAAATTTCTCTCCAGATGGGCTCCGGTAACGGGCGCCCGGAATAACCCCATGCATTTGCCGAGGAAACCGAAAGGCATGATTACGTCCTCAAAACAGGTGACATGGATGCCGGTTTTAGTGGGCTCGAGAAGGTAGCGCTGCTCATAGCCTTTGACCAGATTCCCCGAGGTCAACTTAAACGTGACGCGGCGATTTTCTGCCCATTCGGTGACGACGAAGTTCAATTTCAGCAGTTGTCCGATGGCCCGTTCCTCAAAATAAAAGGTTGCGCCCAGTCCATTGCGCTGTTCGCTGGTGCGAAAAATTCTGATTGCCGGCTGACACCATTTCTTGATATTCTCCGGTTCCACCAGCAGCAGCCAGATTTTTCCCGGCGCGGCGGTGATGTTAATTGACCTTTGGGCTTTCATTCTTCACCTTTCCTGTTATCCATTGCAACATCTTCGCCAATAATTGAAGTTAAATTAAATTATCGGCTTTTGTCTTACTGATGTTAATTATACATGTTACCGGGTTTCGTCGTTTTCGACTAATTAACACCTGTAAAACTTGCGCAGTTTTGTCCCAATTAATATTTTTGTTGAAAAGATGGTCATATTAATATTTAAGAGCATTATCAGTAATTTACAACGACTATCTGCTGGAATTACTGTTTGGGCACAAACAACTTGTTTCCAAGTAATTATTTATAAACATTTTGGAAGAATTAACAATCGAAATGAAAAATGACCGCGATAAAGTGAAACTACAAAAATTACATTACAAAAAAATCTGACAACGGAACGCTGTCAGATTTTTAGGCAAAACAAACAACCTTCTTACAATATTTCAAAGGTAACCTGTTTCATATTCCAGTTTATTGAATTATCGTTAGAATATTAAAATATGTAATCCTATTTTGTCTGGATTGCTTAATGCGCTAAGAGTAAAAAGTAGTGTGGCAAAAAGTAAAAACTACTTTTTATTCTCAACGTAGTGAACATTCCATCTGAAACAGAGATTGGTTAAAGAGGCTTTTAATTCCGCGTTTTGCGACCGGTAAATCTCAGCGAGAAAACCATGCATCAGCTCTCCGCCGCTCATGCCTGCTTCCGGTTCCTGTGGGCCCGGCAGGTTGATGTAGACTACTTCTGTCATTTGTTTTTGGTATTCAATCGATTGTCCCATTAGTTATCTCCTATCTATTAATTAACCCGCTGCGCTACGCGCGAGCGGGAAAATACCCGAAAAAATTAGTCCGTGTGGAAAACTTCTGCCAGTGGGTGGGAAACCGGCGAATTGTCTGAATTGACTTCCATGATATCAGCCATATATGCCCACCAGCATTTCATTAGAGGATGATTCGGCAGGTCGTCCACCTTATTCCCTCGCGTGAGCTTCTGGATGGCAAATAGCGTGCCGCTTTTACTTTCCAGAAAGATGGAATAATCACGGATACCGGCGGCTTTTAGCAAGGCGGACAATTCCGGCCAGATTTCATCGTGACGCCTGCGATATTCGGCTTCGAAACCGGGTTTGATCCGCATGGTAAAAGCCATCCGCTGCATGATTGCTTATCCCCTCAAACAGAAGTTATAAATGAACTTAACTTTAATATTCTGACTCGACGGTTGTCAATTATTTAGCAGGGTCGTTTTAAAGCTAAATGACATTCTCTACTATTATTTTAACACGACATTTTTTGATTACCACTATTTTTTTCCGGCAAAGAAAATATTCACAAAACGTTGAAAAACGCGGTTGAAAATGTTCAAAATTGAATATATATTATAGGCATAAGGATTCTCACGGAGGAGAAAGCAAATGGAAGTGATCGTTTATACCAGTCCTACCTGACCGTATTGCGGCATGGTGAAAGAGTTCCTTTCACAGCGAGGTGTGACTTTTCAGGAGCGCGATGTCTCCAGAAATGCAGCTTACGCCGCCGAGCTGGTCAGAAATACCGGGCAAAGGGGAGTTCCAGTTACCATCATCGATGGAAAAATGGTTATTGGCTACGACCCTGCGCAGCTTGAGCCTTTATTAAAGCTAAATAAACAGCGTCCGCCATTCGGCGCGTCAATTGCCGATGCCGGTAAGATCACTGCCAAACTGAGTACCGGAATTACGCTGGGGGCTTATGTCGGAAGCGTGAAGCCGGGTTCCATCGCGGCCCAAACAGGGTTGACTGCCGGCGATATTATCACCGGCATTAATCTGAATAATGTAACGACTGCCAGGGATTTTGAACGCGCGCTTGCTAGTCTGCACCGGGGTGGTCGTTTTTCAATAAATTTTCTACGGGGCAACCAAACCATGACTGGTGAAGGCACATTCTAAAGACCGGTAATCAGCAATTATTTGAGCCTCTTGCAAAATAGGGATA
>PMMG01000060.1 GCA_003162335.1 Dehalococcoidia bacterium
TGCAATTTCGGCCAGGAAGAAGTGGTCGGCAAGCTGGGAAAAGCGATGGGCAAGCCGTTTTTGCTGTGGGGCCCGCGAGACCCCGCTCCGCCTCCGAATTACGCCTGGCGGTTGACCGATACGCAATGTGGTCTATTTGCCAGCGGCAAGGCACTGGCCAGATTCGGCGTACCGTTCACCTACATCGAGAACTGCTGGGTGGACGCTCCGATTTTGAAAACAGAACTGGAAAAATTCATCCGTGTCGTCTCAATTACAAAAGACTTATCCGGTTTGCGCATCGGGCAAATATCTTTACGCCCCCGGCAATTCCTCAGTGTCATTTACAACGAGGATGAACTGCTGGAAAAGTTCGGAATCGAAGTGGTACCGATCAATGAAACCGAGATCATCGGGACATTCAATGAAGTTTACGCCAAACAGAAAGACCAGATCAAAGCACTGGTAAAAGAAACCACCGACGCGATGGACACCAGATCAGTGAAAAAAGAAGAACTGAGCAAGATCGCAGCTTTAGAGCTGAGCATGATGGAACTGGGCCACAAATACGGGCTGAAAGCGATGGCCAGCGAATGCTGGTCGATCTTCCGGACGAACCTCGGCTTCCCGCCCTGTTTTGTGCTGGGCGACGTGACGGAAAAAGGCCTGCCGGTAGCCTGCGAAACAGATGTACACGGCGCAGTTACATCTGTAATCCTGGCAGCTGCCGCGCGCGGCGAAACCCCGAACTTCCTCGCCGATGTGACAATCAGACACCCCAAGAACGACAATGCCGAGCTGCTCTGGCACTGCGGCCCGTTCCCGAAATCGCTGGCCAAAGACGCAAAGAAAAGGGTTTTACTAGAAGGCCACGGACAGTGGGAATTAAAGGGCGGCGATATCACGGTAGCCAGATTTGATGCCATCGGCGGCAAGTATTCATTGTTCGCCGGTGAAGCACGCGGTACCGACGGGCCGAGCACCGAAGGTAATTATATCTGGATCGAGACCGACGATTGGCCGAAGTGGGAAAGAAAACTGGTATGCGGCCCTTATGTTCACCATGTCGCCGCAGTACACGGGAAATTCCTGCCGGTACTGGATGAAGCAGTCAAGTATATGCGCTATGTCGAAAAGGATTTTGTTTAGTTAAAAATATTAATTAATAAACAACAATAAAGGGAGCAGGACAACATGGCATTCGAAAAAGTGAGCACAATTCTAAAGGACGCAGACGCCAGAAAAACGGCGGTGCTAGCCTACGACTGCTTTAACTACGAGAGCATCGCATGGCTGGTGGAAGCAGGCGAGGAGCTGAGCATCCCGGTCATCATCATGCTTTATCCCACGATGATGGAGACCATCCCGGCCAGTGTATTTGCCGCCATCACAAAAAAGATGGCCAAGACGGTAAAAATCCCGGTTGGTTTACATCTTGACCACTGCGATTCGTACGAAACGATCCTGGGGGCGATCAGAGACGGCTTTACTTCGGTAATGATCGACGGCTCTAAACTCGAATACAACGAGAATGTACGTGTCACCTGTGAAATAGTGAAGGCCGCCCATGCGCTCGGCATTGATGTCGAAGCGGAATTGGGTAAAGTCGGCATCGCCGCTAATAAAGGCGACTTCAAAAATGAAGACATGTATACAACTGCAGAACAAGCGGCTGATTTTGTCGCGAAAACCAACGTCGATTCGCTGGCGATTGCCATCGGCAGCGCCCACGGCTGGTATGTCGAGACGCCGAAGCTGAGCATGCCGCGCCTGAAGGAAATCAATAAAGCCATCGATACTCCCCTGGTCCTGCACGGCGGCACCGGTATCCCGGAAGACCAGCTGAGAGAGTCATTCAAACTGGGCATCAACAAGCTCAATGTCGGCACGGAATACTTTGCCTTATTCTATTCCACCACTAAAGATTATCAGCAGGTCAAGGACAAGAAGGACAGCCTGTTCGCAATGCAGGGCTATCAGAAAAAAGTGATCAAAGATTACCTGCTGAATAAATTGAAATGGACGATCCCGGAAAAAAAGGCATCCCGGTAAGCAAGGGTTATTAAACGTTTTTAATTTGGGCGTATTGACATCTGTTCCAATGCCGACAGAATGTTGATACGCCCATTGAACTATCTACGATAAAATATAAACAAAAACAGAGGTTTGATGATGGGAATAGATATCATCGGAATTGAAAACCCGGTCATGGATTTTAATATCCTGACCAACAAAATGCCGGAAGCCGGAGGATTCGCGCGGCTGCAGGAATACAGCTGGCAGGGCGGCGGCAATGTCGGCAGCGCGCTAGTGGCGGCAGCCAGACTGGGCGCCAATTGCGGCATAGTGGGTATCGTCGGCGACGACCCCTACGGACAATTTTGCATCGATGATTTTAAACGCCATAACATCGATGTTTCGCATCTGCTGCAGGATAAAGGAAATGCCACCTCTTTCTGCATTTGCCTGGCAGAAACGGATACCATGGCCAGAAGCTTTATTGCCAAAGGCGGCACACGCAGGCAGCCGAACGATGCGGAACTGGATAAAAAGTATATCGGCTCCGCTAAATACCTGCATCTGGGACCGATCGGACCGGCACAGGTAACCGCGGCCAAATGGGCCAGGGAAATGGGCGTGACCGTGGTGGACGATGCCGGTTACTTCAACCCGGATACCGAAGCGAACACCGGTTTAGTGGACGTTTTTGTCGGCTCCGAGCACTATTACGACGGGTTGTTTAAAGACACCAATTATGAAAAGAACTGCAAGGCCGTACAGAAAAGAGGCCCGAAGATCGTGGTCTTCACGCTGGGCGGCAAGGGCTGCGTCGGTTTAAACAACGACGGCGAGTTTTTTGCCATTCCCGCCTATAAAGGACTTTCGATCGTAGACACCACCGGCGCCGGAGATGTGTTCCACGGAGCATTTATCTACGGTTTGCTGCAGGGTTGGGATGTTAAAAAGACCTCACAATTCTCCAGCGCGGTTTCGGCGATCAAATGCACCCGGTTAGGCGGGCGCGCTTCGATCCCGGATTTAAAAACGGTAACGAATTTCATGAAGACCGGCAAGATCGATTATACCGAGATCGACAAACGCGTGGAGTATTACCACGAGGGCATGCTGAATCAGGTGAAATGCGCCAAGTAAATAAACGAATTTTCCAACGGTTCAAGCAAGGGCGGGCTCTAAAAAGACCCGCCCTTTTAATTCCAATTCCCTTGCCCATTTTCATACCGCAGGGGCGACCGGCCGGTCGCCCGTACAATTAATCCGTTGCCGTTATAATTTTTATATTATCGTTCGCGCTTATAACGTTTGTGGAGCATTACAACGAAGGGATGCTGATAAAGTCTGCTTCCCCAATAAAAATCCTTCTGTATCGGAGACTGTTCGAAAATGACTATTTGGANNTCTATTCCAGCAAAGCTGGAATAGAATATTCGTTTTTTTCATTGGCGGGCTTGATCCGACAGTTCAGAATATTTCGAACAGGCTCAGAGAAACTATTCCCTAAAAGGCACTACTTCAGCAGTCTCCAAACGGGTAAGAGTCGAAAAGCGTGGATGAACAATCTCATCTTTTAAGGTATAATATTGACCATTGAGACACCTTATCGGACGTAAAAATAATTGAAAATTGTGAGGCAATAANNGGCGCGGTCGACCAGACAGGAGCAGACACGATCGTCAGTATGGCATTGGAAGGGGGCATTAATTTCTTTGACACTGCGGATCTCTATTCCGAAGGGCAATCGGAGGAAACATTGGGAAAAGCGCTGGGGAAACGACGGAAAGAGGTTGTCCTGGCGACCAAATTCCGCAATCGCGTCGGGACAGGCCCGAACGATGTTGGTTTTTCCCGCCACCATATCATCGAAGCCTGCGAAGCGAGTCTAAAACGGCTGGGCACCGACTACCTTGACCTCTACATCGTCCATCGTTTTGATTCCAGCCGGCCGCTGGAAGAATGTATGCATACATTAGATGATTTAGTACGGCAGGGTAAAGTACGTTATATCGGCGCTTCCAACTTTACCGGCTGGCAATTGATGAAAGCGCTGGCAATTTCCGACAGCCATAACTGGGAACGGTTCATCTGTTTCCAGGGTCTCTATTCGCTAATGGCAAGGGATATTGAATACGAACTGTCGCCGTTATGTATCGACCAGGGGCTGGGCATCACCACATGGAGTCCGCTAGCCGGTGGTTTCCTCTCCGGCAAATTCCGCCGCGGCATGCCGAAACCGCAGGGTGCCAGGATGAGCGACAGGCCACCTACTTTCGACGAGCAGAAAGCCTATGACGTTGTGGATGAACTGGACAGGATCGCGGCAACACATCACGGTTCAGTCACGCAGGCAGCCCTCAATTGGCTGTTGTGCAAACCGGGGGTCTCTTCAGCGGTCTGCGGCATCCGAACACCGGAACAGCTGGCTGACAACCTGAAAACGACCATGTGGGAAATGCTGCCGGAAGAAGTAGCGAGACTGGACACGCTGACCAAACCAGCGCCGGTCTATCCGTACGATTTTCAGTCGCATTATCCGCCGGAATAAACGGAACGCAAAATCAACATGGGATTTAATTTGAAAATCGGCAGGTTTATAGTCGGAGTATTGTTAACTGCAGCGATGCTGGGGTTTTCCGGCTGCGCTTCATCGACAACCGTCCGGGCAACAACCAACGCGACAGCAGTGAATTCCGGCTATTTCACCATCGCGGTGCTGCCCGACACCCAGTATTACTCGCAAAAATATCCGGAGATTTTTACGCAACAAACGCAATGGATCGTTGATAATGCAAAGACACAAAACATTGTTTTTGTCAGCCAGGAAGGCGACCTGGTGGACAATTATTCCAGCGACCAGGATTATGAGTGGAAAAATGCGCAGAAAGCGATGGGCATCATCCGCAATGCGGGAATCCCCTATTCGGTAGTGCCCGGTAATCACGATGTTAATTTTGAGGCGGGGGATACTACTTATTTCGATAAATATTTCCCGTTCACAGATTTTGCGCGGTATCCGTGGTACGGCAGCGGCAAATACCCACCGCCAAGCGGCGTGCCGCAACCTAATTATCCCGCCAATAGTAATGCCAGTAACTACGAGACCTTTTCGGCGCTGGGACAAAACTTCGTGGTACTGAATCTGGCCTGCACGCCGAAGGTGCTGGTAAACGCAGAGCTATATACATGGGCCGACAGCGTGCTGCAATACTACAGCAATGACAAGGCCATCGTGGTAACCCACGGTTATATCGATACCAAAGGCAATTACACAGATTCCTCAAACGTTTCCGGTATCGAAATCTGGCAGAATGTGGTAAAACCAAATAGCAATGTAGTGGCAGTTTTTTGCGGCCATATTCACGGTGAGTACAACGCAACGGCGACAGCGGCACACGGCAATACAGTAGAGAATCTGTTATTTGACACCCAGGACGACCCGCACGGCGGCGACGGCTGGCTAAGACTGTATAAATTTTATCCGCAACAGAACAAGGTCTCAGCCGTCACTTATTCGCCGTATCTGAATGAATACGACTCCAGCGCAACCGGCGCATTTGATTTTAAGTTGACGATGACGAAATAACAGGTAAAAATATGGTCAACCCACTTGAGCCATTATCCCCTCTTGACAGAGGCTAAACGCGAAGTAATATTAAGATATAGCCTCAGATGTATATCTTGCATAAATAAATTTTGTGGAACGGTGGGTGGACTCAAATGACCATGGAAGCCAACGGACAATCTTATTATTCAATGGATTACTACGATAATCCCGAGTGGTGGGACAGGTGGTTGCGGAGGAACCTGAAGAAAAAGGTGAGAGCCTTTTCCAAGAGGTTGAAAGAAGAGGAAAACTAAACCCCTCCAGGAGAGATTCACCCACCTGAGACGGAGTCGCAATGGCGATTTCGAACGCACAGGCAGGGACGCCTGTGCCTCTTTACAAGCGGGATAAAGCGGCACGGCGGGTTGGACCTATCATGCATTTCAACAAATTCTACAATATGCGGTTCACATTGAGCGCGATACGTAAAAGGCCGATCGGACCGCCCTGATAAACAACGTAGACATCACGCCATTGCGGTTCAAACTTGATTTTGTACTGTTTAATGCCCTTCGCATGCAGGAACCAGTCCAGCCGCTCAAATATCTGATTGACGGCTTTTTCCGTGAGTGTAGAGCCAGGTTTATTACCGACACCGACAAACGGCGCGACCGCAAAATTGAACGTGCGGAAACCTTCGTTTTTCTGCATGAGCATCATCTGCGCGAAGAGATAGTCCATCGTGCCCCAGTGAGTGCCGGGTAAATGACGCATCAGGTCGAAGGCGGCTTCACCAGGACGATAGGATGGGACCTCATTGATAAACGCCACCATTTCACCTTTGGCGTTGCGCAGCACACATAAAGTACATTTTTCTATGTAGCCTCTTTCAAAACGACCCTGAAAAAAACCGTACTCCCGGTGATGCGGTAAGGTCAGCCACCGCCGCGAGATCTGCAGGGCTTCGTCCTGAACCTGACGGGGTACCGGCGACTTATACCGCTCAATACGGTAACCGTCCTTTTCGAACTTTTTGCGTACACGTTTAAAATGGTAAGTTTCGTTGGTATGTGCAGCGAAATGTTCCAAATCGATCACTGCTTCTTCGCCGACTCTAAATATTGACAGTCCGTACCGGTTGTATCCGGTATGGTCATCCGGCATCATAAACGCGGCCAACCACCCATTCTGCGTGCAGAATTGCAGAAATGACTTAATTACAAGCTCCCTATCCCCATCCGGCCCGACCGGGTCGGCCAAACAAAAAGCGACGCCGCCGACCATGCGATAGGAGATAAAAGATTCGCGGCTGGGGGAAAAATAGAATGATTTATCCGGCCAGATTTTAAAATAATCGAAAGTTGATTTGCCATATTTCTCAATAATCGCCGCGGCGCGGGCGCGTTCCTGCGGCAATTGAATAAAGCGAAAGACGATTGGACGAAAAAGGCTGTACATAGCGAAACCGGCAGCAACAATACCCAGAATATCCAGCGACTGCAAGAACCAGCCTGCCTGGCGGGTAGCCGGGACAAGATCGGAATTGCCCAATAAAAGGAACTGACGCAAACTCCTGACCAGACCGTCCTGTAAAGAAAAAGTGATGCCAAAGTCGCGTTGTGATAACTTCCAGAAGCCGAATGTGCCGTAAAGAAGGGAGACAAGCAGGCTGCCAAAAAGCAGCAATAAGCCCAAGCGTATATTGCGTGATTCACTGCGCACGGAAAACCGGCCGCGGAAAACGAGCAGAAGTGTAAATGTGGTAGCTTGCGGTAAAGCGGTATACCAGGTACCAAGGTGGACGGCATGGCCGATTACTTCGATTGCGGCGGCGAAAACAGCCACCCACCAGGCCGCCCGGCGGCGCTGAAACAGATGGAATGAAAGATAAAGCAGGATAAATCCCAGTACCAATGTAAGCGAACGCGTCCAGTGAAAGACGCCGAATGGCAGAAAGTATTGCACACGTTGAGGCAAACGTGTTAATAATAAGCTGGAAATGCTCCAGGCTCCGTTCAGGAGTGTGACGAAACTGACCAGCCACACAGGCCAGCCCTGTCGAAAAGAATCAGAATGGATTGCCAGATACTGCCGGCTGCGCGTTATCAGGTTTGACACTATTTCTTCATGACCCGCATGTAGACGAATGCGAAGGTAGTAATGCCGCCGATGGTTGCAACAACATCACAAAACCACCAGGGCAGGAAATTCCATCCGCTTCGATTTCTAAAGACTACCGATTCAAAAATCATCGACAGCATCGCCCAAAAATGGTAATAGCGATTCCGGCAACAACCAGACTCCAGACTTTCATTCGGCCGATCCCCCCTTCACCTTAAACAATAGCTAAATCATGTTTTAAACGACGATATTATCACTATTCAACCTGAATTGATTATATTCCGTCTGTGAAGGAGTTATCAACCGCAACAAATTTAGAGTCAAAAACAACAATAAAACCCGGACTAGATAAAAAGATACATTGACAAGAAATACAGGCCGTGCGAAAATGTTGTCTGGTACTAAAGTACTAGCATCTTGTTTTTTGAATTAATAAAAGAGAATCAGCCATATGACATCCAGATATGTTCCGTTTGTGAAGACTCTGTTGACGGCAGTAGTTTGTATGGCACTGCCGCTCAGCTTACTGGGCTGCCAAAAAACGCCGCAAAGTAATGCTGTTAAAACAACCGACGACCCGACCGGCAAAGTGGCGTCATCGCCGTTAACGGTGCTTTCGATCGCGGGTGGAGACGTGCTGGTGCTCAAACCGGGGGCGAAAGACTGGGTCAAGGGTGAAGAAGGTATGACACTGGGGGTTGATTATAAAGTCAAAACCGCAAACGGTAACGCGACCCTGACTTTCTTTGAAGGCAGCACGATCGAATTAGAGGCAGATACGGAAATCGGGCTGGCGGAACTGAGCGCCGCAGGTACCGTCAATAACATCAAACTCAAAGAAACGATCGGGCAAACGATCAGCCGGGTAAAGAAATTAACGGACTCCGCCTCCACTTATGAAATCGAGACACAGGCAGCGGTGGCAGCGGTGCGGGGCACCACAATGTATGTTGCGGTGGCCCAGAACGGGATAACGACGGTAGGCAACATAGAAGGTTCTGCTTTCGTGATTGTGCAGGGAATCGAGACGTTTATCACGCCGGGCTTTCATCTAATGGTGGAACCGGGCAAACCGGCCGGATTACAGCAGCCGGGCGCAATTCCGGGAGCTACCACGACAGCCACAACAACAAGCCAACCGGTAATTACAGCTGCAACTACGGCATCCACTACGCGGACGACTACGACGACAACTACCACGGCTACGACTGCTGCGCCAACAGCACAAACGACAACAGCAGCCGTGCCGCCGAGCATTGCGGTCAGCAGTACAGTAAATCCGCAGACGGTGTTCTGGGGTGATACGGCTACGTTCAATTTTACGGTCACGAATAACGGCACAATACCGGTATCCGGCGTCAACGTGAGCGATCAGTACGCCGGGGCAGCCAGTTATACCGGCGGCGATAAAAATAGCAACAATATTCTGGACGCAGGTGAAGTCTGGACTTTCAAGGCCAATTATATCGTACCGGGCGGGGCGCCTAATGTATTGAACTCCACCGCGACGGTATCCGGGAAAGACCCGAATAACCAACCGGCACAAGCAACTGTCTCAACGCGGATTAATATCACGCCGCTGACAGTATTGATCACCAGCCCGGGGCCGAATACCCAATTAACTGCTAATATCACACTGGCGGGCACGGTGAACGACCCGACAATCACACAAGTGACGGTTAATCAGAACGGCTCTACGAGTACTGTGAGAGTAGTGAACGGTAATTTCAGCACAACGATTACACTGGTAATGGGTACTAACACGATTACAGTGACGGCAACAAAAGCCGGCGGTATCAGCGTAAGCACGAGTATAGCAATAGACCAAACGCAATAAGCTTATTGAAAATAATCAAGATCCAATATTCAATAATCAAATAAATTCGAAATACAAAATAGGAATAGAACGATCAGCTTTCATTTGGCTGTATCCAACCGGAATCACCTCATTAATAAAACAAAACGACTTCCTGAACCGCAAGGAGTTTCTTCGCTCCGTTCAGAACTGTAGCTTCTGTGGGTAAGTTCCGACTTCCGTTGGAATAGAGACAGACACCAAAATGACTAGCCTGGTCGGGACTAATTAACTATTCCCGTCAAGCACTGCGCATGCCCACAATAGTATCTGATGAAGATACCTGGGAATATGCGCATGTCAATAATATCCGTAATTTTTGTCTCGGGGTGTGTGCTGATAAACACGCCGGTGATGTTCAATAGTGCCTCCGGAGTTATATCCGGTAAAACAGCTGAACCAGTGCTGACGGCAAACAGAGCTGTACCAGGCAGCGAGACAAACGACCCTTTGCTGGATAAACAATGGGCGCCGGACAAAATCCACATATCATCACTGCAGAACTTTGCCGGGAATAATAAAGAACCGTTGGTCGCGATTCTGGATACCGGTATCGACCGGAATCACCCCGATCTGGCAGGCGAGGTTATAGCGGAAGTCAATTTTACGGACAGTCCAACGGTGAACGATCGGAACGGTCACGGCACACACGTCGCCGGAATCATCGCGGCCAAAGATAATAATGGGATCGGTATCGCGGGGATAGCGCCGGAAAGCAGATTAATGAATGTCAAAGTGGCAAACGATGACGGTACCTGCCGGGCAGCGGTGGTCTCCCGCGGAATTATCTGGGCAGCGGATCACGGCGCGAAAATAATCAATATCAGTCTGGAAATGGGTCCATCCGCAGAGCTGGAAAATGCGGTGGATTACGCCTGGAACAAGGGGGCGGTAATCATTGCGGCCGCCGGCAACAGCGGGTGGGATAAGCCAGTATATCCCGCGGCTTATATGAATTGCATCGCAGTGGCAGGAACCACCCAGGACGATGAACTGGCGCCACTGTCTAATTATGGAGATTGGGTAGATGTGGCGGCTCCCGGGTTTCTGATTTATTCGACATTGCCGGGGGATAAATACGGCTACGAAAACGGCACGTCGTCTGCCGCTGCCTATGTCAGCGGCATGGCTGCTTTGCTGATGAATGCAGTATCTGATACCAACGGGAACGGACGGGTGAATGACGAAGTGCGCGGCATCATCGAAAGCAGTTGTCAGAAGACGAATGATGACGGGATGGGGAAAGGCAGAATTGATGCCGCAATTTGTGCTGCGAAATCAGGATATTAGAAGTAATTGGTTTTGAGTATCATAAAAATTGTCAAACCATGGTAAAGAGAGAAAACTATTGGGACACTCTCATACATTTGCCGGCGCAAAGTACCTTGTCCCGTATTATATTTCGGCGATTATTTCATTACGGCGGAACGGACCAAGAATCCACGGCGGATTATATTGAGCCGAAACAAACCCGGATTTAGCTTCTAGTTTATTAGCCTTCAACCACATCTGCAGTTCCTGGATTTTCTTCACGGTGTTTTTTTCGTTCATGTAGCCGGAAAACTTCAGGACGGCGGCTTTGTAGGGTTCCACTTTATACACCGAGATCGCTGTATTGACCGGCTCGGGCAGATTATCCAGTGTGTATTTGGCAGGCATGGTAAATGAAATCTCGTGCTTTTTACCATCACCGGCTTGTTTAGCGGTGACCGGCGCGGTCATTTCGATCTTTTGATTTTTCACGGCTTGCCCGGTCACGGGAGCAGTCATCGCAATGCTGGTCTTCGCCCGGTTATTACCGAAAATATAATCAGCCAGGATACCGAATCCTTCCCCCAATGCGTGGTTATAATCGGCCTCGACTTCAACCGAAGCGCTGATATACCCTTCGTATTTTCTGATTTCGAATTTGCCATCTTTTTGCAATAAAGTAAATTTAGGAGTCTCGATTGCCATTTTCATCTCCTCCTGAATTACTATCTATATAGCACCGGCCAGAGAAATGCATCGAGCATTGTAGTGTGCAGAGCAAAATAACCGGCGCCAACAACTGCTACCCAATATGGACCGGGAGGTGTTTTATCATGCAGGCTGAGCAGCGCCCAGACCAGCGCACAGGAGGACAAAGCCACCAGGAAAAGAACGACCCGTATCATTAACCAGGTGCCTTTGTTCGGTTTATCGACATAACTGTAGGTAAAGGGCATCCACAGTGAAGAAAATAAAAGCATGCCGGTGATGGCGGCAAAGAACACTTCAAATCCGAGTGTATTGGTTACCAATGCAGTTGCAGCATCCACGCGGAATAACAAATAATAAGCGAAGGCGAAGTATCCCAGCGCGGAAAGCAGCATCGAAATGAAATAGATCGTACGGAATGGCCCGGATATTTTTCCCCAGAGGACTTTTATGCTGCCAGGATGGGATATCAACCCCTGCGCATAGCTGCCGATAACCCCCAACCCTCCCATCAACATAACCACCAAAAGCATCACCTGCGGTGTCGACATATGTCTACCCTCCCTTCCAGATTGCTTCCTGTTTTTCTGCGATTTGAGCTATTTTAGGGTGAGCACAGGGAAGAAAACCTGCCAGGCCAGTAAAGCTTTGGCGGTGAGACTGAGGATGATGTAGACCTTTTCTCCGAACAGGTAATCCCGCCATGGGCCGATTTTTTTATACTGCAATATCATATTGACCGCGAAGCAGTTGAAGAAGACAAAGAGGGAAGCAATGATGCCGTAGACAAAACCGGGAGGAGAAACTTTTAACCCGGGCGCGATGACGTAGATCAGAATGGCAATCCAGGGGATGATGCCTGCGAAGCTGCCCATCCAGAACGGCAGCAGATTTGGCTTGCCCGGTTTCTCGTATTTTTCCTGCAGCGCACCGAAGAGGATCATGGAGGCATTAACACCGAAGATCGCCATCAAGGCGGCGATATCGCTGATGCCGGTGATCTGAGAAATCAAAACGATCATGATCGATGAACTGAAGAAGTATTCGATCCAGCGTCCATAGTTACGGTTCTGGAGCAAATTGCGCTTGTACCAGGGGAAAACCCGGGGAGATGCGATCACCAGCAGCGCAATAGCCGAGATAGCGAGAAAGGTAAACACACCCCAACCGGTACGGATATTAAATAAGTGATGCAGAGTGGGAGCAGTACCGGGCGGTCCTTCCATAAATGTTGCCGTCACCGGGAGTGAAAACTTGTTAGTGAGGACGGCGATCATTATGGCCTGCACAGCAAGGATGATGCCAACAATGATATTCCAGGTACGCAGTTGCGAAAGACGGCGTTCGACGGAATTTTCTGTGGTCATACTGTTCCTCCTTGTCCTCTGTTATGTCAATTTACCCACATATTACTCGATGGTTTGGTTAAAGTCAAGGATATTTTTCTTTGCCGAAAAATTCGTGTGGGATAAGAAAGCATTTACAATATATAGTTCCAGATAAATAGTGAAAGAAAAATAACACTCTCTTTAAAAATTACAAAACCATAACATTTTAGTGGAGAGTAATATCAAGGATCAATATCAGGGAAGCTGCTTGCGCAAGACAACAGCCTGCTGTTTATACCATCCGGCGAGGATAGCGATATCGCTGCTCAGCGAAAAATGGCGAACACCCATGTCGATGAACGGTTTCGCCGCCTCGATGTTGGGGATCTCAACACGCGGAGCAACGTTCATTTTCAGCGCTAATTTGATCATGTCTTCCTGTATTGTGCGGATTTCGGGGGTGTGTCCCTGGTCCGGTTTGCCGATGCTGACAGTGTAATCGTTGGGGCCAAATTGAACCATATCGACACCTTTGACGGAGAGAATTTCTTCCATATTTTCGACGGCACTCTTTTTCTCGATCATGGACACCAGGACTGCGTTATTCATGGCTTGTACCCATTCCCCAGTATTGGAACCAATATGGACGCGGCGGCTGCCGGCGCCGTGAATACCGCCCGCTTCCGGAGTTTCCGGACGCACCAGACGAATGCATTCCCGGACGTCTTTGGCATCGCGGCAATCGCTGAAGAGCACATTCTGGATACCGGCATCCAATGCGCGTTGCGCAATAAAGCCCATTGTCTGTTCTTCGATTTTAATCATCGAAGACATATTGGGGAAAAGCTCGATCGCCCGTCCGAAGTTCTCCAGTTGTTCGATGTCGTAGGTAGAATACTCACTGACGTACTCTATGTAATCGATGGTATTGGTATGCCCGATGATTTCCACCAGCCGGGGCCANNATATATTCTTTTCAATAAATGAGCCTCTTCATTATGTCAACCTGGCAATAAGCTACGGCACTTTGGGCCGGAGAAATAGTTAAATGATCCAAGGAACATTTTGTATTTATAATGGTAAGGTAATCACAACCCCAAATCTCTTTAAGCCTTGCTTAAGACCGCTTTCACATCGCATAACAAATCGTTGGTTAACCATCTACCTGTTTATTTCCGTTAGATATCAATGTCCCAACGACTTCTTTAATTTTTGATCGATCCAGAAGCGCGCCATATAGAAGGAAAAGCTGGGCGGGCTCCAACAGATCGAGCCGAACTGACCGTGATAGCCCTTGAGCCACGGCTGCACGAGCGAGTACTGCACCGGCTGCGGCAGGGATACGGCGAAATGCTGCCGAGCAGCATATTCGTTAGCATCCCGGAAAATCTGCTTCACTTCATCGACACTGGTAGCAGCAATAGCTTTGGTGAAAAACCCATCAAACACCGGATCGCTGACCATCGAGTGAGGATTGGAAGAAGTGCCGGTTTGAAACATCGTCAGCTGCCGAAGCGGCTCATGGGCGCGGTGCAGAGAACCACCCATGCGGAAAACCAGCGCATCATGTTTCTTTTCTGTCTCAACAAATGGAATAAAGGCAGCAGAATCCAATGTCCGGATGTCCATATCGATACCAACCGCGGCAAAATAGGTCTTGATAACTTGCAACAACCCCAGGTCAGCAGCCGCATCTGCCACAACATTCGTCTTGAAACCGCGGGGATAACCAGCTTCAGCCAGCAATTTTTTGGCCATCTCCGGACTATAGGCATACTCATCCTTCAGGTCTTGCGGCCATTCATCATAGGGGAAGCCCCAACCTTTGCCCCATTTACTCATATGCCGCGAGCTGATCGATGAAGGATAAGGATCAGCTGTACCGTTGTAGTAGGTTTTGGCGACGGCAGGCAGGTTGAGGGCTTGCTGCAGCGCACGGCGGACGCGGATATCATTGTATGGCGCCCGATCATTACGAGGGTCGATGCTGCCGCCAGAAGGAATGGGGATCTGCACAATTTCCGGGTTTGTTTTCAGCATTTCCCGCGCATTTTTCGACGAAACACCGTCTACTGCATCGATTTTACCCGCGCGCATGTATGCCAGGGCTTCGGCTTCATCTTTGATGACCACCATCCTGAGCTTATCGACGTAGGGGAGCCTATTCTGCGGGTAGCGCTCATCGTGTCCCCAGTAATCCGGATTTTTCACCATATCAGCCGCAACGCCGGGGGTAAAATTTGTTATCATAAAAGGACCGGTACCGACAGCATGATGCCAATCGCCAAGATCGCCCCATTTTTCCACCACTTCACGAGGTCCGATGGCCAGGGTCGGATTATGATTGGTGACCATCGTTTCCAGGATAAACTCGGGATTAGGGGTACTCCATTTAAAAACAGCGGTGTACCTGTCAACAGCAGTGACAGATTTCAATTCCCGGAAGGAGGCAACGGTGGCATGATAAGGAGCCGGTTTGGTAAAACCACTGCCCAACCCTAATAACCTGTGAAAGTGGAAAACAATATCATCAGCGGTAAATTCACGTCCATTGACGGGCGGCAAATTCTGCCAATGGATCCCTTTCCGAACGTGGATAACAAACGTACGCGGGTCGGTAAATTCCCAGCTTTCTGCCAACAGTCCTTTCATATATTGATTCGGGGCCATCGTCTGATAATCAAAAACGGCGGGGTCCAGCGTCCAATCTTCCGAAAACGGTCTTTCCAACCAGGCAGTATACAGCTGGGTAAGATGCGCACCGTTATAAGGGTCAAAATTCAGGATGTCCCGGACGCTGCGCACAACAATTTCACCGCCGTATTGCGGTTTTCCAAGCTTATCCCACCATTTGGCGACTTGATTTTCCATTCACTCTCCTTATCTTCCCGCGAACAGACTACGGTCACTCACTGACACTTGTCGAGCGGTCAGTTTTACCGGGAACTGATTTTTTAATAATACAATATCCGGCGGAAATAAACCGCAGTTTTAACACTGATTATATACCAATATGCTAAAATCAATTAAAAATCCGGAAGGTAATAATTCTCTTACTCAAGGAATAAAGCAGAATGACAAATGAATCGGAATCCTATTTTGATTTATGGCTATTGATCGGGAAAGTAAACCACCTGATAATGCTAATCAGGCAGCGCGAATTAAATCAATATCATATTCCGGTACAGCAAACGCATGTTTTGCGCACGATAAATGAGCTCGGGGAAAACGCGACATTAGCGGAACTGGCGAAGGAAGTGGAGCGTGAAATTCACGTAATTTCCAGGCAGGCGGTCGGCATGGAAAAGGAAGGGCTGATAAAAAGAGCAAAAAAATCGCCGAAATCCAAACTGTTGAGATTGGAATTGACGGAAAAAGGTCTGGAGATGGCCAGAGTCAGCCGGCAGAGTGAAGCCATCGACGCGATATTTTCATCACTTTCAGCGCAACAACGCCAGCAACTGGAATCGATTTTAAATACAATCACAGCGAAGATAGAAGAATATAACAAATAGCTTTCAGATCAATATATAACTCTCTCTCCCGTTCGTTCCTCCGGGACTATAAGCCTGATAAGGAGAGAGGATGGCCATTTTTCAGCGACGAATTTTCGCCTCCCGGGGATTACGTCAGGCACAACGGCGACATCTCTTTGTCAAACATTTAATATTTGACGACTTTAATAGATGACCTTTTTCTCCGCTAACCGCGTTATCTCATCATCTGTCATACCGAGTAGTGTTTTAAAGACATAGTCGTTGTGCTGACCCAGCATGGGCGCAGGCGGATTAGTCGCGGTCAAAGCTGATGTCCAGGGAGAACGGAAGACAATGGATTTACCGGCCTCCGGGTGGTTTTGCTCGATGTAGACACCGCGTTCTTTAACATGCGGATCATTGATCAATTCTTCGACGTTTAAAGAAGCACCTGCAGCTACGCCCGCTTTTTGCAGCTTATGCATCACTTCGTACGGGGTAAAACCCTTTGTCCAACCGGCAATCAGTTTATTTAGCTCATCCTGGTTTTGCCAGCGGGTGAAGCGGTCGGAGAACCGTTCATCTTTCAATAATTCAGATTTTCCCATGACCTTGCAGAGAGTTTCCCATTCAGCATCGGTACCGACGGCGATCGCGACCCATTTGTCTTTCCCTTTACAGGGATAAACCGAATGCGGCGCCATAATTTCATCAATATTTCCCATACGCGGGCGGATCCTGTTGTTCATGGTGTACTCCAGGATAACCTCCGGGATAAAGGTGGTAATTCCTTCACTTTGCGCAATATCAACATGCTGCCCGATCCCCGTTCTGGCGCGATAGCTCAGCGCCGCGAGTACAGATAACACACCGTACATGCCTCCGGCAGGATCAGCGGGATTAACTCCCGCCAGAATCGGTTCTTCACCCGGATGACCGTGTGACCAGGTCAAACCGCTGGCAGCCTGAATTGTGGGCCCGTACGCGACATAGTCATGGTCCGGGCCGGTGCTGCCGAAACCGGGTAATGAGACCAGAATAATACCGGGATTGACTGCCTTTAATACTTCATAACCGAGGCCCCAGCCGGGCATTACCCTCGGAGTGTAATTTGTAATCACAACATCGCTGATCTTGACTAACTTTTTAAATATTTCCACCGACTCCGGTTTTTTCATGTTGAGTGTGCAGCTTTTCGTACCGCGGTTGGTGAAATTAAACTCACCGGAATTGACGCCGGTTTCACCGCGCTTAAAATGACCGCGGTTGTTATCCAGTTTTTGATTCGATTCCATTTTAATTACTTCTGCGCCGAGGTCCGACAATACCGACCCGGCCCAGGAACCGGCCCAACCCCATGTGCAAGCAATAACCCTGATTCCTTTAAGATAAGCGGTACCCATTATGCATTCCTGCCTTAATTCAGATTTTTAAATAATTCCGGATTCTTCCATTTTCACCAGGTCGCGTTTGGAATAACCGAGCCGCGAATAAATTTCTTCGTTATGCTGACCCAGCAGCGGCGCTGCGGTAGGCTTATCCTGCGAAATCTCCGAGAAACGGTAGGGGACGCCCGGATACTTGATTTTGCCGACCTGCGGGTGGTCTACCTCGACGAAAAATCCGCGCGCCGCCATTTGCCTGTCCTGTAATACCTGTGCAGACGTATAAACTGCGCCGATGGGGATCCTTTTTCCCTGGCTTTCCCGGTAAATTTCGTCGACGGTACGCTGCATTGTCCATTCCACCAGTAAAGGCCGGAGTTCATCCCAATGCTGCGCCCGGCTGAGATAATCCTTGAAGATTTCCTTATCCGCCCAATCAGGATGCCCCATGACATCATTAACAAATTGCCGCCAGTGCGATTCCCGCACGAATCCGTTATGAATATAACCGTCTTTGCAAGGTAACAGATGAGTGGGAGCAGCGGTTAAAACGCCGGCCCGGGAAGCGATATGGCCGGTATAGGAATAATTGTAAACCGGGTTCATCACGTCGATGAGGGTACTCTCCTGTTCGGAGATATCCAATTGCTCGCCCGAACCGGTTCCCCGGTGATAAAACAAAGCTGCCATGGTGGCGACGGCCGCGCACAAACCGGCCTGGTAACTGAAAAGATGGGCCGGATATTTGATCGGGGCTTTGCTGGTATCAGGCTCACGGGTCGAGATAAAACCGACGCCGCCCATTTGCGTGTTGACCAGTTCGCCGCCCTTGTAATCTTTATAAGGTCCCGTCTGGCCGAAAGGAGTGATGGAAGTCATAATAATGCGGGGATTTATTTTCTTGATTTGAGTGTAGGTAAGCTTGAGCGTTTTCATTCTCTTCAGTGAATTATTCTCCACCAGGACATCTGCCTCAGCGAGCAATTGAGCAAAAATCTTTCTTCCGGTAACCGTAGCCGGGTTCAAAGTAATTACCTTTTTATTCATATTAAGATAGAGAAACGTGCCGCTGCGCTCCGGACCGGCAATGTCTCCCAGAAACGGTTCCTGTTTCCTGGCTTCATCGCCGCCCGGTTCTTCAATCTTGATCACCTCAGCGCCGAGGTCAGCCAGAATTTTGGCGCAGAATGGTCCGGAGATAAGGTGGCCGAACTCCAACACTTTTACACCGTCAAGCACTTTGTAAAACAATTTTAACCTCCTGAAATATCCGGGTTTATTCTAACCGGGGGTCACTGCACTGAATTGTCCATTAAAAAGCAACGTTAAACAATGAGCAAAAACCAATATTTATATCCGCCTTTTATTGACTATTGACAAATTTAAAATACAGTGTTAAGCTTTCGCTAATTCTTATGATTAGCTGTATGAGTATCCATACGGATTATTTAAAAGAATATTATTATCTTAAGCAGATATAAACAATTTGTCAATGGCAGGCGGACTACAAACAGATTAGCATCCAGAGGACGACTATTATTGCTGAAAATATTTAATCCGGAAAAATCATTTAATAAAGTAAACAGTCAATTATCCGAATGTTCCTGATAAAAAAGGAGGTTGACATGAAAAGAAATTTCATGTGGATTGCACTGACCTGTCTTCTATTAACATCGCTGATCACGGCATCTTGCAGCACTTCTTCAACGACACAGACTACAACAAAAACCCAGGCAACAACGCAAACTACCACGACTACTCAGGTAGCGACTGCCCGAACCACCACAACCTCAACCGCACCTACAGCGACAACTTCGGTAACAACCACAGCTAACTGGTGGAATTCACTCGGCACACCGCAATACGGCGGCACATTGAACTTCCGTATGAATGCTAACCCCGCCGGCTTCGATGCTTATTACGCCCGTGCCGCACCGTGGGACATTTTCCAATCGGCAATGGGAGGAATAAACTGGACGATCAGTCCCGACCAATGGGATTATAAAGGGAAATGGGCGCCGGATGACATTAAAGTAGGGGATGTCGTAGACACATACGAGATCCCGGATCTATCAACTATTATTTTTCATCTGCATCAAGGAATCCATTTTGCGCTCGATACAGGCAGCGCGGCCAGTCAGCTGGTAGGCGGACGGGAATTAACAGCCGACGACGTCGTATTTACGTTTAACCGATTTAACGGCCTTGCCGGATTTAAACCATCGGTGTCAAAAAATGCGCAAATGAACCCACTGACATCGGTAACCTCCCAGGATAAATATACGGTTACATTTAAGTTTTCCGCGCCGTCCGCGGCTTATTTCGACGCAATCATGGATCCCGTTACATCCAACGCCATCATACCCCATGAAGTAGTGGAGAAATACGGCGACATGAACAACTGGCACAATGTCGTCGGCAGCGGCGCCTACATGTTACAGGATTACGTCTCCGGCAGTTCCGGAACCTTTGTCAGAAATCCTAACTATTTTGGCTATGATGAGCGTTATCCGAAGAACCATCTCCCCTATATTGACAAGATAAACCTGCTGATCATTCCTGATACGCAAACCGCGCTGGCGGCAGTCCGCACGGGAAAAGTTGATGTGATGGAAACCCTGACGCTCGATCAACGCAATACAATACAAAAAGACAGCCCTCAGCTGTTGTGGCAAACCCGTCCGGCAGCAGGATACACGATACAGGAACGAAATGACAAGGCTCCTTTTACGGATATCAGGGTCAGACAAGCCATGACGCAGGCAATAGACATACCGACGATAGCCGCAACGTATTTTGGCGGCAGTGTGCCGGGAATAACCGTTGGTATCGTATCAACAAGCATGACCGGATGGTACATTCCATATGCGCAATGGCCGCAATCATTGAAGGACCAATATACCTACAATCCGACAGCTGCCAAAGCACTGCTGGCAGCAGCAGGATTTCCAAACGGTTTTAAGACAAACGTGCTCGTCCCTACGAACGAAGACGTAGGTCTGATGGAAATATATAAGGCCTATTTTGCGGCGGTTGGCATCGATATGACCATAAAACTGATGGATTATCCCACTTATTATGCCACCACTACCGCACATAACTTCGACCAGATGAGTATCCAGCAACCAATCGGTGTTCTGGCGGCGCCGAGCAGGCTGATGGAAACCTTCCACTCGACAAGCTTTACGAACTATTGTATTGTGAATGACCCAGCTTACGATGCGTTGGTGGACAAGTTCTATGCTACACCGGATGTGCCGGGACAAAAATTGCTGGTTCAGCAGGCAGATATGTACGCCTTTACCCATTTCTTCGAAGTACAGGCACTGCCGACGGTAGAGAATATTGCCTACCAGTCGTGGTTTAAGGGATGGCACGGCGAGGTTTTCGGTTATTGGTCGAAGCGGTCGTTTGCCCGCTACTGGATCGACCAGTCGCTCAAGAAAACCATGGGGTATTAATTAACCTTTTCATAACCTCCTTAAAAAAGAAGCCTCAGCGCAATGCTGAGGCTTCTTTGATTGATCGGCTTATCGTTCGCCGGTTTTCGATATTGAGCCGTATATTATTTGGAAATGTATTTTTCCGCTCTGACGGACATCTGCTGAAACATCAATTTGGTTTGCGTGCGCTCTGCCGGTGTTAAAAACGAAAATATCTGATCGAACGATTTACTCTTACCGGCAACTTTAATTATCTGCAGCCCTTTATCAGTTAATTCTAACCGGATCAGGTTTGATTTGGGGGTATCCTTAATCCTTTTTATCAGTCCGTCTTTTTCCATGCTGATCGCCTGCTTCGTAATCACGCTGACTTTCCGGTCAACTTCCCTGGCTACCGCAGCCAGAGTGGCATTTGCGCCTAAATCTTTTATAGTGCGGAGCACATGCGTCTGGCGAAAGGGAATGTGATATTGATTCAATTCGCGCTGGCGCGCTAATTCCATTGAATGGTGAGCTCTACCGAATAACAACCATAATTCGAAATTTGATTCTGACAAGGTTTGTTTTTTCATGTATCCGGCTTCCTTTACAAACACCCGCGAGATGTTTCAATAGAAATCTGTTAAATGGATTATAGCATGCGAACAGGTGGTTATGACGGTGATTAGACCTATGATTATGCGTATGAATTTATGATGGACTTATTGTTATTTTTCAACAATTAAAATATTTTCGACAGGGTCACAAATAGTTGCGCCGTTCAATTTTTGCATCGGACACGGCACGTATTCAAAAATATTTTACTCTCTAAGGTACACCATCACCCTGTCCCTTTTCCCAACAAAATGGGAGTACATTTCGACTTCGGTCGAAAGTACTTCGTTGAAGACCCAAAGGGAATTAAGATTGAAGGTTACCCAACCTGATTATTTCTTCGGTGTCATTAAATCGACCTGGATGCGTTTCAGGTTAGTGTATTCGTACAACCCATACAAAGAGCCCTCTTTCCCGATACCGCTCTCCTTGTACCCGCCCCAGGGCAATTCCGCGCCGCCGCTGCCTGCATTGTTCAAAACCACTGTCCCCGCCTGGATCTTGTTGGCGAACCGCATGGCTCTGGCGTTATCCTTCGTCCAGACATAAGAGGTCAACCCATAAGTAGTATCGTTGGCCATCTCGATCGCTTTTTCGTCCGAATTGAATTTCTCCATCACACAGACCACGGGACCGAAGATCTCTTCCCGCGCGATGGTCATCTGTTGGGTGATATCGGTGAATATTGTCGGCACGACGTAGTAGCCCTTATTCATCGGCGCAGCAGTGGGTCTTTTCCCGCCGAAAACCAATTTCGCGCCCTCATCGATACCGGATTTGATATAACCTTCAACTTTGTCGCGGTGCTCGGCGCTGACCAGCGG
>PMMG01000092.1 GCA_003162335.1 Dehalococcoidia bacterium
TATCAACACGCTCTAGATATATATCTGCAACTGCAATAAAAAGAGAATACAAATACGTTGTTAGAACTCGCTGCATGACCTGTTTAACGAAGGTATTTTCAAAAATAAAAAGGAGGGGATGTCTGTATCGATATCCCCTCCAAAGGCTACTAATTAACCCGGGTTTAAAAATTATCCTTGCCGGATTAACCTACTTGGCCGGAACCGGGCCGAAATCTTCTTCAGCTTTCTGTAACAGCGCCGCCCAGTTTCTTGGCAGTTGGATTTCGGCGCTGGTCGGATTTTTCGGGCCGGGACCGTACCTCATCCAATAACAATGCCCGGACTGTTCACCTCCGGCAACCACAATTATGATATTCTTGGGGTCGGCTGCCAGCGGCCATGGATCACCAACCTTAACGTAAGACTTGAAAGTCTCTTCTCCTGTGGCAAAAATCACGGAATCCGAACTAATGACATCATAAGGTACTTTGGAATGCTCCCATAAATAGGCCTTTACTTTTTCCTTGGTCCAACCGAGCTCAGCCAGACCTTCCGCGATTCCGCGCGGCATTAGTGCTACTCCGGGTGAGCTATTGTCATTAAAATCGCCAAAGATATTGCCGTAATTACCGGCCATGATTCTGGCTAACCGGTTAAGCGTCTCGACCGCTACCTTTTCGGTGGAAGAACGGGCGGTATTAACATTGGAAGTGGTAGCCGCAGAATGGACTGTTACAACATTAGCGCCTGCGGCAAAACCACGTTCGACACTGAGAGGTCTCCAACCCGGAGGTAAACCAGCTTCATCCTCAGCAAAAACGATATTGGTATACCTGGCCGGACCGCCAAACAGGGCCATCGTGCCGGACCCGGGAATAGCGCCGCCGATATCCTGCTGCGCCAACCTGAGCGCGCGGCCGATGCTTGCTCCAGCCGGATGCGCCGGGTCAGGCCCTAAGCAGCCATAGCCGGAATTTAACCGGATTTGCTGGCTGATTGGCCCGTTCACTATTATCACAGGATATACCGAGCAGGTCGTGGTCTGCAGGGTAACCGCCCGTAATTGCGGATTAAGGAAAGCCTTCATCGTGGCAATCAGCACCGGCAGATATTCAGGACGCCCGCCGGTCATCGCCAGGCAAACCGCCAAAGCTTCCACAGTAACTATCCTGTTTAAAGGTGGAATCTTCCCGATTATAGTATCTTTACGAAGGTCTGTTCCGGTCAGGATCCATTTGACCTGATCTTCAGTTGCCGGTAGGACAGGCAACCCATCGCCCCATTTATTCTTTAAAAACGTTGTATTTAGTTTCGCCAGTGCGTCAAAGTAATCGTTACCTTCTATTGTTACTTTTGCGGGTTCCTGTTTCAGGCGCTTTTTTGCATGCGGCTGCCATGTGGTTAACCCGGCGATAATTTCGTCAATACTCGCTTCGAGCGGAGACAGATCACTGCCGGGTAAGAACATTTCTAACGGATATTCATGTTGCGCGGCATCAAGGCCAAGTCCCATCGCCAGAAAGCCAAAAGACACCATACCCGTAAAACCTTTGCGGGTAATGGAGAAAGTCGGTATTCCTTTTTTCTCAATTCTTCCCATAGCACGGCCAACGGCCGTGGAGCAGGACCCTCAAGCCGCGTTGCCGCCAATGACCACGTCACAACCCTTTGCCGCCACAATGTCGCCAATGTTATCGACGTCGATCCCGGCGACTCCGGACGGGAACTCGGTAAAAGGGATTATTTTGATATCGGGAAAGCGTTTTTTCAGTGATTCACGGATCAATGCGAATGTCCTGTTAACTTCCCAACCACCATGCTCGCCATTGGATATTTCGCCGACAGTTTTGCCATTCAGATCACCCAAACGCGGCGCATAAAGTGACGGCTCGGTGGATTCCGCAAATCCGCTGGGGTCAAAGACCTCTAATTTTACCAACTTTCACCTCCATATCTATGGATGCTTGTAAATCATTTTTGCCCAGTGGTTTTGACTAAACATACTATCTGATATGACAGAATCAGCTCAGCATCTCTATCATTTTCAATGCTGAGTTGATTCTATCTCTTTGTCTTATTATTCACTCAAGGATTTTTTAAAATAATCAGCGTCTAAAATGAAAGCGTTATTGTTGCGAGTTACGCTTTTCTACATCGGCCCAGAAATCCAATTTTCTGAGTTCGGTCAATTTATCGCCCATAGGACCGCGAGGAGCCGCTTCAAAGGCTTCGATCGGGAAAGTTCCTGTTTCTTTGAATTTCGCGTAGAAATCAATGATCGCCTTGGCGGCAATAGAGGTAATTCTGCCGGTTACCCACAACTTGGCGCCGACATCTTCATAGTCTTGCATGGTAAAAGTGTGCGGGCCCATGCCCCAGATCCAGACATCAGGCGCACCGATCTTCTTGTACAACGCCTTTAAGTTTTCTTTATTCCTTTCACCGAATTTAGACTCCGGCGGCCGGAAGTGAGGAAGGATAACATCAACGCCTAATTTCAGACATTCTTTGGCGCGGATCAAGACCTCTTCATCGCCCAATTTGGCACCGGAATCGATTCTGGCAACCAACACAAAATCTTTATCTTCCTTGTTCCTGACCTCTACCGCAGCGCGCATTTTGCCATAGTATTCTTCTCTCGGCAGAACATCGACAAGGCTGTGCGGTTCGTATGCCAGGATAAACGGTGCGCGGTCGCTGATGAACATTCCGGAAGCGCCGGCCCGGATTAAATCCCGCGTGGTGCGGTAAGCCGACAGCAATGCGCCGAAGGCATCGTCAGCATCGACGATCAACGGGATATTGACGGAATCTGCCATATACCTGGCATTGTTTACCACTTCACTGGCGGTGGCTAGACCGATATCAGGCATGCCAAGCACGGCATCGCGGATACCGGCGCCGGTCTGGAAAACAGCTTTAAATCCAACTGCTTCAACGCACCGCGCGCTCAGGCAGTCATATGCTGCCGGAACAACCAGCAGACCCGGTTCCTTGAGCAGTTTGCGCAACTGGGCTGATTTTTTCATTCTATTTCCTTCTTTAATATTTATTTACGATTTAAAATTTACATTTTACCCTGAAGCATCATTTTCTCAGTGTAAGCATCGATTCCGTTTGATTCCAGGATATCCAGTAAAAAGTCCGGCAGAGGAGTAAATTTGACGGACTTACCGGTAGTGATGTTTTTAATCGAGCCGGCGTGCAGGTCTACTTCCAGCTCATCACCTTCTTTGGCCATCTTGTTGATTCCCGGATACTCGATAATCGGTAGACCAATGGAAATCGAATTTCTAAAGAAATTCCGGTCGAAAGATTCCGCGATCACGCAGGAAAGCCCGGCTTGCTTGATGCCGATGTTCGCCTGGGAATGGTCGTGGCCGCAACCCATATTTGTCCCCACAACCATAATATCGCCTTTCTTTACTTTTTTCGGAAAATCGGGGTCAACATTGGTCATGCACCACTTACCTAGTTCATCGGGTTTGATTAGTCCGGCATCTCGCATACGGAACGGTGAAAGCTCAAAATCCACATCCAGGTTATCGCCGAAAACCCAGACGTTGCCCTTAAACTTTAGTGCCATTTATGTGCTCCTTATAAGTATTTGCGCGGGTCGGTTATTTTACCCTCGATCGCGGAAGCCGCGACCGTGGCGGGGCTGCCCAAATAGACCAGCGCACTCTCATCACCCATACGTCCGGTGAAGTTAGTGGTACTGGATGCAATGCAAACCTCATTTTTAGCTAACGGAGTATAGAATCCGGGGCACATGCCGCAGCCCGGCGCGCAAACGAAACAACCGGCTTCCAGCAGGGTGGAGATGACGCCTTCTTTGTCTACTCTGGTCATTGCGTCGCTTGANNCCCGGTGTTACATTGAACAATACTTTGGGATGTATCTTGTGGCCTTTCAAGATTCTGGCCGCAATCCGCATGTCTTCATCACGGCCGCTGGCACAGGAACCGATGAAGGCATTGGTGATCGGCATCCCCTCAACATCTTTAATGGTCTTTACCGTATGCCGGTGCGGCGGTACAACAACCTGCGGTTCAATCTTGGAGCCGTCGAATGTATAAGTTTTAGCGTATTTGGCATCTTTGTCGCTGTACTGCGGCTCAAACTTCACATTTGTCCGCGCTTTGAAAAAGTCGATGATCTGCTGGTTAGGATTAACGATGCCTGTCTTGGCTCCTGTGAACATGGCCAGACAGCACATTGAAAGTCTACCGTCCATACTCATGTCGTCCATCACCGGCCCAGTGAATTCGATCACCTGGTAAATAGCTCCGGCGGGGCCGATTTGCCCCAAAATGTATTCATAGACATCCCTGCCCATGACACCGTCCTGTAATTTGCCCGTGACGTTGATCTTCACGCTCTCCGGTACGCGGAACCATGTCCAACCGGACCGTAAAAAAGCCTTATCGGCGGCAGACATGGTACTGCCGTAGCAGCCAACACCGCCGACGGTGATCGCGTGGCCGTCAGTCATGGCAGAGAAATAAATGCTGCCGGGCAATGCTACTGCTTTTTCAACGGCAATATGATGGATATTCCCGCATCTGCCCAATTCCAGGATATGTTCTTCGGGAACACCCATCCCACGTGCCCACTCGATGTTGGCGCGCTGGTTTTCGCGGTTAGTGGTAGCAGAACCAACACGGGTATATGACCCACAGTGATCCGGCGCGAATATGATCTTGTTAATATCGAACGGCGCGCCCCGACCCACCAGCCGCGGCCCCATGTCAGTGCCGGCAATTACAAACGGGTGGTCGATTTTCGATCCTCTGAATTGAATATACTGTCCGGGAGACACTTCTGCCTCCCCGACAGCTTTAGCCATAATTTTTTCGATAATGGTTTTCCCCAATGGTCACCCCCTTTCCTGATTCTTTACTCATCAGGAAATATCAAAAATTACCGAGATGTTATGAATGTAAAAAATCAAGCTGTAAAATTTTATTCTGCAAAGCAAGAAACTATTGTTCTCTTCCTTCGGCAATCAGTTTATTCCCGAATTTTTCCAAGCCGCCGGCGTCCACGATCTCCAGCAGGAAATCAGGGAAAGGCTTGAACTTGCCGGACTTGCCGGTGGTGAGATTTTTAATCGTACCCACCTTTAAATCCAGGGACAATTCATCTCCCTGCTTCGCGAGCTTATTAATTCCCGGGTATTCGATGATCGGCAAACCAACGGCGATCGAATTCCGGAAAAAATTGCGGTCAAAAGATTCCGCAATGACGCAGTCTATTCCGCTTTGCTTTATGGCAACATTGGACAGATAATGGTCGTGGCCGCAACCCATATTCGTGCCGACAACCATGATGTCGCCCTTCTTTACTTTTTTTGCAAAATCCGGGTCTACCACGCGCATGGCCCATTCACCCATTTTATCCGGAGCAATGATTCCGGCATCCAATTCCCGGAATGACAATATCTCATAATCAACATCAAGGTTATCGCCAAAAACCCAAACTTTACCTTTAAATTTTAAAGCCATTTTTTCAACTCCCTATAAATATTTGCGCGGGTCGGTTATTTTACCTTCGATGGCGGAAGCCGCGACAGTGGCGGGACTGCCCAGATAAACCTGTGCGCTGGGGTCTCCCATGCGGCCAGGGATATTCGTCGTGCTGGAGGTAATACAAACCTCGTTCTTTGCTAACGGCGTGTAGAATCCGGGGCACATGCCGCAGCCGGGAGCGCAAATCAGACAGCCTGCATCAAGCAGAGTAGAGATGTATCCCGCTTTGTCGGACCGGGCCATCGAATCGCTGGAACCCGGCGTGACATTAAACATGACCTTGGAGTGAACCTTACGGCCTTTCAATATTCTAGCGGCCATCATTAAATCCTCATCGCGGCCACTGGCGCAGGAGCCGATGAAAGCATTAGTAACCGGAGTTCCTTCAACATCCTTGATATTCTTTACGCCGGTCTGCCGGTGCGGCGGCACAACTACCTGCGGTTCGATCTTTGAACCATCAATCTCATAAACTTTGGCGTATTTAGCATCAGGGTCACTGACCAACGGTTCGAAAGGCACATTGGTCCTGGCTTTAAACCAGTCGATTACTTTCTGGTCGGGATTGACGATGCCCAATTTCGCGCCGGTAAACATTGCCAAACAGCACATCGATAAGCGGCCGTCGATGCTCATATCTTCCATTACCGGCCCAGTGAATTCCATGACCTGGTAAATGGCGCCAGTCGGGCCGATTAAGCCCAGGATATACTCATAGACATCCCGGCCCATTATGCCGTCTTTCAGTTTTCCGGTGATATTGAATTTGATGCTTTCGGGTACACGGAACCATGTCCAGCCGAAACGCATAAAAAAGTTGGCAGAAGCAGAAAGACAGCTGCCAAAGCAGCCAACACCGCCGACAGTGATGGTGTGGCCGTCCGGTCCGGAAAGATAGACGCTGCCCGGCAAAGCCCAACCTTTTTCAACCGCGAGGTGATGGCAGTTCCCGACTCTGCCCAATTCCATGATATTCTCTTCCGGGACTCCCATACTGCGCGCCCACTCGCTGTTCAGGCGATGCGCTTCCCGGTTGGTCGTGATCGAACCGACACGGGTGTACGCACCGCAATGATCCGGCGCCACCATTACTTTGGTTGGATCCCATAGTTTATCCCATCCCAACCGCTGGAAAGCCGGGCCCACTTTCGGTGTGCTGTCCGTACCCATGAGTACGAATCTGACCGTTTTCCCGACTTTGACGTACTCGCCGGGGGAAACTTCCGGTTTTTCCGCCGCCTTCGCTAAAATCTTTTCAACAATCGTTTTTCCCACTTTTTTCACCCCTCCTTGATTGTTATTATCTTGCAATTATGATAATTTCGCGGTATTATGATTTTCAGGTTTTCTTTTCTGCTAATCCGGAACAATCGTCAAGTCTGAACCGGATTTTAGACAGTAGTCTATTCTTGCAGATTAATCTTGTGTTTAGGGAATACAGCTCCTGTATTTCCGGTTATTATACACTTTTTCTGAACAGACCGGTTGATATTCGCTATCGAATATTAGTTTAAATCGGAGTATACCATTAGCCTTCGGGTTTGTCAACAAAATTCCCCGCTGTATTCTTGTCTTTCGTAATCCGTAAATTTAGCCTTGTCCGTCTGCCGGTTGATATTTGACAAAGCACATACCCGATGCTAAACTTTCGATAGATATTCGCTATCGAATATTTTATTTAATATAATAGCAGAAATCCACTCCGTTTGCTGTTATATATAATGAAGATACATATATTAAACTACATCAATTATAAATAATGCACCTTTTCAGCTGCATTCCTGCAGTTATAATAATTGACATTGCCCGGCGCTGGTAAAAGCTGCAGTGATATCCCCAAGACAACGATGGAAGGAGTAGAAATGCCCAGCGGTTACATGGGAAAATTATTATTCGTGGATCTTTCCACCGGCGAAATACGGGAAGAACCCATTGATGAAAAAATCTGCCGCGACTTTATCGGCGGCTACGGTCTGGGATGCAGAATGCTCTACAGCCGGCAGAAAGCCGGAGTCGATCCCCTCGGACCCGAAAATACCCTGGGTATACTGACCGGCCCCTTCACCGGCACGATTGTGCCGCCAGGCGCCCGCTACATGGCCGTAGCCAAATCGCCGTTAACCGGCGGCTGGGGAGAAGCCAACTCCGGCGGTCACTTCGG
>PMMG01000148.1 GCA_003162335.1 Dehalococcoidia bacterium
CTGGATTGTCGGGTCAAGCCCGGTAATGACAAAAACAAAAATAGATTCCAATTTTACTGGAATCTATTTTCCACCGCTTGTCATTCCCGACCTGATCGGGAATCCAGATAAACAATTACCGGTGTCACAACCGACCACCGGCTATCCTTTACACTGGAATTTATAGCCGATGCCCGGTACCGTAATAATGTAAGTGGGATTTGCCGGATCAGTTTCGATCTTGGCCCGCAGACGGCTGGTAAACACGTGCAGATATTCCCTTTCCTGCGCGTACTCACTGCCCCACACTCTGTTCAACAGTTGGGAATAGGTCAGTACCTTTTCCGCGTTTAAAGCCAGTTCGCGCAACAGATCGTATTCGGTGGGCGTCAGTTTGACCTTTCTCCCGCGGGCCACCACCTTTCTTTCCACAAAATTGATTTCCAGGTTGCTGCAGCTCAGTGTTGGTTCAGTTTCGGGGGTGCTGCGAGTCTCTGTGCGCCGCAACACAGCTTTGACCCGGGCGGTTAGTTCCCCCACGCCGAAAGGTTTGGTAATGTAATCGTCGGCGCCCAGTTCCAGGCATTTTACTTTGTCATCCTCGTCGCCGCGAGCGCTCAGCATGATGATCGGTACCTGGGACCATTCCCGCAACCTTCGGCACGTTTCAAACCCGTCCAGCGTGGGCATCATNNGGCGGCCAGTGTTTCAAAGTGATTGATCTCCAGGTTAGCTCGCAGGAATTTTAAAATTGCCGGTTCGTCGTCTACTACCAGTATTCGAATGCGTCGCATCTTGCACACCTTCCGTATGGATTATAATATAGCACTTGACGTATTAATACATCAACACTGAAAGAGTCGTACGCAGGGTCGCACATATTGATTCTTAAGCGCGCTTATTATCTAAACCGGGTACTAGTACTAAATAACGAGCAATAAAACTTAGTTATCAGTTCTTTTTTCCATGGTTTTCATATAATTTGACCGGCACAGGCGTACCGCGTGCCCGGGGGGTGGGACGGCGGATATTTTTAACAAAACCTTGCTGCCGGCCAAATTGATTTGTTCTGCGGAAATGAAAATATTCATATGATGCAACCAGCAAAAAATAGCTGGCGATAAAGCCCATGACGGTCCAGACAGGGAAGAGAATCGTCTCAACCAACCTTTCGTGAAACAGGTTAGTAGTTAAATTCACCATCCCTTCCGGACCACCTGCCCAGGAGATTATAACGATGATACTCATGGTGAGTGCGAGACCAACGCACCCCGCCAGACATAATGCAAATATTAATATCTTTAACCCGTCTTTCATTGCTTGTAACTCCTCTGGCTGTTGCTTTTCAATAATACATGCCGGACTCTTGGCATCACTCGTTCAAATTGTTTCGCAGGCCGGTAAAATTGATTCTTTGCTAATTGGTTAGTTTGTTTTTCCACATAGGTATTTCGTATCAGATACCAGATAGTGTTCATGAATCTATTGTGATACTTTGGTAGGACTGGTGTAAAGTACTTAAGCACTAATAAATCCAGCCGCGAGGTTCATAATAATGAGCTGAACGTATCATTTACGAGGAATATTCATTTGTGTCAATGGTTCATTTGATTAAAAATATCCGATACGGTGTAAATGGGTTACATAATTAACCGTTTTTAGCAAGAGTTGAGTTGGTATGTACTTTGCGAAGCCTGCGAAGCAAATGTATACAGAGTCTCTGCGCGAAGCGAAAGGGAGCGGGGCGCAGCCCATCTACACAATCTCATGAGGCCGTCCGAAATCTTCTGGATTGTCGGTTCAAGCCCGACAATGACAAAAAATAATATTATATTCCAGTTTTGCTGGAATATAATATTCACAACTTGTCATTCCCGACCTGATCGGGAATCCATATAAATCTTTTCCAATAGCATTTTAGAACAGCCTGAGATAAAAGAATTGAGGCGTTGCTGTATTGTCGGCTTCGGTAAATCAATCTTGTTTTACGGCCACAACATCATATTCCGCATTAAGCAGGGCGGAGTGAAAAACTAAATTATTGCCTCATCCATTCATATCCATGTTATAATAGTAAATTCAAATCGCCTGAAATACTGAAAACTCAAAACTGAAAACCCCAAACTATTAAAACCACGAGGTGCCGCAATGCAAAATCACCCATCTCCGATCCTCCAAACCCAACGCTTAATTCTCCGTGATTTCCGGGAAGAAGACTGGCGCGATGCCCACGTCTACGGCTCCGACCCGGAGGTCGTAAAATATCTGCCTTTTGGTCCCAATACCGAAGATGAAACAAAAGCGTTTATTAACCGGGCTCTCGTGCGGCAAAATGAATTGCCCCGTCTCTGTTATGATTTTGCACTGGAAACCAGGCAGGGTCACAAGGTCATCGGCAGTTGCGCCATTAATTTCACCACCCCCGCAGACAAAGAGGCGATGATCGGGTATGTGCTTAACCGCGACTACTGGAATCGGGGCTATATTACCGAAGCCGCGCGCGCGGTGGTGGCCTTCGGTTTTGAACAGCTCAAACTGCACCGTATTATTGCCAGCTGCGATCCGGAAAATACCGGTTCCTACCGCGTGATGGAAAAGATCGGCATGCAGCGCGAAGGTTACCTGCGGGAAGAAAAGATGTTCAAAAGCGTCTGGCGCGATTTCCTGCTCTATTCCATCCTGGAAAAAGAATGGCAGCACCGTAAAGTTGACATAATCCTAAAAACCGACAGCGAAAATGACGGTGGTAAAGAAATCGAGTTCCTGGACAAAAACCAGAATGACCTGGATATTATCCAGCCGCTGTGGGAAAAACTGCATGCCCATCACCTGGCAGTTTCTAAATATTTCAAAGACAGCCGCTCCACTATTACCTTCGAAATGCGTAAAAAGCAGTTGATCGAAAAATCGTTTCAGGGTAAAGTACGCATCGATTTGGCCCGGGACGCGGCGACGAAAGAATATATCGGTTACTGCGTTACCAGCGTCGATCCTGAGCAGCAGGGGGAGATCGAATCGATTTATGTGGAAAAGGATTACCGCCTGTCCGGTATCGGCGATAGTCTGATGACCCGGGCATTGGCCTGGCTGGAAACGGTCACAGTGAAGAAGACGATTCTTGGCGTCGCCGAAGGCAACGAAGGGGTCTTTGCTTTTTATCAACGCCACAATTTTTATCCCAAAACAACGATCCTGATGCACAAACCGGAGATCAAAGCGGAAGTTGAGCAATAATATGGAAATCCGGGTGTTCTCGTTGAAAGACGAAAAAGCGGTCGTTGCGCTCTGGCAAAAATGCGATCTTCTCCGTCCGTGGAATGATCCGCACGCGGATATCCGGCGCAAATTGAAGGTGAACCCGGAGCTGTTTTTAGTTGGCGTTGCCGAAGGCAAAATAATGGCAGCTGCAATGGGTGGTTATGAAGGGCATCGCGGTTGGGTAAACTACCTCGCCGTCGATCCCGCTTATCAGAAAAATGGTTACGGTCGTCAATTGATGGAAGAGATCGAAAAACGGCTTTTAGCATCAGGCTGTCCCAAGGTTAACCTGCAGGTACGCACCGGCAACGATTCGGCCCTGGTATTCTATGAGAGGATCGGCTACAAGAACGACAGTGTTGTCAGTCTGGGTAAACGTCTTCTCCCCGATTCCGAAAAACAGGAGTAATGAAGTGCCTGAAAAAAAGTATTCTGCGGAAGATATCCCGTTACTGGAATTCGATCCGGATAAAACCGCTCTGATCGAGCCGCATCACATGTATCGCCGCAATAATGATTTGCCGGAAGCCTGCGTCATGATTTTTTATGCTTCGGTGATTAAAAAACTACAAGACGAAGGCCTTCTGAAAAAAGTTTGTACTCTCGCCGGTTACGGTGTAACCATACTCCCCGTTGATATATTCGTCGCAAATACGCCGTCAGGCAATGTTTCGGTTGTTTTTCCAGGTATCGGCGCTCCTATCGCCTCCGCGATTTTTGAAGAACTCATCGCTCTGGGTTGCCGGAAGTTCGTTGCTTGCGGTTCAGGGGGTGTTCTTAAGTCGGATCTAAAAAGAGGTATGGTGGTGATTCCTGGCTCCGCGGTCAGGGATGAAGGCACTTCATATCATTATTTACCTCCTTCGCGCACGGTAGAAATGGATCCGGCGGTTGTGGCAAAATTGGCAGCGGTTCTTCAAAAACATCATGTCAGTTATGAAATCGGTAAGACATGGACGACCGATGCTTTTTACCGGGAGACAAAAAAGAGAATAGCGAAAAGAAAAGCCGAGAATTGTCTGATCGTTGAAATGGAATGTTCGGCGCTTCTGGCTGTAGCAAAATTCCGCAACATCCCTTTCGGACAATATTTAGGGACTTGCGATGACGTCAGCGGAGATGAATGGGACCCGCGCATTGTAAATGATGCGATGCCTTTTTCGGAAAAACTCTTCTGGCTCTCCGTCGAAGCCTGCCTCAGCCTGTAATTGGTTCGATAGTAGCGCGGGCGTCCCCACCAATCGTCATTGCGAGTTACGAAGCAATCCCAGAGGGGCGAGGTATTCAATCCCAGACTACCATACCAGCGCAGGCTAGTATCCATTTGAATATTTTGGATTTCGTTATTTTGAATTTGTTTGGGATTTGGTGCTTGGAACTTGGAATTTAATAACAAAGGTGGGTGCAGTCGCAGACGACGTCCCCCTTATCATTTTGACCGCTCCCCCTAAAAATGACTGAACAAAAAACCGATTAACGCCGCCAAAATACCGGTCGCGGCGCCCAGCAGCAGCGATATTAAATTGATCGAAAATTTATCTCTATCCAGCAACGTAAATTCCAGCATTGTTTTCTGACCGCTGATCTCACCCTTGCGGTTTTCAAATTGCATCAGTATTTTATACTGGTCTAAAACGGAAATATGTTCCAGCGCGATTGCCTGTTTTTTATGGTAAACATCACGTCCGAATTTATTCATTATAACCAGCGGCTTGCCGTTTTTTTGGGTCGCACGATCATTTACTAAGGGGATAACGCCTTTGCCGGATTTAATGATCTTGTCATCTTTGCTGGAAAGTAAATTCCATTCGTAGCGAATATCTTCTCCCGCCAGCGTTCCCTGCGCTTTTTTCGGTATATCCACTGCCAAATCGAAATTCAATGGCCCATAAAAATAAGGGACAATATCATGGCGTACGATCATTTTTCTCAGGAATTTTCTGGTGGTATCGCCGGGTGTCAGCTTTATTTGACAGTCATTCCATTGCTGCGTGATAAAAATGGGCATGACGATTCTCCTCAATTATACTTTGTATATATTATATCTTTTCATATCCGCCAAACTATATAGTACTATCGGTGTATTTAGGCGTAATACCCCCGAAGACTTTCTGTCTTAAAAGAAAATCGGAGATCGCAGGTTTGAGCCCGCTGATATTCATCCGATAAAATATACGGACTGTATTATCTGGATATGAAACAATAAAGTATCATATTAATGAATTCAGAAAAATGGTTTTGCTCACGACTTGTCATTGTTGGGCTTGACCCGACAATCCAGGAAAT
>PMMG01000121.1:0-34895 GCA_003162335.1 Dehalococcoidia bacterium
TATATATCTAGAGCGTGTTGATAACTGCTACCCGTCTAAATTATACTTAACATATATGGATAACCAATGTAGTCTTAAAACTGTCGGTCGTTAGAGTGTAGAAATCCGCAGCGCTAATCATTTGATTTGTTTATTGACATTTAAAAAGGAGACTGGATCATGGAAAAGAAGAGTCTAGAGGAAATAACTGCGCAGGATAGTGGTTTTTATGCACGGTTTTTGATCGGCAGGGTAAGACATTTGATGTTTAACGCCCGCCAAAAAGAATTAGCTCCGTATCGTATATCTCCCCGTCAGGCGTCGATTCTGTTTATTCTGCAAAACCTTGGGCATAAACCAACACTCGCAGAACTGGCGGAACACACGGATCGGGAAATCAACACGCTTTCATTACAAATGACCAGAATGGAAAGAGAAGGTCTGGTAAAGAAGACGCGGGAATCCCCCAAATCTAAACTTTTAAGGTTTGAGTTGACGGAAAAGGGGATGGAGTCTTATAAAGCCAGTCATAAATCTAAATCAATTAATGTGATCATGACTGCGTTATCTGAAGAAGAGCGTCAACAACTTATAGGGTTACTGCAAAAAGTAATCGGTAAAGCAGAAAAGTATTGAATTTCACACGATATCTGAAACCGGAGGGAGTGCGAAAGCACTCCTTATTCTTTTCTCCTGTAAATAGCGCTATGCCGCTGCTAAGATCGGATTTAATTAGGTTCCGATTATATTGACAAGTTTTCAAAATTAGTGTTAGCATTTCCTATTGGCACCTATTCATATGATAACCTCCAGGGCAGTAGATATTTTTAGTCAGATAATTCCCATTGCAGAGAAAAACAAGCGTCTAAGTATTATAGGAGGTTCGGCACAAACCGGGATATAAAGATAAACAGATAATATTGCAGCTGTGAATTGCCGTCTGTATTGTGGTCACTTGGACGGCAGAGAGCTAATAGTGAAACCGGCCGGATATAGATTTTCGCGTCGGTTTTTATTTTTAGTTCCGAACGCGAAAAGAAAAGGGAATATATTCGCAAATACCGTTAACGATTGGGGTTTATAGATTCAGATTAAGTCAAATAAAAATAATGGAGAATCACATGAAAAAGAAACAACTAAAATTAATGATCTACGGACTGACTCTAGGATTAATCGCTGCTTTATTAATTATCACAACATCGTGCGGTTCAAAAGCCGCCACTACAACGACCAGCTCAGCGGTAGTTTCTACCACTGCTTCTAAGGTAACTTCTACAGCTGCTACCACGACTAAATCCGCATTAGGCGCCTCGACAACGACTCAATACGCTAACCCTGAATATGTGGTCAAAGTGCTGCCGCAGTGGACGGTAAATAGCGCTAATGCCAAAGACATTACAGTGAATTCTCCGAATGATCCAAACACCTATGTTCGTGTGATCACTGCCGTCAATCCTGTCACAAGTCTGGATTCTTATTTATCGTCATGCGTATCGTTGTTCAAATTTGAATTCCCGAGTTACGCAGAACAGTCACGTTCCAAGACAACTGTCAACGGTTTGCCCGCGTATTCGCTCAACGTTACTTTTACTAAAGACGGTGTGGCCTTAAAAGGCGTTCTGTATGTAATCGTGAAAGGGACCCAGGGGTATTGTGCTGTGGGGATGGCGACGCCCGCTAACTGGAGTAAATACAGCGCCGACCTTACCACGATTCTAAATAGTCTCATACCGAAGTAGCCCGTCACTGATAAAACCTGATTAACACTTGATTCTTAAATTGGTAAAGGTGTTGTTATGCACTTCCCAAAGTAGCAGTGGCAAAACAACTAAGTCCTTACCTGAAGTTCAGAATAATGAGCGTGATTGCTGTGAAAAGAATATGAAATATTGTTGAAACCTCTGGGATAGAAATTCCAAAATGTAATTGAACTTAAAAAGTGAGGCCGGGAAACCCCCGGCCTCACTTTTTATTAATCGTTCCCGACGCGGAATAGACTGGTTTAAAGCGATGCTGCACCTTAAAACATCACCAGCCCTACGATATGATAGCCCGTTGGTGAAGGGCTAGTTCTTTTTCGCATCGGTCTTTATGTATTTTTTCGCCAGTGCCACCAGGTCTTTTGGTTTGATCGGTTTACTGACGTATTCGGCTACATCGAAAGGCACCGGCTGTCCCAGCGGCGATTCGACATAAGAAGTGATGGCCACTACCGGAATTTTAGCTATTGCCATATCCCGGTTAAATTCATCAGCAAATAAAAAGCCGTCCATCACCGGCATCATCACGTCCAGCAGAATCAGATCCGGTTTTTCCTTTCTGGCTTGTGCCAATCCTTCTTTGCCATTCGCGGCCACAATGACTATGTAGCCTTCCCGGTCGAGCACCCCTTTCATCACCGCAGATAAATCCGCATCGTCATCAATAACAAGTATTTTAGCCATATCTTCCCTCCCGTTAATTTTTACTAATTTGAGTATTTAATTTTTGTTTTGGTATGGTAAAAATGAATTTACTGCCGCGACCGTCTTCGAGAAGAGGGCTTTCCGCCCAGATTTTTCCACCGTGGGCAATAATGATCCGCTTGGAGATAGAAAGACCCAAACCCGAACCTTTGACTTCGACATTGCTGCCCCGGCAGAATTCATCGAATAACCTCGGCAGGTCTTTGGACGGGATTCCGATCCCTGTGTCTGTGACATCCACCCTGATCTCGTCCGCATTCTCCGTAAGCTTGATATTAATTGACCCCTCGTTGGTATAGTTTATCGCATTGTTGGTCAGATTGGTAATTACCTGCTGCAACCGGCGGCTGGAACCGTAAATGACGGGAGACTGCGCAGGAAGTTCCACTGTTAATTGCAAGTTTTTCTTTTTCGCCACAATGTCCAAACCCTCGAGCGAATGGTTTATTACCTCGTTTAGCGGTATTTCCGCCATTTCCTGTTTGAGCTGTCCTAGCTCGATGCGGGGAATATCCAGCAAATCGGTAATTAATACCAGTAGCCCGTCAATCCGCCTTGAAGAACGCTGCAGCCAGTCTTTCTGTTCATCGTTTGTCTCTCCGGCATATCCTTCTAACACATAAGAAATACAGCTTTGCACAGCCACCAGCGGAGCTTGTAAATCGTGTGCCACCACGCTAAGCAGCCGGACGAACCGGGTTCGCTCTTCTTTCAAGTTGGCTACTTCGCCGGAAAACCTCTCCAGTTCACGTTTATCTTCAGCCATCAGCTGGTCCCGCAGTTCGTCTACTTTAAGGTGCTGCTGCCTTAACTCGCCGGCAACGGCGGTGGTGATATAGGTGCTGGTGTAGGTTAAAACGGCAAGCGTTATGATGATACTTAGGACATAATTAGGTTGCTGGTAGAGCGCATCGGAAACAAAACCATTCAGATTCACATGGCCGATAATGCCGCTATATTCAAGGAATGCCAGCAGCGCGGCCATACCGACTGCAATCGTGGTTAATTCATAGGCGCGGCGTCTGGTGAGCAGGATACTGGCAGCAGTCGTGTGGATGACGTAAACAAAGATAAATGGGTTGGTGATTCCCCCTGTGTAATGGAGCAGAACCGTTAATACCGCCAGATCAAGCAGAACCTGGATGTATCCGCTGATTTGCGCGCGCCTGATGACAAGTTCTGTTTCCTCGCCGGCGAGTCTTCGATTCCATAAATACATCCAGAGATTGTAGGCCAAAAGAAAAGCACAGATGATGAAAACGGGTAAGGTTTGGAAGCCGATGTTGAAAACGTACCGGGCAAACAATGCCACTGCGATAATACCGAGTACCACGAGCCATCTCATCTTAACGAAAACGCTAAGACGAACTTTGAGGGCTTTTAATTCGGGAATGTAACCGGGAACGGGTTCTCTTTTAGACACCGTACCACGCTCCGACTCGTTTTAATATTTATTTATATATGCTTCGTTACATTTTTATAACAACCAATAACACTGCTTGATATCCCGCTACATAATCATTTTAACCCAAGTAATAACAAAAATGTGTTAAATATTTATATCAAAAAATAGAAGGGCTGCAGCTTTTATTGCAGCCCTTCTTAAAATAAGTTAAAACTACATAAGCATAACTAAACGTCGCACATAATTACGCGCACTACGCCGATATTGGGTTCTACCCATGCGCCGTGATACGTTTCGTCGCCGTTACGCCGCCGGTCAGCGACAAATGCGCCGTTATCATCAAAATGGCCTTCCTCGATGCTGATGGTATAACCCACGCCGATGCCGTATTTCCAGCGGGCGGTAACCTTAGGAGCCTGAACCTTGTCGTAAGGCGGTTTGGCATTGACATGAAGACGGCAGTTGTTCCCGGCCAGGTAGAACTCATTCCTGCTGACCTGTATGACCAGACCCGCGCCGCGGTTATTATCGGGCGGATTGCGTGGAACATACGCCGGCCGCCAGTCCCCAAATTCGACGATGCCGGTATAGCCCTCGAAATCCAGCTGCTGAACCTCTTCTTTCTCCGGTTGTATAATAGCCTGGATCTTGCCGGTGCCCTGATATTTTATGACTAGCGGCATTAATGCTGTCACGCATTTGATTAGATTTATTTTAAATATACTCTCGGAAATAACCATCGTATCCCCATAGACGCGGTTCATGTGCAGATAGCCGAAAAAGTGACCGATGCAGTTGTAATCGGCGATAGCATAAAGCATATTCGAGCTGCCGAATGATTCAGGCACAAAAAGCGGGTTGTCTTCCCGCGCATATTTAGCAGCGACATAATTGTATTCCTTCTGATCGCGGATGTAGAGGTCGGGCCCGATCATATCGACATTGGGAGTAAACCACTTCCAGACGTCCAGCACTTTTAAATCTACAGCCGGCCCGGCAATATTGATGATCATCGGCAGGTTGTAGACTGACTTGCCGGCCTTGGCGACAGCATCGATGCAGGTCGCGAGTCCCCAAGTATGTGAGATTGCGCCGGCGGCTTGACCGAACAATTCGGGCCAGGTACCGGATTCTTTAGCGCCTGCTTTTTGCCATTCATCCCATACTTCGCCTTTGCCTTTGGCTTTCATCTTCATGACCATCTCGGCTGGCACGGTGCTATTGAATACGGCCATCGCGTCTGGGGAGTAATCGTGGTCCTGTTCGGTGATATTCGGTTCGTTTTCCACCTGCAGAGCCAGCACGGTGTGCTCGGCGTTGTCCTTTGCTTTCAGGTGTTTGCACAACGCAGTGAAAACCTTTTTATCGGCATCGATAGTTGCTTTGCAGTGCGAGGACAGCACCCAGATATCCTTCCCGTTGATCGCTTGCTCCCGTTTGAATCGTTTCGGGTTGGTCTTGACCCATGCCGGGGCGAAGTCCATGGTTCCGTTTTTCCAGGTGGCAAACCATACCAGAATTATTTTCACGCCGTTTTTACGGGCAAGGGAAATCAGCGTATCCACGCTGGAGAAGTCATATTTACCTTCTTCCGGTTCCACCTGGTCCCAGAATACAGGGAATTCTCCGGCATTACCGTGCGCTGTGGTAATCGCTTTGAAAGCTTCTTCCACCTCGGCTTCATCGCGCGCACTGTAACCGCTTTGGCACAGGAACTCGGCGCCGACCGGCAGAAAAGGCTTTCCTTCTACCATGAATAAACGTTTAACCTCGGTCATGAAACAATGTCTCCTTATCAATTTTAGTAAACGATTAATTTATTTTACCATCTTTATTATTAGTATTTCAGCATTTGTAGTATTGGATAAGTTCAATAATGAATTAAAAATCCACAAAGAAGAATAAACAACAGATTTACTTGGAATGCGTTTCTGGCCTAGCTGCGAGGGAAAGATTGCGAGAGCGTTGGTACGTTGAAAGAAGAAAGACATCAGGAGGCGGATTTTTAACTTAGTGATTCAGCACTTTACTGAGGAAACGCTTGGTGCGTTCCTGCTTGGGATTGGTGAAAAGTACTTCCGGCGGCGCTTCCTCGATGATCTGTCCTTCATCCATGAAAATGATGCGGTGCGCAGCGGCGCGGGCAAAGCCCATCTCGTGCGAGACCACCACCATTGTCATACCCTCTTTGGCCAGCTGCATCATCACGTCCAGCACTTCTTTTATCATCTCGGGGTCGAGTGCGCTGGTAGGTTCGTCGAACAACATTATGCGCGGATTCATCGCTAGCGCCCGGGCAATCGCTACCCGCTGCTGCTGTCCACCGGAAATCTGGGCGGGATAAGCATTCAATTTCTCCGGGATGCCGACTTTTTTCAATAAATCTACGGCGATCTTGCGTGATTCTTCCGGACTGCGCTTGCGAATGATTTTCTGTGCCAGCATCAGATTATCCAGCACGGTCAGGTGGGCGAAAAGATTGAACGACTGAAAAACCATGCCGATTTCCTGGCGCACCAGATTGATGTTTTGCGCGGTATCCAGCGGAATGCCGTCCACGATAATTTTGCCGGATGTATATTCCTCTAGCCGGTTGATGCAGCGCAGCAGCGTTGATTTCCCGGATCCTGAAGGTCCGACAATTACCACGACTTCGCCTTTTTTTACCTGCAGATTAACGCCGCGCAAGGCGTGCACTTTGCCGAAGCGCTTGTGGATATTTTCAATTTTGATTATCGGTTCGTTGTTATCTTTCAAATTTCGTTCGCCGTTCAATATAATTTACAATGCGCGCAGAAAAAAGCGTCATTACCAGATATAATAAAGCGATCATTGTCCAGACCTGCAGCGGGTCGAAGTTCGCGGCCATAAATTCCCGGCCGCGGCGGGTTAGATCCGCCAGTGCCACCGCGCTCACCAACGATGAGTCCTTGAGTAAAGCGATGAATTCATTGCCGACCGGTGGCAGAATGACCCGGATGGCCTGCGGTAGCACGACATAACGCATCGATTGAAAATAACTCATGCCTAGGCTGCGGGCCGCTTCCATTTGTCCTTTGGGGATACTCTGGATACCGGCGCGGAAGATTTCACTCATATAGGCGCCGTAACAGAAGACAAAACCGAAAATCGCCAGCACGATGGCGTTTGCCTCGTAATTTTCGAGGAACGAAATATGCGTCCAGACGCCGATTTGTTTGATGATTACCGGAAACGCGAAATACCACCAGATTAGCTGTACCAATAACGGGATTCCGCGTACCAGTTCCACGTATAAAGTGGTAACCAGATGGATGAATTTATTCTTAGAAATACGCCCCAGGCCGCCCAGCATCCCGACAAAAAGCATCAAAATAAAAGACACAACTGTAATTAATACAGTAATGCCGATACCGTCCCGGACAAAAAGTACAATACGCCAGTAAGGGTCCGGCTTGGTAATACTAAGAATCGCAATTATACCTGCAACCAGTGCGACCAGCCACCACCATGCATCGATATGGTAACCGATTCCTGCTTCCGGAATATTCTCTAATTCGGGGACTTTTGTTTCCGGCGGCTCCGGTCTTTCTGTCTGAAGACGTCCAAACATCTTTTATCCTTATCTGGAGGAGAAATGGAGGAGAAGGCACTTTGAGCCTTCTCCCCGTTTTATTAAATTTAGTTCAACGAATTAACTGTTATTGTGCTAATTGCCATTTTACAGCAAGAGTATGGATTGTCCCTGCTGCTTTAACTTGCGCCAGACCATCATTGATTTTCTTCAGCAGGTCATCCTTGCCTTTGGCGACGGCAATGCCGTACTGTTCATTGGTAAAAACTGTTCCGGTGGTCTTCAGTTTGGTAGGATTAGTGGCAACGTAGTTCAAGGCGACAGGATTGTCACAAACTACAGCATCGACTTGTCCGTTCATTAAATCTTGGAATGCCAGGCCTATGTCATCATACGGCTTTGCAGTAGCTCCGCTAATGTTACCCACTTCGATCGCGCCGGTCGTGCCCAGTTGAACGGCAACTGTTTTCCCTGTTAAATCGTTTTTATTGTTTATCGTTGTGTTGTTAATGCGCACTGTAACAATTTGTCCTGCGTCAAAATATGGATCGGAGAAAAGCATTGCTTTTTGACGATCGGGAGTAATTGTTATGGAAGAAATAGCAGCGTCGTATGTCCCTTGCGCCATACCAGCCAGCAAGGGGTCAAAAGCTACATTAACGAAGGTGATCTTAATCCCTGCTTTGTCAGCAATCGCGTTGAACAAATCAATGTCGAAGCCTTCGATTTGTTTAGTTTTTTCGTTGACTGTTTCAAAGGGCGCCCACGTGGCGTCTGTTGCAACTTTATAAGCAGAGGTGGATTTTGTACAGGACGGCAGCACCATGCTGACCACCAGTACAACTACAAGAACAAATGCCAAAATACGTTTCATTCGTACCTCCTGATGAAATACTTTGTTTTATTAAAATTGCCTTAATAATATCAGAAAAGGGAAATTTTGCAAAGTTTGATGGTTATTGGCGATATTACTTGAAGTGGCTTCGACTGGCTTTGTAAAATTAGTGTTAACTCTCCAGACGTGTCGTTTTCGCTGCTGATTTTAACGCAACCATTAACATCGCGACCAGCACGCAAACCGCGCCGAAGATAATCTGTAATGTCAGTTTATTTCCTCCGATAAATACACCGAAAATTCCGGCAAAGACCGGTTCCATGGTCATGATGATGGCGGCGCTGACCGCGGGGACCAGCGACTGTGCCCAGGTCTGCACGAGAAAAGCGATCGCAGTGGCAAAGATGGCGGTAATGCCTACGATGCCCCAGACTCCCGCGTCAGGCGGCAATTTAATACCGTCGGGCAATGATACAAGTAGCGCGATTATTGCTACGGTGGCAATCTGCAGCATGGAAAAGCCGTAAGGTCCGTATTTGGACGACCATTCCCCCAATCCTACGATATGCACCGCATAGAAAATCGCGCAGGCCAGCGTCAGCAATTCACCCCAGCCGACAGACCAACCGTGCAGGCTGAGTAAAGCCAGACCGATAGTGGCCAGCACAACCGCCAGGATGGTATTGAAGTTGATTTTCCTGCGCAGAATCAACCACGACATTACCGGGGTGAGCACCACGCACATCCCAGTAATAAACCCGGAAACCGTAGCTGAAGCAAAACGTAAGCCGTAGGTTTGTGTAATATAGCCCAAACCCAAAACTATCCCCAACCCAACGGCGCGCCACAGTCCTTGCATCGTCATACCGCGTAAGCAGGTCGGACGCAACGCAAACATCACCAGTGCCGCCACCGTAAAACGCACTGCCAGAAAACTCATCACGGGCATCCGCGCGACAGCGTCCTGTACTATCAGAAAAGTGGAGCCCCACGCGGCGCATACCGCTACCAGTGCGATCAGGGCAATCATCGGGGATGATTTCCAGTGTTTCAATGAAGTAGAAAATTTCATTTGTCCGTAAGTAAGGTCACGAAAAGCATTAGTACCATAATATAATATTTACTTTGGTTGCTGTGGTTATTACGCACGTTTAATTAACCTTCAATTACATAATAGGATAAATGGAACACAATGTCAGTACATTATATCTATTGTCTCAAAAAAGTCAAGCTGTTATTGTTTTGATAACGAGTGCGATAGGAGAGGGCATTGAAATTCGAAGAATTCTATCAAAATGATTCATCTGATAACCTTAGACAGGCACGATTACCCGGGTTTCCCGCCGAAAACACCGACCTTGATTCAGCTACCCCCGAATATGCAGCAGCTGTATTTTATTGCAGAGAGTGCGGCAGCCCGAATATCAGTATCTATTATAAAAACGATTACTATTATAAATGCGGAAATTGCGGCAATACTATGGTGGTTACAAACATCGGTTGTTTAACCTGCGGGCAGCAACTCAAATTACATCAAGACAATAATCAATACTTCTTCCAATGTAAAACCTGCCGCACCGGTCGATTGTTTATCACGGACATACCTGAAGAAAACAAAATAGCTTCCGGTAAGCTATTCTGATTTCGAATTGGTATTTTCCTTAAATCCACCCTGTTATTTCTTTAATTTACCTTGAGCCGCGATGGAAGTGATTGCTTTCTGTATGGCTTCGGCGTTGCCCAGGTAGCAGTGTGAAATCGGTTTCAGCTTGTCATCCAGTTCGTAGACCAGCGGTATACCGGTGGGGATATTCATATTGGCAATTTCTGCGTCGCTGATGCCATCAAGGTATTTCACCATTGCGCGCAGACTGTTGCCGTGGGCTGCGATAATCACACGTTTGCCGGATGTGATGGTGGTAGCAATTACCTGCTCCCAGTACGGTACAACTCTGGCGATAGTATCCTTCAGACTTTCTGTCAGCGGCAGTTCTTTTTTCGTCAATTCTTTATATTTGGGCTCATTTCCGGGATACCGTTTATCGGTGATCTCCAGGGGCGGCGGCTGTACATCAAAACTCCTTCTCCAGATCTGCACCTGCTTTTCCCCGACTTTCGCCGTCATCTCCTCTTTGTTCAAGCCCTGTAATGCGCCGTAATGTCTTTCGTTTAACTGCCAGGAATGGGTCACCGGTATCCACAAAAGGTCCATTTCATCCTGAACCAACCATAGGGTCCTGATCGCCCGCTTGAGCACGGAGGTGAAGGCTACATCAAAGATATAGCCGTTTTCTTTTAATAACTTACCGGCTGCTTTCGCTTCGGAGATACCTTTTTCGGACAGGTCTACATCCGTCCAGCCGGTGAATCTGTCTTCTTTGTTCCAGACACTTTCCCCGTGTCTGACCAGTACCAGTTTTGTTGTCACTNNAAAAAACCAGTTTAAGCTTTGCCGGAGGAGGATTCTGGGAAAATCAGCAGGATTGATGCCAAACTATTTTGGACTTTGGGTAAAGCTATCTGTGAAAATCTGAAAAAATAATGTATAAAGGTAAAACACCGGCAAATATGAAAAGAACGCCCAATACCCTGATCGTCCACAGATTCAACCGGCGTTCCCCTTGAGTATGAGGGGTGTCCTGGGAACCTTTTAGCATACGGGCAGACCAGTCAAAAAGCCAATCAATGAAAATTTTAGAAAGTCTTATGATGAGGAACCCTGTCAAAAACAGAATAATGGACAGTAATATTAGACCTACATGTCCTACAGACATAATTCCTCTTAGATAAACAGGTTACCGGTATTCTATCACCAATCTCACGGTTTCTGCAATTGTTCAAAAGTGAGCGGCTATTTCTTCGGCAGGTAAAAAAGCGGATTACCCGCGCCGAAAGCGTTGATGGTAGTTCCTGTTATTGCCCGGCCTTCATTGGAAGCCAGGAACACGGCGACTTCGGCCATTTCTTCCGGAGGCATGGGGATATTGGGGATGGCTACCGTTTTTTTCGTTTCGCGCAGCATATCTGTTTCTACCACGCACGGACAGATGGTATTAACATCGATCCCGAATTCTTTTACTTCAGCTGCCAGGCATTCGGAAAAGTTGATGATCGCGGCTTTGGTGGCCCGGTATGGAGCCCTGCCAGGCGCGCCGGATAGTCCGCCGATAGATGAGAAGTTGATGATTTTGCCGAAATGCTGTTGTTTCATCTGCGGTAATACTGCCTTACAGACCAGAAAGATGCCGGTCAGGTTGACACCGAGAATCCAGTTCCAGTCGGCCAGGGTGACGTCACTGATCACGCGGTACGGTAAATTCACCGCGGCGCTATTTACCAATATATCGATGCGGTGCAGCTTTGCAACGGTTTGTTCCGCAATACGGGCCGCATCTTCCTCTTTCGATACATCCGCAGGTATACTGATGGCGGTTCCCCCGCTGCCGGAAATAAAGGCCGCGGTTGCGTCACAATCCTGCTTGTTGCGGCCTACAATGGCCACCGCTGCCCCTTCGTGAGCGAATGCCACTGCAACCCCGCGTCCGATCCCGCGGCTGCCTCCGGTGATGATAGCGACTTTATTTGCTAATTTCATTTACAGCCTCCCGCGTTTATTACTGAAAACTCATTATTGAGTCAGAAGACGAAATACTTCCGATCTTAAGGCGTGAAGTGCTGGTTACTATTTACTTTTAGCTTTCGGCGGTTTGATACAGGGTTTATCAGCTTTGTATTTAGCCATTTTCTGTTTTATTTCCGCCCTCAATTCCTTTGCCTTCGAGGGCGGCATGGTGGAGGTTTGCTGCAGCGCCCAGGCTTTTTCCGGATCAGCCGGATGATACTCGTTCCAGTGTTCCATCTTGCCCGCGATCGTCAATCTGGACCGTTTTTTTTCTTCCTCACTGAAGGTGATTTTAATTTCACCGTTCACTACCTGTAACTCGCCGTAAATGCCGCAAATCGGACACTGCACCGGATTCTTGCCCGTAATTGTGATCTCATTCCCATGGCAGACCGGACAGGTTCCCGGTTCATCGCCCTGCCATTTCATTTCTGCCGTAGATTTGCCCATGACAGCGCCGACATTCCGTCCCAGTTTGTGGGCTCTTTCCATCGCCGCATCATTCAGGAGCACCTGCCCTTCGATAATATTGGTGCCCATCACCATCATCTGGTCGATGACTTCCAGTTGAATTGAAAAAGTCATCGTCTGAAATACGGACAAACCCAGCGAAAGCCAGTCGGGCGTTACTGACCCTCCAACTGAGATGAAAGCGCCGGGTCGGGTTTTAAAGCACCTTTCATCCACGAATACCTTTTCCCCCTGCGTCTTTAATTTCTTGCGTTCCATCATCCATGCGACATCGGACTTTGAGCCGAACAACCTGTCGCGAATCACCATCAGATAGCCAGGCGGAGTGAGGCAATAGACCGGACCGCTGATGATCAGTCCGTCGCAGTCCATGATTTTATTCCAGACAAAGACCGCGTCGTCCTTGATCACACAGTCTTCTTTACCGGTGATTTCAGCCGGACAGACCTTGCAGCCGATGCAAGGTTTAACATCGACATCGAGCAGGCATAATACCTCCGTCTCGATGCCTGATTCCCCGGCACCCATTAAAGCTTCCCTGAGCAATATTTCGCTATTTCCCATCCTTCGTCCGCATGAGATGCCTAAAAGCTTCATTACATGGCCCTCCAAAATTCTCTTTTCGTTTCTAGGCCGGCCATAGTTGACCGCCGCCGTCTACTCGCAATACCTGCCCGGTAATATAGGAAGAATCAGGGGTAATAAGATACTCAACCGCTTTGGCAATTTCAATCGGCCAACCGTAGCGGTCCAGCGGCCCATCTGTCCGTTTTTTCGTTTCATCGATGGGGCGGCTGGCGACAAAACGCGGTGTGACAATTGGACCGGGCGCCACGACATTAGCACGCACATTATAGGGTCTTAATTGTGCCGCCAGGCAGCGCGTATATTCATGCACGGCGGCTTTGGCGGTGGAATAGATTGCTTCCTGCGCGTGACCGGCCAGCCCGCTGATGCTGCCGATATTGACAATGCAACCAGAGTTGCGGTTGATCATCTCCGGCGCTACCTCACGGCAGCAGAGAATGCAGGTCAACAGGTTGCGGTCCAGCACGCTTTTCAAATCTTCGAAAGTAACAAATACCGCGTCGTTAAATTGCGGTTTTCCGGCGTTCTTGCCCATTGTGCCCTGTGCGCCGATATCGCCGCCAGCGCAGTTCACCAATATATCTATTTGCCTGAATTCCTTGCGGATTTGCGCGGCGAGTTGCTTGACGGTAGCCTCCAATGTGAGGTCTCCCCAAACCGGTAATACTGCGGTCCCGTGGGCCTCGGCGATAGTTCGCGCCACCGCTGTCAGCGAATCGGCTTCATTAAAAGCACGGGTGGATGTCGGACTTGTACCCTGCACAGCAACATTCGCCCCTAAACCGGCTAGATGGTCGGCAATCACCCGGCCTATACCGCGTGAGGAGCCTGTTACCCAGGCGACTTTTCCCGTTAATCTCTTTTCGCTCGTTTTATTGTCCATGTCTCCCCTTTGAATTAGGCTGATTTTAGCACTATTTGTTGCTGCAGGCAATGGAGTATTTCTGAAATCTTTCCGCGTTTAGTGCTAGACTAAAAATAATGTAGTTGTGTCAGTTCGTAAAAATTAGTCTGCAAAAACCTCTGACAAAAATTCAGGACAATAACTTATGATGCACGGCCGCATGGGTTTCATACGACCTAATAATGCTCCGGACGAGAAACCCAAAATAACCTGGGGTTTGATGAAACGCGTCTGGAGCTATGCCAAACCCTACCGCTGGTGGATAGTCAGTATGCTGCTAATGACACTGGCGACTACCGGGTTGGGATTGATAACCCCGTTAATTTTACGTGAGCTGATCGACAAGACTTTACCGGCTCGTGACCTCCACCGCTTATTATGGCTGGCGGTTGCCCTTGTTACCGTGCCGCTCCTTTCGGCATTTTTAAACGTTATGCTGCGGCAATTTAACGCCCGGGTGGGAGAAGGTGTTTCTTATGATTTGAGAGTGGGTTTATTTTCCTATTTGCAGCGTATGTCGTTGGGTTTCTTCACCCATACCAAGATCGGCGAGTTGATGAGCCGTTTGAATAATGATGTCGTCGGCGCACAGAGCGCCGTCAGCAATACATTTGTCAGTATCGTGACCAGTTTGATTCAAGCGGTAGTTGTAATATCGGTCATGCTTACGTTGGAGTGGCGGCTGACATTGATCAGTATTGCGATCCTGCCGTTGTTACTCTTTGCCGCGCGTAAACTAGGTAACCGTCTGCGTGATATCACCAGGATACAGCTGGATGTAATGGCCAGGATGAATGCCGTTGCCCAGGAAGTACTTAATATCAGCGGGGCGCTGCTGGTGAAACTATTTGGCAGGACTTCTGAAGAGGATAAACATTTCCAACAGCGCGCCAAAGACGTGCGGGATATCAATGTCCGCCGGGCTGTCACAGGCGGGCTTTTCTTTATCAGCATTGGCTTTATGGGCGCCATGGGAACAGCGCTGGTTTTCGGCGTCGGCGGTTATCTGGTCATAAAACAGTTACTTTCACTGGGTACTCTGGTCGCTTTATCGCTCTACCTCGGCACATTATACGGCGCATTGCAGACATTGACTAACGCGCCGGTGGATTTTGCTACGTCTATGGTCAGTTTTGAACGCGTGTTCGAAGTCCTCGACCTGCCGCAGGAAATCACCGAAAAACCGGATGCTCATGTGCTGCATAATATCCGCGGCGTGCTTGAATTCGATGATTTAAGTTTCCATTACATCAGAGAAGGGAAAGGATTGCTTAAAGACATCCGCCGTTTTGGGTTATTACAGGCGGATCAACAAATTGCCGCCCGCGACAGCTCCCTCGCAACCCGCAATAGTAAAAATGATCAGGAGGACGAACAAACCACGCCCAGTCAGACGCGCGAAGAAGTATTGGATCATATTTCTTTCCGCGCCGAACCGGGACAACTGGTCGCGCTGGTTGGTCCCAGCGGCGCCGGTAAAACCACATTGACTTACTTGATCCCGCGCTTGTATGACCCCACCGAGGGACGGGTGTTGATTGACGGGTATGATCTGAAGGATGTAACGCTGACCTCGCTGACGGCGCAGATCGGTATGGTCACCCAGGAGACCTATCTTTTTAACGATACTATTATGGCCAATCTGCTTTACGGTAAGTTGGATGCCACCCAACCCGAGATTGAAGCAGCGGCGCGCACGGCCAATATCCATGATTTCATCATGGGACTGCCTTTGCAGTATCAGACTATCGTTGGCGAGCGTGGTTACCGGTTGAGCGGTGGCGAAAAGCAGCGTCTTGCACTGGCGCGAGTAATACTGAAAGACCCGCGTATTCTGGTATTGGACGAGGCAACCAGTTCGCTGGACAGCCAGTCCGAAGCGCTTATTCAGGAAGCATTGAGTCGGGTCATGGTCGGCCGCACAAATATCGTGATTGCCCACCGGTTGAGCACTATCCTGGCCGCAGATTTAATCCTGGTATTAGATTGCGGCCGTATTGTTGAACGTGGCACCCACGCTGAACTATTGGCCAAAGGCGGGCTTTACGCCCATCTATACGAAACCCAGTTCCGCCGAAAGCCGAAATAAAAGACCGTTTTTTGTCTTAACAAAATACCCCGCAAACCAAGCCCATTTTAATCATTCGAGGATTAATCCTTTTTATCTCTTAAAATCATCCAAAAGGTCGTTGTGGGCTACCCCTCAAAGGCAGTACATTAGTACCAGTACATTAGTAATCCTATTATTCAGGATGCGATGAATTGCCGCCCGTTATTTCGTCACTTGGACGGCAGGGAGCGAATAGTGAAACCGGGCCTGAAGATCGTGGTTTGTTTTTAATAATGTTCGGATAAGGGTTATCAGGGGAGCTCGGGAATGAAAATATTGCTCGGTTTTTTTATCGGGATGACGGTGGCATTGTTATTGGTGCTGACGATGAATCATAGCGCGCCCTCGGTATCGGCGGACGCTGCGCCGGCTCCGGTAGCGGTCACGACGGATACTCCATCCGCAACGCTTCCTGATGGAATGGATGTCGCCGGTCTTATGCCGGATGTCAAAAAGATATACAACAATGCATTAGGCGGCCCTTACCGGCAGGTAGAGACGGAAATCACCGACCCCGATATCGCCAGGTATTTCCGCTCGTACATGGATGCTACCGGTCTGGACAAAGTAGGATTAGAAAATAAATAACATGTTACCCTGTCACGGAGAGTATAAAAATATGAATGGATTCGAAGCGATTTGCCCCAAATGCGGCGGGCGCTACTACGGCTGGGCGTTGAATGCCGAACGATACCGCCTGTGCAGTAAATGCGGCAGCACCCTGGAAGTAAAAAGGGACGGTGTTTTGGTCGCACCCAATTCCTCCGCTGGCGGCTCCGGAAAATCAGAAGAACAACGTCCCGGGCTCAGATAATTATTATTTGTTTTCATAATCCGGCCTTACGCTGATTTTCCTCCGTTGGCGAAGGCCGGAATCTATTTATTGGTATTATTATTTGCCTCAATGGCAGGTTGTTTGTTGTTTCGCTCCAATTCTTTTTTAAGCTAATCTATTTCCAAAACTCAATTTCTGACAGCTGATTGCTTTTTTCCCTTGAATGTAAAAGCCGAAGGTATATATAATAAGGCAGCAAATACCGAAAATTCCGGTCTGCTGGAGGTAATCATGACAGTTAACTTAATGGTCACCGTTAACGACATTCCCATTAAAACCGACTATTTTGTCGGAGCCTTTATCGAACACACCGTCAGCGGCATGATTGAATCGCTGGAAGGCACCGCTAAGATACGAAATTTAAACCTGCAGATTGATCAAGAAACCGTAACGGTCACCCTGAACGATGCGGCTATCCCGACCAATACTTTTACCAGCAAGATCATTAAAAGCACACTCGTGGGTATGCTTTCGATTCTCAAAGGAGTAAATAACCCCATCGAGAAAGTGATTATCGTTATTAATAAATAAGACTTACAGCCTGTTGTTCCTCCTGAAAAGTTGATATAAGGGAGGCGACAAAGGAAGGTACAAAATAGAGATGGATGCCAACGCGGAGAAGTTCACCGCTACGCAATTTACTTCGGAAGGCAAGAGCCCGATCGAACAGTCAGTTGCCCGGGAAATATTGCTTACCATCTTTTTAAATGGCAAGGAGCTTGTGACCCTGTTATGCTCTCCGAAAGACATGAAATATCTGGTGGTGGGCTTTCTTGTCTCTGAAGGCCTGCTCAAAAGCAAGGAGCAAATTAAAAAAATTGAAGTCGATGAGTGGGAAGGAGTTGTACGGGTGGAGACGGACAACGTCATCGAACCGGACAGTCGGTTTTTCTCCAAACGGCTTATTACCTCTGGTTGTGGGGCAGGGGCGGCTTTTTACAGCGTGGCCGATGTTGGTATCGCTAAGGTGGAATCACGGATGCAGATTTCCCCTGCTGAAGTTATCGCGTTGGTCAAAGATTTTCAGCTGCGTTCCGAACTGTATTTATCCACACATGGAGTGCACAGCGCTGCTTTCTGCGACAGTAAGAACGTCCTGATTTTTAATGAAGATATCGGTAGACACAATGCCATCGACAAAATTTTTGGTAAATGTTTACTAGAAGAAATCGCTACGGCCGATCGAGCTATATTATCCAGTGGCCGGGTTTCCTCAGAGATAATGCACAAGGTTGCCCGGCGGGGCATCCCGATCGTCATTTCTATCTCCGCGCCGACCAGCCTGGGAGTGAAAGTCGCTGAGAATTACGGGATTACTCTGATTGCTTCAGCCAAAGGTAAAAAGTTCGATGTTTATACCAATGACTGGCGTGTAACTTCATCTTAAAGGTGTTCGCATTCACAACAAACTGCGGACATTCAGACAAATAAATATTTATGTTTAACCGCCTGAACCAAAATAAACAGTCCAACCATCCGATGGGCACTTTCAATCATAAAATTACGCTCTAAAAAAATCCATTGACAATGCTGCTGCGATGTCCTATAATGCCGTTAATCGATAGTTCGTTAATTTAACGCATAATAAAAAAACGACATATAATGATATATAGAGGTATATAAAATAATGACACCAGCACACGTAAACTCCCGGACAAATACGTATCACCCCCAGCAGGTCGTGCTGACTCTTTATGGCGATTACATACTCCACCTTGGCGGAGAAATCGGGATTGATACGCTGATTAGACTGCTGGCTAATTTTGACCTTTCTCAGCAAGCGGTACGCTCGGCGATATCGAGGATGTCCCGCAAGGGTTTAATTAAAATGCGGCGGGTTGGGCGGAGAAGTTATTATTCTTTAACCAATAAAGGACGTACATTATTAACTGAAGGCGCGACACGGATATTTAAACGTAAAACCAATAAATGGGATGGTACGTGGAGTATCGTAACCTACTCAATACCGGAAAAAACCCGGGAAACTCGCGATATCTTCCGGCGGGAACTGGGGTGGTTAGGTTACGGCGCGCTTAGTGATGCAACCTGGATTTCCCCTTATGACATGACCAGGGAAGTATCGGAACTGGCGGAACGTTTGAGTATCGAGGATTGTGTTCAGATATTTAGCGCCCGGCAGGTGGGCTCCGCGAATCCCAAAGATATTATGAACTGGTGTTGGGACCTGGATAAAATCCATGAAAAATATAATGATTTTGTCGACAAGTACCAGCGTAAGCTGAAAGACCACCGGAAGCGGTTGCAAGCCGGTGAAGTAATCGAACCCGGTGAGTGCTTTGTCGAGAGATTCCACCTGATTCACGAGTACCGCAGATTACCTTTCTATGACCCTGACCTGCCCCTTGAACTACTCCCCCGTAATTGGCTGCGGCCGCAGGCGGCCAACATTTTTGGGGAATACCATGATTTACTCGCCAATAAGGCTAATGAATATTTTGATTCGGCATTCCAGAACTACCAGACTACAAGGAGTAATTAACATCACCTAGTCCCGAACAATTGAATCTTCTTAAACCTGACCATACACCTCCCGGTTTCGCCCGCAAAGAGCAAACCGGAACTCCGAAAGAAACAGATCCTATAAATCTTTCTTGATCGGCAAGGTTGCCTGAAAGTTAAGCAGCCGAGAGGGTAAACATGAGGTACGCAGAGACAGGGTTTAATCTGGAAATCGATCTCTCCAGCGGCAATATCGAACGGGAAGCGACGGATTCGAAGTTGACCGAACTTCACCTGGGTGGGCTAGGTACAAACGCGAAGATTCTGTGGGATAGAGTGCCCCCGGAAATCGAACCGTTTTCTCCCGAAAACCTGCTCATATTTGGCGCCGGTCTTTTAGCCGGCACGCCTGCTCCCGGCGCTAACCGCACGATCATTTCTACGATTTCCCCACAGACAAAGTTGATGGCATATTCGATGATGGGCGGATTTTTTGCCCCGGAATTGAAATATGCCGGTTACGATAAAATCATCTTCCGCGGTAAATCTCCCACACTGGTTTATGTTTATATAAACAACGACAAAGTAGAAATACGGGACGCCCGGTATCTGGCCGGTAAAGGCGCGATTGAAACCGCCGAACTGATAAAACAGGAATTGAAAGAGCCTAATGCCCAGGTTGCCGCAATCGGGCTGGCCGGAGAAAACCGCGTATTCACGGCTTCTATCGAGCAGGGCAGGTCCAGTTCCAGCCGGCTCGGCGTGGGCGCGGTGATGGGCGACAAAAAGTTAAAGGCCGTCGTTGTCCGAGGCACCAAAGATATCAATCTCGCACGGCCTGCTGAATTCCTGGAACTGAGTAAAGGCGTACTGGATTATATCAAAGTCCGCGCTGATAATCCGGTTCCCGGCGTTATGACTATTTTGCAGGGATTGGGGTCTCCGCAGGAAATGCTGCATGTCGATGAAAAATGGCACACCGAAAACTTCTCCTGGGGCAATGCCCGTACGCGCAGAAAAGATTTCTGGAATCCGGAAATCGAAACAAAGTGGAAGACTGTGCAGGAACATGCGCGCACGCGCCTGGTAAGTTGCTACAACTGCCCGATGAAATGCGGCGCAATTATTTCCCTGCCCGGCATGTCCACTTACATGATGAAATGCTTCTCGAAATTGACTTATACAATGGCCGCCTTTGTCGACGACCTGGATTTTGGTTTCAGGATTGCCCAACGTGCCACCGAATACGGCGTAGATGGTTTTTCGACACCCCAAATTATGGCCTTTGCGTTTGAACTGCGCGAGGCAGGTATTTTGACTGAACAGGACTTTGCAGGGTGTCCCACCGACAACGAAGGCAAATTTTACTGGTTACTCGATCGCATTGTCCGCCGCGAAGGCATCGGCGATATTTTAGCCGACGGCGTGTATTGGGCCGCCCGTAAGATTGGCAAAGGGGCTGAAGCATTCGATCATAACACCATTAAAAAACACGAGCAACTCCCGCTCAAACTGGGTATGTTGAATCCCGTTTATTTTCTGATGTACGCTACCGGCGAAAAGATTAACATTACACAGATCGAAGGACAATTTCCCCAGGCGCCATTTCCGACGATGGAGGAAAGAGAAAACTTCATTAAGGACTGGATCCAGGTTCCCGATGAAAAGTTCAAGCAATATCTGCTGGGCTGGGAAGTGCGGGGAGACCATTCCAATCCATATTACCCCACGGTCGATATGTCCGTGGATATTGTGGATTGGCAGGAAAAGATGCACTACATCGATGATGCCCTTGGAGTGTGTGCCGGATTATCTTCATTCCCGCTGAAACCTCCTTACCATGTCCACAATTACCCGAAGTTTATCTCATCCGGTGCCGGCATTGAAATGGATGAAACAAAACTGGCGCAGATTTACAAGCGGAATCGCAATCTGATCCGGGCTATTAATGTTCGGAGAGGATTGCGCAGGGTTGATGAAAAGCCTCCGGAAGATCACTGGCGGAAAAGGTTCCCTGAGCTTGAAGATCAGCTTTTGGATGCTTATTACCGGTTTAAGGGGTGGGACAAGCAGGGCATTCCCACGAAAAAGACATTGCAGGACTTGGAGTTAGCTGGTGTGGGAGATGACCTGGAACAGCGGGGGGTGATCAAGAATGAGTAAAGTGATGAAGAAAGTTAAGACCATCAAAATTGACGTTGATAAGTGTAACGGCTGCCGTGCCTGTGAAGTGATTTGTTCGGCCTTTCACTCTAATCCCCGTTACAGCAGCAATAACCCGGCTAGGTCTCGCATCCGCATGGTGCGTGATCCGTTAAGAGATGTTTATCTGCCTGTCTACGCCGGTGAATATACCGCCGCCGAATGCATGGGCAGAGATAAGTATGTTCTGGACGGCAAAGAATACTCGGAATGTGATTTCTGCCGCGCTTCCTGTCCCTCCCGCGGCTTTTTTAAAGAACCTGATTCTGGACTGCCGCTTAAATGCGATATGTGTGAAGATGAACCGACCGGCAAGCCGCTGTGCGTGCAGTGGTGCTTGAACAATGCCCTGACTTATGAAGAGCGTGAAGAGGAAGTCGAAGAAGATGAGAAACCTGGAGACGCGGAAACCGGACTGGAAGCGCTGGTGAATAAGTACGGGTTGGAAAAGATCAAAGATACTGTTGAACGGTTTGGGCATAAACAGGATATAAAGACGTAAAAAGGCGCAAAAAAGATAATGGAAATCTTGCCCCTGGAGCCCTTTAAAGTAGTAATCGATGGCATTAAAGAAGCCGGCGGTGAAGCCGATAAATTCTGCTATCAATGTGGAAAGTGTGATTCTGTGTGTCCCTGGGGGCGGGTCAGACAATTTTACGTGCGTCGGCTTGTCAATCAGGCCAAATTCGGCGTGGTACCTTTCGAATCCGAAGATATCTGGCTATGCACAACCTGCCGCAATTGTGTGCAGCGTTGCCCGCGCGGTGTCGAAATTATCGATGTGATGCGCTCAATGCGTCGGGTGCTGGTACCGGATGGTGTCGTCCCCGCCAGTATCCCCAATCTGCGTAGTGTTATGACCAGCTTGGCCAGCGTCGGCAATCCCTTCGGGCAGGAACCGAATGATCGCGCAAAATGGGCACAGGACCTTAGCGTAAAAGAATTCACTGAAGGTACTGCTGTGCTCTATTTCCCCTGCTGCTATCCCAGCTACGACCCCAGACTGAAAAAGATCGCCCAGGCTACGGCCAAAATTCTGACCGTTGCCGGTGTGGATTTCGGCATTCTTGGCTCTAAAGAAATGTGCTGCGGTGAAAGCGTGCGCAAAGCCGGTAACGAAACATTATTCAAACGCCTGGCTCGGGAAAACATCAAGACTTTTATCGATGCCGGGGTAAAGACTATCCTGGTTTCCTCTCCGCATTGCTATCACACCTTTAAGAACGAATATCCTGAATTTAAAACCAACTTCGAGGTAATGCATATCACCCAGTATTTATTCCGACTGATCAAAGAGGGCAAAATCAAAATCACGAAGGAATATAAAAAGAAAGTTACCTATCATGATCCATGTTATTTAGGACGGCATAACGGTATCTACGATGAACCCCGAGATACATTGAAAAAGATCCCCGGTCTGGAACTGAAAGAAATGGCCGATACGCGGGAAACCAGTCTTTGCTGCGGGATGGGCGGAGGCCGTGTCTGGATGGAAACCGCCAAAAATGAACGGTTCTCCGACATCAGGCTGAATCAGGCGCTCGACGTGGGGGCCGAAGAACTGGTCACCGCTTGCCCATATTGCATCACCCAGTTTGAGGACAGCCGGTTGTCCCTCAAGAACAGCGCGGCGATCCAGATCAAGGATATCACGGAAGTTTTACAGGAAGTTATTTAGTAACGAAGCCATCTGAGAAGGACCATAAAAGTGGAAAAAGAACAGATCGAGGAGCTTCGGAAGAGTCTGAAGGGGAGTAATTTCGGCGACGTCATGGTAGTTGGCGGCGGGGTCAGCGGCGTACAAGCGTCTCTGGACCTGGCCACCGCGGGTTACAAAGTTTATCTAGTGGACAAAGCGCCGGCCATCGGCGGCCATATGGCACAACTGGATAAAACCTTTCCCACCAATGACTGCTCGATATGAATACTCGCCCCGAAGCTCGTCCAGGTTGGACGGCATCCGAATATTAAGGTGATGACTTACACCGAAGTCGATAATGTCGAAGGTGAAGCCGGTAACTTCAAGGTTACTTTGCTTAAAAAACCCAGATATATTATCGAGAGTAAATGCACGGGTTGTACGACCTGTGTCGAATATTGCCCGGTGAAATATCCCGACCAGTTCAACCAGGAAATATCGAAAAATAAGGCTATTCATATCTATTTTGCCCAGGCCATTCCCTTAGTCACTTACATCGATGAAAGCTGTCTCTACCTCAAAGACAAGAAATGCCGGATTTGTGAAAGTGCCTGTAAGAACAAGGCCATTGATTTTAATCAGGCGCCGGAAAGGATCGAAGTAAAAGTGGGGGCAGTTATTCTGGCGCCGGGTATCGAAGCATTTACACCCAAAATAGGTAATGAATACGGCTATGGCAAGTTCCAGAATGTGGTCACTGGCATGGACTATGAACGGCTGCTATGCGCCACTGGTCCGTACGAAGGCGAGATCCTGCGCGCTTCCGATAAAAAGCATCCGCACAAAATCGCCTGGATTTCCTGCATCGGGTCGCGGCAGGTTAACCCCAAAGGCGCGGGGCACAGCTATTGTTCCGCCGTCTGCTGTACTTATGCGCAGAAACAGGTAATTCTAACTAAAGACCATGATTCCGACGCCGAATGCACAATCTTCCACAATGATATCCGTTCTTACGGCAAGGATTTTGAACGTTTCTTCCAGCGCGCAGAAAAGTTGTCCGGCATGCGTTTCATTCGCAGTTATACCTCGGTTGTGAGAGAAGATCCTGTAACTAAAAATGTGACCGTGCGCTATTCGACTAATGACAACGGGGTGAAAGAAGAAGAATTCGATATGGTGGTACTGTCCGTCGGTCTAACGCCTCCCGCGGAAGTTAAAAAACTGGCCGGTAAATTCGGCATCGAGCTCAATGACCACGGCTATTGCCAGATCAAAGAAACGAATCCGATGCAGAGCTCGCGCCCCGGTGTTTTTATCAGTGGTGCCTTCCAGGGACCGACTGATATTCCGGAATCTGTTTTTACTGCCAGCGGCGCCAGTTCCCAATGTGGTGAGCTGCTGGATTACCGGCGCGGTAAATTAACTGAAGAAAGAATATTCCCGCCGGAAAGGGATGTCTCCAAAGAGGAGCCGAGGATCGGGGTTTTTGTCTGCCACTGCGGCGCCAATATCGGCAGAATTGTCAGCGTTCCTTCCGCAGTGGAATACGCTTTGACCTTGCCTAATGTCGTACACGCGCAGGAGCAGCTGTTCTCCTGTGCTTCCAATTCCATCCGGGAAATCACTGATATTACGAAAGAAAAAGGGCTGAACCGGGTGGTGGTCGCCGCTTGCAGTCCCCGTACCCTTGAACCGTTATTCCGCGAGACCCTGCGGGACGCGGGGATTAATCAATATTATTACGAAATGGGCAATATCCGTGAGCACAACTCCTGGGTGCATTCCAAGGAAAAAGAAGATGCTACCGATAAAGCATTCGACATCATCCGTATGTCGGTTGCGCGTGCCCGTCATCTGGAGCCGCTCAAAGAATTTGATCTGCCGGTCAACAAGACGGCAGTAGTGGTCGGCGGCGGTATCGCAGGTATGACCTGCGCGCTTTCGATCGCCAACCAGGGGCATGAGGTTCACCTGCTGGAACGCGAGAAAGACCTGGGGGGTATGGCCCGTAAAATTTACCATACACTGGAAGGGCTGGACGTGCAGGCGTACCTGCAAGATTTGATCAAAAAGGTGTACAGCCATCCATCAATTCATGTCTACACGCAAGCAGCGATTACCGAGGCTTTCGGTTACGTTGGGAATTTTACTACCAGGGTGAAATCGGAAAAAGGCACCACTGAGATCAAACATGGCGCTGCAGTGATTGCCACCGGCGCAGATGTCTATAAACCGACCGAATATCTTTACGGACAGGACGACCGTGTCATGACTCACCTAGAACTGGAAGAGCGCATCCACAACGGCGACGAAAAAGTCACTAAAGCCAATAGCATCGTCATGATTCAATGCGTCGGCTGCCGGAATGAGGACCGGAATTACTGCAGCCGTATCTGCTGCGGCGAGTCTGTGAAAAACGCCCTGAAACTGAAAGAGCTCAACCCCAGGATGGATATCTATATCCTCTACCGGGATATGCGCACCTATGGATTCCGCGAGGATTTTTACCGGCAAGCCGCCGACAAAGAAGTTAAATTTATCCGCTATGAGCCGCAGGAGAAACCTCAGATTATTGCCGGTGAATCGCAGGAAGGCCGCCCCGTGCTCAAGGTCACTGCCACCGATTATGTTTTAGGCAGTCAGTTGGAAATCGATGCTGATATCGTCACTTTAGCGGCGGCGATCGTGCCTGCCCCCGGCGCAAAGGAAGTCGGCTTTGCCTATAAAGTGAATCTGGGGATGGACGGTTTCTTTCAGGAAGCGCACGTGAAATTGCGTCCCGTCGAGTTTGCCGCGGACGGTGTTTATCTGTGCGGCATGGCGCATTATCCCAAGCACATCACCGAAACGATCAACCAGGCTTACGGTGCAGCCGGGCGGGTTTTAACCCTGCTTTCTCATGACACTGTTATCGCCTCCGGGTCCGTGTGCTCGGTGGATGAGAAGAAGTGTATGGGTTGTTCAGCCTGCGCTGCGGTCTGCGCCTACGGCGCGATCGAGATCCGCGATACCAAACAGGGTAAAAAGGCGATCGTTAACCCCATTCTATGTAAAGGTGACGGTCTTTGCAATGCCAGGTGCCCCACCGGGGCCATCCAGCTCAAGCACTTTACCGATAAGGGGTTGTTCGCGCAAATTGACGCCATGGTGCCGAATTTGCTGGATATTGCCAAACATAGCAAGCCGGTAATGCGGGAAAAGGAGGTGAGCACAAAATGAGTCCGGTACTTAAATTTAAGCCGAAGATCNNTTTGTTTTTTGTGCCACTGGTGAGCATACGGCGCTGCCGATATGGCTGGAGTTTCCAGACTACAATACACCACTGAAACAAGGGTTATCCGTGTCATGTGTTCCGGCAGGATCGCGCTGGAATTTGTATTGCGGGCTTTTGCTAACGGGATCGATGGGGTTTTTATTGGCGGATGCCGTTTAAATGAATGTAACTATATTACCCAGGGTAATTACCATGCGTTGAATATGGTATTACTGGCGAAAAGAATGATGCAACACATCGGGCTCAACCCGGATCGATTAAGAATCGAATTCATGTCGTCGGCTGAAGGAGTTGTTTTTGCCGAAGTTATGAGTGATTTTGCGCGTAAGGTGAGGGAGTTAGGCCCCCTTGGTTACGGCGAAAGTCTGGATGAAAATGTGCTGAAAGCGAGACTGATGGAAATGACTGCCCTGGTTCCCTATATTAAGGTGCACACAAATGAAAAACTGGGGAAGCGCCTGCTCGAGCCGTCGGAATATGACAAATTTTTCACTCAGGATGAGGTCGATAAATTAGTCAACGAAGCGCCGGCCTATTATATCGACCCGCAGAAATGCCAGGCTTGCATGATCTGCGCGCGCAGGTGTCCGGCGGAAGCGATTATCAGTAACAAAGGCGAGATCCACATTATTAACCAGGAAGAGTGTATCAAGTGCGGCACCTGTTTCGATGTCTGTCCGCCGAGGTTCGGTGCCGTGACTAAAATTGTGGGTTTACCTGTTCCATTGCCGCCACCGGAAGGACAAAGAGCCGTTATCCGTAAAAAACAAGAAAAAGAGGTTGCCTGAAGTAAACAATCAAATGTAGATAAACCGTCTCACAAGCGATAGGAGGAAATTATGTCGCCAGTCAGCGCGACCTATTGGGGAATATCAGGCTATATTATTTTTTGGGTCTTCTTCGTGGTTGCTGCCGGTTTATTTGTGCAGAGAACCTGGTTTCTGTTCCGCTTGATCCGTCTGGGCAAGCCGGAAAACCGTTTTGATCATATGGGGCAGCGTATTAATAATATGGTGCGCGAAGTCGTTACCCAGCGTTGCAGCCTGAAAAGTGTCACCCGTAAGGATCTGGCCGGGTTCGGACATGCCTTCCTCTTCTGGGGTTTCAGCTTGTTTTTCTTGAGTTACATCATCTTTATCGGCTTGGCCGGTGGTTTTGGTCTGGCCTCAATCATCCTGGGCGGTACATTTGAAAGAGTTTTTTCTTCCATTCTGGATATTGCCGGATTGTTTGTAACGATTGCTATCGTCTGGGCCGCAATCAGGAGATACATTGTGCGTCCGGCCAGATTACAGATGAGCGCCGAGGCCGGCATTATCATGGGCATGGTATTCGGTCTGATGCTGCTCCACTTCTTAGGCGATGGTTTCGGACTGGCTAGCGCCGGTGTGACTACTTCTTGGCCTCCGATTAGCGGAGCGATCGCCCGACTTTTGTCAGGCAGCAGTATTTCTAATCTTACTTTGAAACATGTCTATTATAGTTTATGGTGGCTGCACTACTTCTTGATTCTTAGTTTCGCCGTTTACGTCCCGCGCTCCAAGCATATGCATATCCTGGCCTCTATCTTTAATGAAATTTTCATCCCGCTGGGACAGAAAGTTGTCATCGAACCAATCCCTGTCGAAGAGCAGGAGAATTTTGGCATATCAAAAATACAGGACTTCACCTGGAAGGATTTACTTGACCTCTATTCCTGCGCCGTCTGCGGTAGGTGCCATGCCAGTTGTCCCGCCCAACTTACCGGTAAAACCCTTTCGCCGCGGGAAGTAATTCACAATCTGAAAGAGCATTTATTGGAGGCTGGGTCTGCCTTACTCACACCGCAACCGGTTACAGCAAAAGACGGACAACCCAAAGAAATGTTAGGCGGTGTGGTCACAGAGCCGGAAATCTGGGCCTGTACCACCTGCGGCGCCTGCCAGGAAGTCTGCCCGGTTGGTATCGAACATGTGCGTAAAATTATCGGTTTCCGGCGGAATTTAACGATGTCCCAGAGCAAGATGCCTGAAAGCGCACAATTGATGCTCAGAAATATGCAATCGCGCGGCAATCCGTGGGCGGGCGTGCAATCGATGCGCCTGCGCGGCGACTGGACGAGCGGACTCGATTTGAAAATTCTAGCTGATGGTGATACCACCGACACCCTGTTCTGGGTAGGCTGCACCGGTGCGCTGGTGGAGCGTAATGTCAAAGCTACCTTAGCCATGGCGAAGGTATTCAAAGCGGCGGGCGTCGATTTCGCAGTTTTGGGCGATGCCGAAACCTGCTGCGGCGACCCGGCTCGGCGGGCAGGGTATGATTTCCAGTTCCAGGTCATGGCCGAACAGAATATAGAAATGTTTAAAAGCCATGGCATTAAACAGATTATTACTTCCTGTCCGCACTGCTTGAACACGATTAAAAACGAATATCCCCAATACGGCGGCGAGTTCAAGGTAGTGCACTACACCGAGTTTATTGCCGATTTGATCAAACAGGACAAGATCAAGCTTTCTAATGAGTTGAATTCTACCCTTACTTTCCATGACCCTTGTTATCTGGGGCGTTATAACCATATCTATCAGGAGCCGCGCGGTATTCTTCAGTCTATTCCCAACGCTAAACTTACAGAAATGGAACGTTCGAAATCATCCAGCTTCTGCTGCGGCGGAGGGGGCGGCCTGATGTGGATCGAAGAACAGCCCGGTACGACCAAGATCAGTCATATGCGGCTGGAAGATGCGCTCAAAACAGGGGCGGATACGGTTGTCACCGCCTGTCCTTATTGTTTGCAAATGTTCGAGGAAAGCATCGAACACAAGGGAATTCAGAGTAAATTGAAGGCCTTAGACCTGGTGGAAATTGTCGAAGCAGCCATGAAACAGTCTTAAATTGGAGGGAAATGCATGCATACTATTATCTGTGTAAAACAGGTGCTGGATCCGGAGATACCTCCGGCCAAATTCAAGATCGACCCGGAAACAAAAAAGGTCATTCCTCCCGCCGGTGTGCCTCCGGTGATCAGTGTCTTTGATGAGCGCGCTGTCGAAGCCGCTTGCCGTCTCAAAGATAAAAACAAAGGGAAGATAACGATCATCAGCATGGGTTCGGCCAAAGCTGCCGATGTCGTCCGTCATACCCTTTCGATGGGCGCCGACGATGGCATTGTTCTCACAGATGACGCCTTCGAGAATCTGGACAGCTTCGGCACGGCCTATGTTTTGAGCAAAGCGATCAAGAAAATCGGCGCATTTGACCTGGTGCTCTGCGGACGCCAGGCTGCCGACTGGGGTGCCGGTCAGGTTGGCTCCATTCTGGGTGAAATGCTGGGCATCCCTATTATTACGTTAGCTTGCAACATCGAAGTAACCGGTCAGGCTCTGAAAATAAGAAGAATCGTCAGGGATGGCTTTGAAGTGCTGGAAGCGCCGATGCCCAGTTTGATTACAGTCAGTAGCGAGATTGGTCTTCCCCGTCTTCCTGGTGGTATGGGCTTGATGATGGCGCGCCGCAAGGTGATTCCGACCTGGAAAGCAGTCGATATCGGGGCTGAAGCCGCGATGCTCGATAAAGCTAATTCGCACACTGAAGTTACCGGTCTCTCGGTGCCCACGCGCAAGAGTGAGTGCGAAATGATCACCGGCGTTACTCTCGTTGAAGCGGCCGGCAACCTGGCTGCCCGGATTATTAAGCTTGTTTGATGAGAAAAGAAAGGGGGATATTTGATGGATACAGCTAAGGGTGTTCTGGTTTTTGGTGAAATTGTTGACGGAAAATTAGCGCCGGTTACGATCGAACTCCTCGGCGCCGGTCGAAAGCTGGCCAATGAATTGGGCGAGGAATTAAGTGTTTTATTGTTGGGCAGCAAAGGTGGCAGCCTCGGTCAGGAAGCGATCGCATTTGGTGCCGATACCGTCTATACGGATACAGACAGCATCTTCGATGTATATAACTCCGATGCCTATACTCAGGCCGCGTCTGGTCTTTGCAAGAAAGCGTTGCCTGCGGTGATGTTGTTCGGCCATACGGATATTGGTTGTGATCTGGCGCCGCGTCTCAACGGACGTTTAGGCGGCGGGTTGGCAATGGACTGCCTAGCCTTAGCAATAGATCCGGCTACAAAATTCCTGGTCTCAACGAGGCCGGTCTACGGCGGCAATGCCCGCGCCACGATGGTGGCGAAGGCCGCACGCCCGCAAATGGCCACTGTCAGACCAAAGACTTTACCTGCAGCTGAGCGGAATGATTCCCGCCAGGGTAAGGTGGTCATGATCGAAGATAAAATCGATCCCTCCGTGATGAAAATCAAGGTCATGGAAAGAATTAAAGAAGAAGTCGAAGGCGTGAAGCTGGAAGACGCCGAAGTGGTCGTCAGCGGCGGCCGTGGTATCGGCAGCAAGCAAAACTTCGAGATGGTCAAAGAACTGGCGCGTGTTCTCGGCGGCGCGGTCGGGGCCACACGTCCGGTTTGTGATGAAGGTTGGACGCCCGCGGGGCTCCAGGTCGGCCAGAGCGGCAAGGTGGTCAGTCCCAAAGTGTACATCGCCGTGGGTGTCTCCGGCGCGATGGCGCACATCACCGGCTGCCTGGGTTCGAAATGCATCGTTGCAATAAATAAGGATAAGGAGGCGAATATTTTCAACGTCGCCCAGCTTGGGCTCATCGCGGATTATAAAGAAGTCCTGCCTGCGCTGACTGCGAAACTCAAAGAATTAAAAACAGCCTGAGCGCTGGATTGAATTGCATAATCATTTTTTAAATTGAAATAAAGGAGGAGAAAAGATGGCAAAGCCCAGTAAAATCGAAACCTGGCAAATGACAACACCGGGGACGCTTGCCAGAGTCAGTCTTGATGTACCGGAAATCAAACCCGGAGAGGTATTGGTCGAAATCGCCGGTTGCGGAATATGCCACACCGACCTCGGGTATTTCTATGACGGTGTGCCTACCATCACCAAGCCGCCGCTCACCCTGGGCCACGAGATCTCCGGCACGGTAGTCGCCGGTGATGTTAACTGGATGGGCAAAGAGGTGATTGTGCCTGCGGTCATGCCCTGCAACCATTGTGCCATTTGTGCCAGCGGTAGGGGAAACCGCTGTCTGGCGCAGAAAATGCCGGGCAACAGCATGGGAATCTATGGCGGATTCTCCAGCCATATTCCCGTCCCTTCGGCTGACCTGTGTGCTGTGGGAGACAGGAATGGATTTGCGTTGTCTCACCTCGCGGTAATTGCCGACGCCGTCACATCTCCTTATCAGGGCGCCATGCGCGGCGAGGTGAAACCCGGTGACCTGTGCATTATCATCGGGGCTACCGGTGGTGTCGGTATCTACGCCACGCAGATAATCAAGGCGTTGGGAGCCAAAGAAATCATCGGTATCGCGCGTAATCCCGCCAAACTTGAGAAAGTATTGCACTACGGCGCGACAAAAGTGATCAGTTCCCAGGGCAAAGATGTTAAAGCCGTACGGGACGAGTTCCGCGCTTATTGTAAAGAAAAAGGTCTCCCGAGCAATGTCGGTTGGAAGATCTTTGAATGGACAGGCGCGGGCGAAGGTCAGGCGATCGCATTAGAACTGCTTTCCTATGTCGGCGTCCTGGTCATTGCCGGTTATGGTATGCAGAAGAATGAATACATGATGTCGCGTCTGATGGCCTTCGATGCCGATATTCGCGGTACCTGGGGCTGCTTGCCGAAATATTATCCGGCAGTGCTTAAGATGGTACTCGAAAAGAAAATCGAAATCGAGCCGTTCGTTGAAACACGGCCGATGAGTCAAATCAAAGCAGCGTTTGAAGAAGTCCATAAGGGCGGCACGGAAAAAAGAATTGTACTCACTCCCGACTTTTAACTTAATAAAACAAAATAAAAATGGAGGAATGAAATGTCATTAAGTTGGATACCAAGGGAAGGTGGAGTCAAGGACCACAACTTGTGGGGAATGGAGCATTTCGGCACAACTGCTCCCTGCACAATGTATGAAGAGAAACCGATTTTAGACCCGACCGGAAAACCTGTCGAGGGTCTGGCCAGCGCCTGGATTACGCTTAATAATCCGGCACAGTATAACTCCTATACTACTGAAATGGTGAAAGGCGTCATAGCCGGTTTCCACCGGGCGCAGGAAGCACGCCATGTTGTCGCGGTGGTCTTTACTGGCACCGGTACTGCCGCATTCTGCACCGGCGGCAATACCAAGGAATACTCGGAATATTACTCCCAGAAACCCACCGAATATGCCGAATATATGACCCTGTTTAATGGCATGGTTGATTCAATATTAATGTGTCAGAAACCCGTCATCCGCCGTATCAACGGCATGAGCATTGCCGGTGGTCAGGAGATTGGCGGGGCTTGCGATGTTGCCGTCGCGGCTGATACTGCCATTTTTGGCCAGGCCGGACCGCGTCACGGCTCTGCGCCGGTCGGCGGAGCTTCTGATTTCCTGCCATGGGCACTCAACAGTGAAGATGCTATGTGGAACTGCGTATCCTGCGAGAATTGGAGCGCCTACAAAATGGTACGCAAGAATTATATCAATAAAGTCTTCCCTGTTCTAAAACAGGGTGACAAGTTCATCAGAAATCCGTTAGTGATTACTGACAAGTGGATCGATAACGGCGAAATAGTCTACGGTGAGAGCGTGACCGGACCGGATGCCACCAAAGCCAAAGAACTGATGAAGAGCTGCACATATGATTTTATGCTGGTTGACGCGGAAGTGAATAAGATCCTCTGGACGTTCACCAACCTGTTCCCGCANNCAGAAGAAGAAATATTTCTGGGATCTTAATAAGAACGACCACCTGTTCTGGCTGGGTACTAATATGTCCAGCGAGGCCTTCCTCGGCTTTACCGCGTTCAATACCAAGAAAATTACTGGTAAAGATACGATCGATTTCCTGAAATACCGCAGAATGATCGCCGAAGGTCACCTGGTCGATGACGAACTCTTTGAAGCTGTTCTCGGCAAACCGATGATGAAATAATTGTTATCAAAATAAATAATAAATTAGGAGATTAGTAGTGGAATATAGATTATCCAAGGAACACGAACTTTTTAAGCGGGCAGTGCGGGAATATTGCGAAAAGAATGTCGCGCCCCGGTCAAGAGAAATCGATGAGAAGGAAAACGGCATTCCCGATGATATCATCAAGGGTTTGGCCGATATCGGCGTCTTTGGCTGCACCGTACCGGAAAAATACGGCGGCTGCGCCATGCCGGGTGAAGAAACCCAGTATGCCTTGACCGCGATCCATGAACTGGCACGCGCTGAGTTAAGCATGTCCCTGCCGGTCTACACGCTGCTGACCATCGGCTGGGGCGGCGAGTTCATCGCGCTCTACGGCAATGAAGAAACCAAGAAAGAAATTTTACCCAAGCTGGCTTCCGGCGAGTGGTCGTGGGGTATCTGCGCCACAGAACCCGGCGGCGGCTCTGATGTCGCGGCGATCAAGACCCAGGCTATTAGAAAAGGCAATAAATTCATCGTCAACGGTGAAAAAGCCTATATAAGCCAGGTCAAAGAATGCCAGAAACGGGGCGGCGGACATTCCACCCTGTTCGTCAGCGATCCTGCTAAGGGCGTCAAAGGCGGAATGTCCATGTTGGCCGTCAAACCCAATGATTGCAAAGGCGTCACCAGCAGCGTATATAAGGACATGGGCCGTATGGGTCTTTCTACCGGTGGTTTCCGTTATAAGGACACTGAGGTCCCGGATAAATATTTGCTTGGCCAGGAAGGCAAAGGTTTCTATGCCTGTATGGAAGGCTTCAATGTCGCCCGTGTAGTTGTCGCGGCAGCCTGTCTCGGCGGTGCGGAAAGAACCATCGAGATCGCGGCGGAATATGCCAAACAGCGCAAGGCCTTCGGCCGGCCGCTCTCCAAATTCCAGGGCATTTCCTTCGATCTGGCAGATCTGTATACGCAATTAGACCTGCTCAAGACCCAGTTAATGAGAGGCGCCTGGATGATCGATAAGTATTATTCCGAGCCGGGCAGCTTCACTCAGAAACAGATCAACCCTATTATCGCCGAATGTAAATGGCTGGCTCCTCAGCTGGCAGTAGAGGCCGCCAAACGGGCTATCATGATCCTGGGCGCTTTCGGTTATACCAAAGAATCCCCGTTGGAAATGGCCATGCGCGGCGCAATGTCCTATGTTTCCGGTGCGGAAGGCGCGGCCAATATCATGAAGATTATCATTGCCCGCGATATCTTCGGCAGCGAGTTTGTCGATAAATAGTTTGAATCCGGTATTTTAGTAAGGTAACCGGGGCTTAAAAATTTAACAGGCGGGAGGCATTACCTGAATCAAATCGGGCGCCTCCTGCCTGCTGTGGCATCCGCTACATGTGTTAACTAGAACGTGAGAGGTGGGAATTTATGGATATCATTGTCTGCCTGAAACAAAATGTGGACATGAAACAGATCAGGATCAAGCGGGATACCCGGGAAGCGGTAATCGAAGGCTTGCCGTTATTGTTCGGGGACATGGACCGCAACGCGCTGGAAGAGGCCGTCAAACTGAAGGAAAAAGCAGGCAGCGGCAAAGTCGTTGCCCTTGC
>PMMG01000121.1:34933-71721 GCA_003162335.1 Dehalococcoidia bacterium
GCGTTGACCTATGTGCGGCAAATGGAGTTCACCGGCGGTAAAATGAAAGCCACCCGCAACATGGAAGAAAGCTTCGAAGTTGTCGAGGCTGCCCTGCCGGTATTGGCGGCGGTTACCTCCGGCATCAATGAGCCTAGAATCCCTTCGTTGATGCAGATCCTGAAAGCGGCCCGTAAACCGCTGCAGGAATGGAATGCTGCTGCGTTGGGTCTAACTGCTGCCGATTTTGCGCAGAATGAGACCGAAGTGCTCAGTAATCTGGCGCCGGTGGAGCAGCGGAAAAAGATCATCTACGAAGGCAAAATCGACGAGAATATCACCAGTTTGGTAGATAGCCTGATAAAAGAAGGGGTCTTGAGAGGTTAAACATGACAAATATTTTGATTTATTGTGATATCGATGAAGGCGCTTTTGAGTTACTTTCCTGGGGCAAAAAGGTCAAAGACAGTCTGCATGCCACAATATCCGCGGTTTTATTGGGCAAAGGGGCAAAAGGAAAAGCTGCCGATTATTTTGCCTATGGCGCGGACAAGATCTATTGGAGCGAACAGGCAGCCCTCACGGATTTTTACGCCGATGTTTATGCCGATGCGCTTTTCCAGATTGCCAATACTAATGACCATGATATCGTACTGATCGGTTCCACCCGCCGTGGTAAAGAATTAGCCGCGCGCCTGGCCCAGAAAATGCAGGCAGGCTGTATTACCGATGCCGGCGGTATTGAATTAAAGGGGCAGGATCTGGTTGTGCACCGTTATACACTGGGAGGCAATACGCTTTCCTCCGAAGTTCTGAAAACTGCTAAGAAAGTCATTTCCGTATTACCCAAATCATTTGAAAAGAGTGTTAAAACAGCGGGACAGGGAGAGGCTTTAGAGGTCTCCTTAACACTTAAAGAACCTAAAACTAAAATTGTGGAAAAGAAGGGCAAGGCCGGCGATGCGGTCAGCCTGGAAGATGCGCAAACGCTTGTTTGCATCGGCCGCGGTTTGAACAAAAAGGAAGATCTGCCGCTGGTGGAGACGCTGGCCAAAACATTGAATGCCGAAATCGGCTGCACCCGGCCGCTTTCGCATGAATGGCAATGGCTCTCGGAGCAGCGTGAGGTCGGTTTATCAGGCAAAAAGTGCAAACCCCGCCTGTGCGTGGAATTAGGTATTTCCGGCCAGATTCAGCATACCGTCGGTATCCGTGATTCCAAGGTTATTGTCGCCGTTAATAAAGACAAGACTGCCCCGATATTTGAAATGGTTGATTACGGTATCGTCGGTGATATCTATGAGGTGGTACCGAAACTTTCGGAAAAATTAAAGACAGTCTGAGAAGCCGGAATTCCGAATTAAGTCCTGTGGTATTATATCCGATTTCGGCTGAAAAAATATCCAGGTTTAATGTAAAGGCAGGAGGATAAATCTGGAATATTACCATTTGCTTATAGGATGCCCGAAATTAAGTTGGTTGGGACTAAGTAGAAATTCCAGAAGAGGGAGTGCGAAAGCACTCCCTCTCGTTTGTCTTCCTCTCCATCACGGGAGAGGTCAGGAGAAGGTCGCTGTGTATTTAGTAGGATTGCCTCTAAAAACCTTACTTTGGTTAATCGCTTTAAAGAAAACTTAATTCTTTCTACCGCTGTTTCAGCTTGGTAAAAAAGGTTCTTTCTTCCGCGGTTAAACCCGTAGGCAAAGTCACTTTGATCGTCACCATCATGTCGCCCCGGGAAGCATAGCCCAGGTGCGGCATGCCGTGCCCGACCAGCCGGAAGACCTGTTCGTTTTGTGTCTCCGGTGGAATTTTCATGGCAATCTGGGTGCCGTTGATTGTTGGCACCTGGATAGTTCCGCCTAAAATAGCGGTGGTTAGTGGCACCACCGCATCCACAAAAATATCATCGTCTTTACGCCTGAAAAGTGAATGCCGCTGAATTGAAATTATCAGGTACAGGTCGCCTGCCGGTCCTTTTCCGGCCAGCCGGATGCGCGAACCGTTATTCACACCGGCGGGGATTTTTACCTGAAATTGTTTTGATTGTACGGAAATATTGCGCACCGCGCCGTTAAAAGCTTCTTCCAGCGTCAGTTCCACCGGGTACTCGGCATCCTGCCCCTGCCTTACCCTGGTCTGCCCGGCTGTTTCGTCTTCTCTGCGGTTATTATGGAGATTATTCTCTATATCGTCCGGTTGCCGGTGAAATGTTTGTCCCGCTCCCGGCTGCCAGCTGAAGCCGCGGCTCGCCTCTTGCTCGCGTTCCGCTTCATAGTATTGTTCTGCTTCCTGCCACTGTTCTCCGTAACGGTCGTACTTTTTCCGTTTCTCCACGTCCGCAAGGACTTCGTAAGCCTGGTTTATCTCTTTAAATCTTTCTTCGGCAGCCTTGTTTCCCGGATTAACATCAGGATGATACTGGCGTGCCAGTCGCCGGTACACCGCCTTCAGGTCTTTGTCATCGACATTACGTTCAACGCCCAAGATCTGATAGTAATCTTTACCGGCCATCGGTTACTGTCTTTGTTATTAAGATAGTAGCGGTCACGCTCCGCGTAATCTGCCAAACCGGCATATCTAAACTTGATCTCAAGGTTATTTATCCTCCGTATTCCTGCCTTTTTTCCGCCGTACTTTTCTTTTAGGGATTAAGGCGGCTGAGCTGGCTAAAAGCATTGAGCAGTCTGCTGCGCTGTACTTCCAGCTGGGTCAACAGACTGGCCATTTGTTTGCTCTTGTCGCTGTTCCGGTAGCTGCGGCGTAATTTCAGGTGCAGCATCCGTAATAATGCGGCTTCTTTTTCTCCGGGTGCCTGTGCCAGCAGACCCTCGAACGGAGTGTTAGCGGCGCCGTATAAGCCCACCGTAGTATCTGTTCCTGCTTTAATGCTGTAATCCCTGTCTGAAGGCTCGCGCAGATATTTGCTCAGGAACCAGCTGACAGAATCATTATATACGCCTGAGATGAATCCCCAGCCGTTGTTATCCAGCAAGTCGCCGTTCAATTCGGTCGTAGTATCTTTATAAATATTTCGCAGCAGCTGGGTCGCCTCGGCGGCGGTGCGGTTAACCGAATCGATAAATGAATTCAGGTCCTGCAAAACGGATTGTCCTTCCAGCAGGTCCTGTAAATCATTAAAAGTGGGATGGCGCACCCAGGCCGGCTGGTAACGTACCTGAATGTCGCCCTTTAATAACTGTGCGTAAAGTTCAGGGACAGGAGAGTTCCCGTTGTCGCTTTCTGCCAGTTCGATCAACCAGTCAGTATTGTTTCCGCATTCCATTAGCGGCATCGCTTTCGCAAAATCGATTGCTACTTTCAATCTGGCCTGCTCTTCCGGAGTGAATGTTTTACCACCCTTCGCCGGTTGGGTCGCCTGCGGCAGCGCTAATCTCCACGGCAGCGCTTTTCGCTTGGTTGGGTCGTCGGCTTCCACTGTCCGGTATTCCGCGTTAACCATTTCCGGTATTACAATTTCCGGCGCAGAAGCTGGTGCTGCGGGTGCGGCTGCGGGCACCACTTTCTTCTTTTTTGTTAGCGGCATAATCACCAGGAAGACTAAAAGTGCAACGATGACTATAATGCCCAGTATTATGAATAATACCAGCATTCCCGAAGATATTACTCCTGAATTTATGGTCATCGGTTGCGACCATTCGCTGGTGTTGGAAGCGCCGTCCACCGCCTGCACTCTCCAGAAATATTGACCCTTAGGTAATGCTTCGGATTGTGTCAGGGTATAGTGGGCAACGGTTAAACCGTCTTTCTCCAATATCGGGTGGGGGAAAGCGGAGTCGGTATCGATCTGTAAATTGTAAGTTACGCCGCTGGGGTCGGTGACTGTAGTCCATTTAAATTCCGGTGTAATATTGCCGGTAAGCCCTTGTTTCGTGCCGTCGGCAGGTGATATCGGGTTGGGGACGAGTGGAGGCGTATTTTCCACCACAAAGTTCGTGGAAACGGTGTTATTGCTGGCATCTGTTACTTTGATGGCACGGCTTCCTGCCAATGATTTCGGAATTGTGATGTCCTGAGTGAAATTCCCGTTTTCATCCGTCTTTGTCTGAATGGTGCCGATCTGGTTTCCATCGTACCAGAAAGTTAAAGCACTGCTGGCAGCGAAACCGGTGCCGGTCACCGTGACTTTCATACCGATGTAGCCGGTAGGTTGACTCAACGCGATAGTGGAGGCAACTTTGATGCTGGCATTGCCGGAGCTGCTGACGTGAGTCACCGGTCCGTTGGCTTTGATTGTATGCGTTCCTGCCGATGAGGTCGGGAGATTAAACGTAGCAGTCCACGATCCATTGGCATCTGCATTAATGCCGGAGACAACCGGGGCGTCGTCATAGGTAATAACTATGTTGTTTTCGCTGGCAGCAAAACCGGAGCCGGTGATTGTAATTGAAGCATTAGCTGTCCCGCTGGTTTTATTCGATGAAATGGTGGGCAGCGTCACGAATCCCATTGGCGTCACACTGCTTGCAGCGGTCACTGCGCCTTTCGCGCCGATGGCGTGTGTCCCGCCGAATGACACCGGTACGGTAAAGGACGTTGTCCATACGCCGGTTTGATCAGCATTGGTTGATGCTACGGTTGTCCCGTCAAAAGTGACAACGATATTGGCTTCACTTGCTGCGAAACCTGTTCCGTTGACCGTAACCTGCGTCCCGATCGTTCCGTTTGCCTTGCTGGTAGTCATGCTTGGGCCGATGGTGAAAGGAACCGGATTAATTGAGGAGGCCACTGTAGTCGGACCGTAAGCTGCTACATTATGTGCGCCTGCAGGAGCCACCGGGATGTTAAAACTGGCCGACCATGAGCCTTTTGCGTCGGCACTGATAGGAGTACCGATATCGGCCGTATCCCATGTTATTTTAATATTGGGTTCACTGGCGGCAAAGCCGGTGCCGTTTACTGTTACCGATATGCCGGGAACGCCCGTGGCTTTGCTTATCGTGAAGTTGGGTAGTACGTTAAAAGCTTGCGTCGTGACGGATGATACCGCTGTTGTTGCGCCGAAAGCCCCTATCGGAGCTGAACCGGCAGGCATTGCAGGAACGGTGAATGTAACGCTCCACACTCCGGAAGCGCTGGCCTGCGTCACCGAACCTACCGGATTACTGCCGATTGTTACCTGGACGTTGGCTTCATTTGCTGCGAAACCGGTACCGTTGACTGTGACCGATGTGCCGGAAGTGCCGCTGGTCTTGGTAATGGTGATCGCCGGAGTGACGGTATTGGAAAAAGACGCGGTAGCGGTAAAGCTGCTGCTATCTGTCGCGACGACGTTGTAGGTGCCTGTGGCCGCTGCCGGAACCGTAAAATTGATGCTGAAACTTCCTGTGGTATCGGAGGTGCCTGTGACTGCCAGAACGCTGTTAAACGTGATAGTAATGTTGGACGTCGCGGCAAAGCCTGTGCCGGTTACAGTGACCGTATTGCCCGTAGTACCGGTTGTTCTGCTCAGACTGATTCTCGATGTGACATTAAATGTGGCGCCGACAGCAGTTGATCCGGTTGCCACTGCTGTAATGGTATGATTTCCTGCCGTGGCGGCCGGAACCACGATTGCGGTGGTCCAAACTCCTGCAACTGCGTTGACGGTTGCTAGTGGAGTAGTGTCAAAGTTAACAGTAATTGCATCTGTCGCTCCGGAGGTGCCGCTAACAGTGACCGTTGTCTGGGTAGGACCGGCAGTTGGACTAATTGTGATAGGAGCTATCACCGCCGCCTGGACCGGCGCAAAAATAACCATACCAGCCAATAACTCCAGGATTAATAGCACACCCGCAAATTTTATCATTCTGCGCATAGTATCAGAACCTCCGCTTTATATCAGTATTGTTGTTATTTATAGGATATACATAAACGAATATTATGTATTCCTAACATCAATTGCCCTGATTATATCTTAAAAATGATGTCTATTCAATCGCTACTTAAGATTGATTGTTTTCTCTGCAATCGAACCTGACAGGTATCAAAGTACTTCGTACTCTTTCATTTCCTTTTCATGTTCGCGGGGGCAAATCAGCCGGAGTAAAAAATTTATTATACCCCTGATTTTATTAAACACCCCACAATATGAAAGTCAATAGTTTGGCCCCTATTTTTCCAACGGAATCTTTCACATATGGTGATGCGAGATTTTAATCGCTGAATAACAATTCCGGCATCTATCCAAAATAGCAATCCTCTCCCTTTCGGAAAAGGGAAATACAGAGGGATTTATTTTCGACAATCTGAAAGCTTATTTGTTTGGACCGCAGGTTGGAGACGATAACTTCTTGCTTCTTTGTTTTACTCAATCACTTAACTCTGCTACTATGAAGCTATGAAACTGGGTATTTTCGATATCGTTGAACCGGTGCCGGTTTTAAATAATCCGCACGCTATTGCTGTATTACGCCCCTGGACGGACGCCGGTAATTCCGCCACATTGGCGCTCAGTGAACTTGAAACGCAGCTTTCGGCACAGCAATTGGGTAAGATCAGTAAGCCGGGCACTTTCTTCGATTTCACCCGCTACAGACCGGTCTCGCGCTATAACATGGGCAACCGGGAGATTATTATTCCTAATACCATTGTGACCTTCGCCAAACGGGAAAACGGTCCGGATTTTATTTTTATCAACATGCTGGAACCCAATATTTTCTCCGAGCGGTATATCAGTTCGGTGGTGCAGCTGCTGAAAAGTTTCGGCGTCCGGCGTTATTGCCTTTTGGGCAGCATGTACGACATGGTGCCCCATACCCGGCCGCTGCTTGTGACCGGCTCCATCGTCGGGCAAAACGCCGCGGAAGAACTGAAAAAAACCGGATTAACGACCAGCCCATACGAGGGCCCGACAACTATCTGTTCTTTAATATCCCAGGAAGCGGTTAAATTGGGCATTCAAACGATCAATATCATGGTGCGTATGCCGCAGTATACACGGTTGGAAAAAGACTATTCGGGACAGGTCAGGTTGCTGGAAGTCATAGACTGTCTGTATGGAATTCACATTGAAGACAGTATCCTGCGCCGCGCCGCTCAACAGATTAAAGACATTGATGCCGAGGTTAACCGTAGTCGTAAGATGAAAGACGTCGTCACGCACCTGGAAAATTATTATGACGCCCAATCGGTCACCCGGCAGAAGAAAGAAACACCACCGTTATCGCCGGAAATCGAAAGCTTTCTGAAAGAAATGGAAAACCGTTTCAAACAGGAATAGCTTACTCTTCAGGTGGTTAGTTCCCTTCCTGGTTAATGGGAGATAGATAGGTTGAGAGGGTTCCCTTTAATAGGTTGCTATGCAGGGAAATGCGCTGTGGTAATTTCCTTAACTTCCGATAACCATTGCTTGCGTTGTTCGATGGTGCTGGTGATGATTACGCCGAAGGTTTTACGATAAAAGTTCTTTGCTCCGCAGGATACCAGCATGTTATTTTTCCAAAGCGATTCCAGCGGGTCGCCGTATTTGGTCATTTCACGGTCAGCCGGGGTGTTCGACGTATTGAGTACAATTACTTCATGCACTTTCAGTAAACCGATTAGTTCGCCGTCGCCGTTATCACCCTCGGCAAAAGTGTAAGCTACGCCGGGACGCAGGATCCGGTCGATCCAGCCTTTCAGTATCGCGGGCGGCTGTCCCCACCAGTTGGGATGGACGATGATGATTCCTTCTGCCTCCGCTATTTCTTTACAATGTATACTGATAATCCGCGGTAAAACCGCGTTCCGGGGAATTTCCGATGCGGGGATCACCGGCGGGAACTTTTCTTTGTAGAGGTCGTGGAAAGCAACTTCGTGGCCCTGCTGTTGCAGGGTTTCGACGGCAGTGACCGCAATCGCGTGGTTAAAACTGGCTTGATCGGGGTGGGCAAGAATAACGGATATTTTCATGGATTTTCCTGACCTTCATTTGGCGATAAATCAATATATTGAATATAACACAAATATTTTATGATTTGTTTTTCAGGAGCGTGTATAAAGTAGTACCCAAAAACAAACTAATCGTATCTAAGGTGCGATAGACATAAACTGCAAGCCGCCTTTCGCCGCGGCTGCTTTGATGGCAGCGACGTTATCGGCAGACGGAAGACTGAAGTCGATGCCGGCCGGCGTGGTATCTGTATGAGGGACAGTCAGCAAGCTGACAAATTCGCCTGTTGGAATCCGGCTGATCAAATCTTTGGCCGCATCCAGTCCTATCACACGGACGTCCACCCAACCCTCGGGTGAAACGGTATTGTTATTGGCCAGGATTTCTTCCTGAGTCTTATCGCGATTGGTGCCGGTAATTAATTTAAAACGCGGCCAACCGTCCTGCTGCCAGGAATAAAGCTCGTAACCCTTCATCGAGTGGGGCAGTGTGCCGGTTGGCGGAGTGACCAGTTTACCCGCCTTTTGTAATGAGTCGATGATGGCTCGATTGTTCCGGGGGTCTTCGCCTTTAAAATACGTCACAGAAGGATAGCCCAGGTTAATTGTGATCGAGTTATTCCCCTGAGAATTAAATGGTATCTCAATGGTGATACCGCTGAAGGGAACAGACGAAATCGGGGTCCAGAAAGCCCCCCGGTAGATCGGAGTTCTATCCACACAAACCACAAACGATTCTCCGTATACCGACGGTCGTAAAGCAGTAATGCGCTTGAAAGCCTCGTTGGTAAGCATGATCTCGTAGGTGAGAGAATTATATGTAACAATATCGTTTATTCCGATGACGGGCTGGTCTACGATTTCTACATGATTTAGAGATTCCATCTCGGCTGGAACAATGTTATCTTTGGCTAAATAGATGGCGAAGCCTTCATTTTGAGTGGCGGCGGTAGTTGAACTCGTGTTGGTTGTTGGAGTGCAACCGGTAGATGTAACAATAATACCGACTGTAATAAGCAGTGTCAGGATAATTGAGATACGGCTAATTATTTTATTCATAACACATCCCTGCGTTTATGATTCCTTTTATTATATAACGCAAGAACAGGGAATTTAGATAGGGTGCCAAATTAAATGAAAGGCTTGTTATCAACTTCATTTTCTTGACAAATTATATTTAACAGTGATAATATTTAACATAGATAAATAAAAGGATATAAGGGAAAGATATGGCAAAAACAAAAGAAGAAACTGTATTGCAACTTTATCCGCTGATCCGGCAAGTGTTAAACAGAGTTGGGACGCATAGAACCATTACCGGTTCCGGATTTAATCTGACCAGTCTGCAGACGGAGGCTCTCAGCGTTGTGGGAAAAAATAACAATTTGACAATGGGTGAATTTGCACAGAATATTTTGATCGTGCAGTCTTCAGCGACCAGGATCGTGGATGAACTCGTGCGCAGAGGTCTGTTAACACGCTCGGAAGATAACAGTGACCGGCGGGNNCGGCGGGTGAACCGTCTACAGATCACACCCGGCGGGCAATTGGCCCTCGAAAAAGTGCGAAGTGAGAGTCAATACCTGTTAAAAAAAGTACTGGAAAAAATGAGTTCCGGCGAGCAAAAAGCCCTGATCAACGGGCTGGAGGCATTTGTTAATGCCGTGACTGAAGTGGAAAGAGAATCAGCACACGAATAGACATGGATGGGCATTTAGAGGGGTGGATATTTGAATTATCGCAATATTGTCCGGAAAAGAGTTGCTTTCGGTTTAGCCGGTGCGGCGATCATCCTGAGAATGGCCAGCGACTGGATATTTCCCAACGGCGGGCCGCTTTATTACCAGGCGATCCAGGCCGGATTATTATTACTGGCGATTATATTATTATGGCAGCAGTTGGAGACCGTTTTTCTCAAAGGCGGAAATGTTAAAAGCTCAGTATTGGCAGGTTTACTGGCAATTCCCTTCGGTATCATTGGCGGGTTAGCAATCGCTTGGACGCGTTTTGGCGGGGTCCAATGGCCGACTTTGGCGCAGGCCGCAATTCTGATCGGGAATAATCTCTTTTTCCCGGTTGTCGAGGAATTGGAGTTCCGCGGTTTCTTTCTCAGCTGGATGTTAGAAAAGCGGGTTTCAGCGGGATACGCGGTATGGCTGGTGGCGGGAATCCATTTACTGGCTCACATTCATTTGTTTTTACAGCATAATTACACGATGGTTGTAGTTACTTTACTGGTATTTGTCTGGTATGGCTTTATCACGGTGCGTACCCGGAGCCTGTGGGGAGCGGTGATCGCGCATGCTTCAGTCAATATCTTCGGTTTTCTACCTTCGGCCGGATCGGGGACAGATATCATGCGCACGAATCAATAAATCAGAACCGTAGGGCGTGCTTGAAAAATATTTTTTAAAAGTGTTAGGATGGCGGTATGGAAATAACACCGGAAGTGAACAATCTATATCAGAAATTGCTGGGTGAATTGAAAAAATTCGGCGAAATCACGGTGGAAGAAAAGAAAACTTCTTTTCATATCAAGGGAAGCGGCGCGGCATTTGCCGGTGTGCATCCCCGCAAAGCCTTTTTCATTCTCAATATCGTGGCAGCTGAGCCGATCAAAAGTTTCCGCATTGTGGAACAGGAGCAGGTTTCTGCACATAGATTCCATAACCGCATCAAAATTGAAAAAGCAGCGGACATCGATAAAGAACTCTTGAGCTGGCTTAAAGAGGCATACCTGCTGATGGTCTAAGTGGCAGTTGGTACCAGTACAAAAAGCAGGCAGTCCATATGAATAAAAAAGAGAGGCCGGTACACCCAGCCTCTCTTTTTTGTTTTAGCAGGTTCTAATAAAAATGTTTGTTCTAGTGCCCCATGCTCTTCTTCAGGGCTGTATCGATCCAGAACCGTGAACAATAGAAACCGAAATAGAGTGGGCCTACACCGCCTCCAGCCGATACTGAGAAGACTTGGCCGGTGTAACCTTTGAACCATGGCTGATAAAGGGCGAAGAAGTTTGGCGTTACTGAAGATATCACCCAGTGCTGCCTTGCCATATACTCGTTGGCGGCGACAAGCGTTTTTTCCGCATCGGCAATGCTGGTAGTAGCCGCAATTGCCGTAGCGCGCATCGCATCCCATTTGGGATCACTGGCATTCTGCCAGCTAAATGCGTAACCGGTACGCCAGCGGTTAAAATCGGAGAATGGCGGGAAGGAGAAACCGGCGGAATTTCCGCCGTAACATAACTGGTCTTGCTTGTGCGCGCGGACATAGGTTGACCAGGTGGCCGGATCCATTGTCTTGATGGACATGTTAATCCCAACCGCGGCGAAGTAGGATTGAATAATCTGCAATAAATCCAGGTCCTGGCCGTTGTTCGCTATACAGTTGGTGGTAAAACCGGTGGGGAATCCGGCCGCTGCCAGCAGCGCCTTGGCTGCGGTAGGGTTATAAGCATACTGGTCCTTCAAATCTTGCGGCCACTGCGGGTAGGGGAAATCCCAGCCGGACATATACATTGAAGTACAGGAGGAGGGATACGCCGGACAAGAGCCGGCATAATAGGTTGCCGCGATAGTTGGCAGATCTACAGCCTGCTGCATTGCCTGTCGGACGCGGATGTCGCTAAAAGGTGTTACGTCCAGCCGTGGGTCGACGGTAGGAGTGCCTCCTGATGGATAGGTCAGCTGCAATATTTCCGGGTTTGTTTTCTTCATACTCTGCGCGTCCTGGAATGAAACGTTGTCCAGTACGTCAATCTTACCGGTGCGCACACCGGCCAACGCGGTAGCCTGGTTGGGGATGATGAGAATATTGACCTGATCCATATATGGAAGCTGATTTTGCGGGTAGCGCTCGTCATGCTGCCAGTAAGTAGGATTCTTGACCAGCGTTGCGGAGCTATCGGAAACAAAATCCGTGACAATAAACGGTCCTTCCCCGATGGCATGGTGCCAATCGCGGGTGCTGCCATATTGCTGCACTACTTCGGAAGCCTCATACCCGGTGCCTACACCCTGCAGCAGTTCGCAGATGGATTCTTCGCTGATTCCCTGAAAATTAAAATTAACTGTGTACTTGTCGGGAGTGGTAATAGATTTCAGCGGGGCAAATGATGAAGCGGAGGAATAGTATGGACTGGGGGACGTGAAACCGCCACCTAAGCCTAATAGTCTGTTCCAGTGATAAGCGACATCCGCCGAGGTGAATTCGCGGCCATTGACCGGCGGCAGGTTTTGATAGTGAATTCCCTGTCGCAGATGTACGGTATAGGTATTCGGGTCGGTGAATTCCCAGTCCTTGCCGATGCTGCCTACTTCATAGTCACTGGAACGGAAGGACAGCTGATAGGCAAATATTGACGGGTTCAAGGTCCAGTTATCGGAAACCAGATCGTCTTGATAGGCGGTGTTTATGTTACAGAAGCCCGAACCGTCATAATCATCCCAACTGGAAATGTTCTGCGGTAAAGATACTGTCAATTCGCCGCCGTAGGTCGGTTTACCCAGTTTGTCCCACCAGTTACCGCTTGATGCCGTAGAAGTGGTAGTCGGTTTGGTGGTCACAACCGCCGAGGACGTCGTCGTGGGCGGCGTTGAGGTAACGGCAGTTGTTGAAGTCGGGGTTTTGCTCGATGTTGTAGTCGTGGTCGTCGTGGATGTGGTGCAAGAAGCCAGGATCATTGAGGTTACCAGAAAAAGGGTCAGTGCAATCCAGATAGTTTTCCTTTTCATTCATTTCTCCTTTTCATTGTAAGTGTCCAAACCGGAATCATTATTGGATTTCTTAATAGAATATAACAACGAAATCGTGATAGAATATTAAATCTAGTCCAGCATAACATCGGGTTTTACGCTTTGTCAAGGTGTTCGCGTTAAAAATCAAAGTGAACCGGTGAGAAAATTGAGGTCGGTGTTGTTTTTTACCATCATTTAAAATAAAATACCATGAAATATGCACAAACTATTTGAGTTAAAAATGAGGAGAATCGCATGAAATTGGGATGCAATAGCGTAATCTTTAGTCAATTGAGCCTGGATGCCGCCCTGCAGCACATCGCTTGGGCAGGTTTCGCCGGGGCGGAGTTGTGTCATCAGGACGAGTGGGCACTACATATCGCACTGGATACCTCACAGTACTATATCGATCATGTAAAAAATGCTGCGCAAAAATACAACCTGGAGTTGTTTGCCATTCAAATCGGTTTGGGACCGGTGCGCAATGAAGATAATTTTAATGTATTGGTAAAAACGCTGGATGTCGCGGCCAAGCTGAATATCCCGGTGGTCACAATGCGCGCTTTCGGCAAGGCCGATGATAAAGAGATCACCAAACAGGAATTTAAATTCATCAAGCGGGTGTGCGAACAGGCGGAAAGCCGGGGGGTAATCCTGGGAGTAAAACCGCACGGCGGTGCTTCAGTTTATAATGCCGCCACCGTGTTTCAAATGGTTGATGCAGTAAATTCAGACAGTTTAGGTGTGACGATCGACCCACTGCATTTGACCCGGGGCGGCAGCGACCCTGCGGATACGGTTCTAAAACTCGGCTCGAAGATAGTACACACTCATTTTCATGATTGCCCGCCGCCGCAGAATTATCCGGAGACGACCGAGCAACAAACACCCGGCAGAAGCAATATCGATTGGATCAAACTGCTGCAGAATCTGAAGGATGTAGGTTATAAGCGAGCGCTGGATGTCCATGTAATCGGCGCTTGCTCATATCCGGTTGCCCGGCAAATGGGTATAGCAGCGGAAGCCAAAGGTTACCTCAGCCGATGCCTGTTAGATCTAAAATAGTGTGTGAACGATAATTCCTCTGGTAATAAAAGCATAAAATGTTCTATTATATGATTATGTCCGAAAAGCTGGTTAATAAAATGAAAGAAATCACGGAAAAAGACAATCGTTTATACGCGCGGTTATTAATTAACAGGGCTAGGGATTCGCTTTTAAATGCACGGCAAAAAGAACTGGCGCCATTTAATATCTCTTCCCGGCAAGCTTATATTTTGTATATTCTTCATAATCTTGGTCACAAAGCAACACTGGTGGAGTTGGCCGAGCATAATGAAAGAGAGATCAACACGCTTTCGGTGCAAATGACCAAAATGGAAAAAGACGGACTGGTGAAAAAGATAAGGGAAACCCCGAAATCGACTTTATTACGCTTCGAGTTAACCGAAAAAGGGCTGGAAGTTTATCAACAAAGTAAAAAAATGAAGACGGATAAAGCGATCATGTCCGCTTTAACTGATGAGGAATGCAGCGAATTGATCTCATCGTTAACGAAAGTTATCAGTAAGGCTGAAAAATATCAGTAGGCAAATAAATTCTAAAAAGAGAGGCCGGGTTTTAAATCCGGCCTCTTCGTTTAACTAAATATTCGATTGAGTCTAGAGCGATACGCCTGCCCAGATGCCTTCTTCCATTGCTTCGCGGATCTTGCGTGGTTTGACGCAATCCCCGACTTCAGCGAAATCAAGGTATTTGCCCTTGAGCGCTTTGGCCAGCTTGTCATCCGGGGTTGAACCGGTGGATAATACAACAGTATCGCACTCCAGGAATTTCTCTATTCCATCTTCGGTAATAATTGCAACGCCTTTTTCAGTAATTTCCCGGAATTGAACATGGGGATAGATCTTAACGTTATCCTTGGCCAGTTTGTCCAGGAAGTACTTTTTAAACATCCAGAACTTCGCCTCAATGGCCGGTTCGGGGAAGGTCATTGTGACCTCAGAACCGTTCTCCGCCAGGAAGAAACAAGTTTCGCAGCCGACATGCCCGGCGCCAATCTCGACGACCTTCTTACCGACTTTTTTCTCGCCTGAGAGCACTTCACGGCAGTTCACCACATTTTTACCATCGATGCCGGGAATCGGCGGAACCCACGGAGTAGAACCTACCGCGATAATTACGGCATCCGGTGCAAAAGCCTTCACAGCGGCAGGCGTTGCTTTTTTGTTATAAACAACTTTCACTCCGGCCTTGGCGATTTGGACTCTCAAATAGGTCAGTAAATTGCCCAGATCCTGTTTATCTGGAGGGATGGCCGCTAAAATCAATTGTCCCCCTAGTTCGCTGCCTTTTTCCCACAACGTCACATGATGTCCTTTGTTCGTGGCCACGATGGCTGCCTGCATACCGCCCGGGCCGCCGCCGATAACCAGGACTTTCTTTTTCTTAGTAATGCGCGGCAGTTTGGCCTGATATTCTCTTTCTTTCCCGACCATCGGATTCACGGTGCAAGACATCGGCTGGAAATCCACCATGACATCTTCGAGGCATCGGTCATCACAAATACATGGGCAAATATCTTCCACCCGGCCTTCTTTGGCCTTGTTCGGCCATTGCGGGTCTGCTATCAAACTGCGGGCGCTGCAGATGAAATCGGCATCGCCGTCTTCCAGGATTTTCTCCGCTAATGCCGGGTTCATGATTTTTCCGGTTACCCAGATGGGCATCTTGACTCCCGCTTTTTTAACGGCGGAGGTCACATCCACATTGCAACCGTCAGGCATGAAGTAGGGTGGACAAGACCATTCCGGTGTTTCCTGGGAACCGCTGGTAATATTAATGGCAGTAACGCCATTGGCTTCCATTAATTTGCAGAGTTCGACGCTGTCCTGTAAACCCCAGCCTTCATCATTGGCCGTGGTTACACGGTCGGAACCCATCAGACGCATCAAGACGGCGAAATCAGGCGAGGTTTTTTCTCTGGTTAACCGTACCAGGTCTAAGAGGAATTTGGCACGGCCTTTGAGATCGCCGCCGTAGGCATCGGTTCTTTTATTAAAGCGGCGGGAAAGTAATTCGCAGGGTAGATAGCCGTTGGCGCCGTGAATTACCACGCCGTCAAATCCGGCCAGCATGATCCTGCGAGCGGCTTCGCCGTATTCCACGGCTAGTTCTTCCAGGTCGGCTACGGTGATCATTCTGGTTTTCTTGGGGATGGAGGTAGACCAGCCGGCGAACGGATGCGGCAGGCCCGAAGGAGAAGCCGAGTCAACTTCATCCATGCTGCCCTGGTGGCTGCTCATCTGCATAACGACTTTGGCACCGGCCTCATGCACGGCATCCGCCAGTTTTTTCATGCCTGGGATAAACTTATCATCGTTGACCAGGATACGTCCCGGCTTACCGCGTTTACGGCAGCTGGCGCCTTCTATAATTAATAGACCAGCGCCGCCGCGCCCGCGCTCGGAATAATAATCCAGCTGCTGCTGGGAGATATACCCGTAGTGCGTGGAATAATGCGTGCCGCAAGGGGCGAAGATGATCCTGTTTTTAATTTCGACTTTTCCCATTTTCCCGGGTGTAAAAAGCTTGGTAAATTCTGGCATACTAAAAAACTCCTTCCGCCAACATTATTAGATTTGATTAATAAGGGGTAGACCCTGCAGAACGGTTTACTTAAAGACCTCAGAATCGTTTCTTCAATGATAGCACAGTGCTCTTTTTTGTTTCAAGAACATGAGAGGCCGCACGCCTGTCAGAGGGGTTTTTGATATGGAATTCGCTGTTTAATTCGATGACGAGTATGGTGGATGGGTAAGACGAAAGCGCAATGGCAGTCAGATCAGGATGATACTTCGAATAAAATTGACCGTCAGACACGAATTATGTTAGTATTGGCAGCAAGGTTGCCGTTAGAACAAGATGAAAAATATCACTGATGAGGAATCTACAAATCGGAATTTTAAAGCAGGAGTTTTAAAGGAGAGATATGATAATCGATGATTTAGTGCGTGGTTCAATTGATATGCACTGCCATCATGCCCCGGATGCTTTGATCGAGGGACGCATGGATGCTTACGAGACTGTAAAATTAGCAGCCCAGATGGGGATGCGCGCCGTTGTGCTGAAGAGCACCTACTTCCCCACGATGCCTATGGCGGAAATTATCGGCAAATTAGTCCCGGAGGTTAAGGTCTTCGGCAGTGTGTGCTTGGACCATGAGATCGGAGGACTGAATTTCCACGCGCTGGAACCGCTGGCCAAGTTTGGCACGAAGGTGGTCTGGATGCCCACCCATTCCTCGACGAACTCCCGCGCCAACATGCGCAGATTACCGGGTGTCACCCTGGAAGGTGAAGGCTATTCCATTCTGACTGCGGATAACAAATTGGTGCCTGAAGTTGCCAGGATTTTAGCGATCGTCAAGAAATACAATATGGTGCTGGCGAACGGCCACATGTCCCCGAAGGAGACCTTCGCGCTGTTTGAAGCGGCACAGGCGATGGGGATCAACAAGCTGATTGTGACGCACGGGTTGTGGACTAACGGCAGCATCCGGTTTACGCTGGATGAATTGAAACAGCTGGGGCAAATGGGTGCCTACATCGAGCACTGCTACGTCGGGTTTATGCCCACTGATTTCCGTAACGACCCAAAACCGATGATGGATGCGATAAAAATAATCGGCGCCGAGCACTGCATCATGGGTTCTGATCTGGGGCAATATTATAATCCGCCGCCGGCCGAAGGTATGAGAATGTTCATCGCCCTGATGTACAAGAACGGTATTTCCCCGAAAGAGATCGAATTAATGGCCAAGATCAATCCGGCGAAATTGCTGGATCTGGATTAGAGTTTGTAATAAATTTTCTATCCATTCTGGCGAAGGCCAGAATCCAATAGTCTGGCGNNGGCTTGCAAGCCCTCTCTTTTTTCTACCAAATATCTCTGATTCCCATCCTGATGAAAATCGGGATCCAGAAAGTGATTAGAAACCCGCTTTCACTAGCATGGAAACAGAACATAGTGGGTTAAACACTGACATCCTTCCTTTATACATAATTGATTTATCGGAAGTGTCAGATTAAGTCCGGACTACAACAAATATTATTTGTGCGCCGGACAATATACTCAAATAGCAAGTTATTGATTAAATTTGTTAAGCATTTTGCTAAATAAATCCGGGTGGCTTGTTTTTAGCAATGCGTCCTCTTTTCTAACTAATCCTTGATTAACTAAAGTGGCAAGACTCATGTCCAGTGTTTGCATGCCGCTGTATTGATTCATTAATATGACTCCATTTAGCTCATGAGTTTTGCCTTCACGAATGAGATTACGAATTGCCGTATTGCCGGTCATGATTTCAAATGCTCCGATCCTGCCACGGCTTTTTGCTTTCGGAACAAGCGTCTGGCATATTACAGCTTCCAATAATTGAGAGAATTGAAGTTTCATTTGCGTTTGTTGAGTTGGAGGGAAAATATCAATAAGACGGTCGACAGTTTGAGCTGCGTCTATTGTATGCAGTGTGCCTAATACTAAATGCCCGGTTTCGGCAGCTGCTACGGCAGTTGCCATAGTCTCCAGATCTCTCATCTCTCCTACAATAATTACATCCGGATCATGGCGTAAAGCGTGTTTGAGGGCGAGAGCAAAAGAATCGGTGTCAGAACCGAGTTCTCTCTGTGAGATGACGCATTTTTCGTCGTTAAAAATAAATTCTATCGGATCTTCTATTGTAATGATCCTTTTATTAGCATTATTGTTGAGGTACTGTACCATTGCAGCCAATGTTGAGGATTTGCCACTGCCTGTGGGCCCGGTAACGACGATCAGTCCTCTGGGTTTCATGATCAAATCTTTGCATATTCTAGGTAACCCTAATTCATCGATAGTCGGTATTTTAAAAGGAATCATCCGGAAGACAATGCTCAAAGTACCCCTTTGGCGATGTACGTTGACCCGGAATCTTGCAACCCCAGGAATGGAATATGAGAAATCAACCTCGTTATGTGCGTAAAATACAGTTTGTTGAGCTTCGGAAGCGATTTGACGAAAAACATTTTCCACATCTTGAGGAGTCACTTCGAAACAAGATTGTTTATCCAATTCGCCATCAATGCGGTATACCGGACCGGTTGGTGATTTGAGATGCAAATCCGAGGCATCTTTAGTAACCATATCTCCCAACAGCTTATTGATATCGATTTTATTGTGACTGCGGTCAATAACAAAACCGGGATCAATGTAATATTGCTTTGAATCGATTACGCAAGTAAAATCTTCGGTCATGCTACAATTATCAACCTCCTTACCTGCTAGTTGGCTCTGATGTTGGTGAAGATTCATATGAATATACTTTATTCTATCTTCGTTAATCATTGTGCGGTATAGGACTTTAGTTGTCATTTATATAATCAAAAGTAGTACGAATTGTTAAAACTGAGTGTAATGCATCCTGTTGGTTGCTAATTATTTCATTTTTGCCGAAGTAAAAGTGTGCTTGGTTCAGTTAATGGTTTCTGATATTAGTATGTGGTGAAATTAGAGCAGAAAGACTTTGCCACTAGTAGTCGGTTTGCGGAAGAAGAACTTGAAAAATCCCTGAACACTGGGCATTGGGCGAAATGAAAATCACCAGGCAAATGACAACAGGGTTCGAACACGTCTATACAAGATTCATTAAAAAAGAGAGGGTTTTAAAACCCTCTCTTTTATTACCCCAAAATATATAATTTCTAGATCTGGTGTTCGTACAGGTACAAATGGCCGCCGGGGACTTCGCGGGAGAAGAGGCGGATGGTGGCTTTGCCCGGTGCGGTGATCTCGCCGCGCTGGTTTTCCGCCCAGCAGTCCAAGTCTACCAGGTGGTCTTCCCCGTCCTTATATTTTTTGGTGACTTTGCCTTTGCATAAAGTCGCATCGCCGATAATATCCGGCTGACGGATTTCCACGTACAACTTCTTCAGGAAGGCATCATCGCCCATCCAGTTAGTCAATAACTGCTCGATCCAGCAGATTCTATCGGCGCCGTAATCATAAGCGGCGTTTATACCGATCTCGGCAGCGACGTAATCATCGGTATTCACGCGGGAGACCGGTTCCAGCCGGTTCGAGGTGGGATGATGGAACCCGAACGCAGGGTGCTTCTTTAGATAGCGCGGCAGTTCGCTGTATGCCAGCGGCGGAATCGCGCCTGACGCATAACCCTGGATATCGCCCAGGTTCAGCGGGCCTTTGGCCACGGGGGTGAGGATATCGCCGACCTTGACATCGTCCCAGTAGCGGATTTTGACGCCCAGCGCTTCTTCTTTATCATAGGCGTCATAAATCGCCTTCATTTCGGGTTCGGTGAAACGGTGTTTCTTGACGTTGGCGTACTTGCCTTTCTCTTTTAACGCCGAACGTTCCGCGCGGATGCTCCAGCCTTTGGCCTTGGCCACCATATCTCCGTACTGGTTTTTATAAATTACCTCGACGTACTGAATGACAGTATTTCCGGCCGCCTTGCTGTTGTTTTTCTCGACGACATCAGTTAATTTTGCTTCCGCCGAAATTTTATCTCCAGCCCTGACGACATGGAAGAATTCCCAGTCATTGCCGCCGAAGAAAGAGTGGACGCCCGGTAATCCACCGGCCAGAATGCCGCTGGGCCAGACGACGCTGTACAGGAAACTGGGTGGGGCGACCATGCAGCCGTAGGTGCTGCTGATAAAGCCGTGTCCGGGGTTATCCCAGGCCTCATTAGTGTCGCCGACACCGTGCGCAAAATGTCTGATCGCGTCGATGGACGCTTCTTCATTGTAAATTTTAATACGAAGGGGAACGCCTATTCTTTTCTTGAGTTCCTTGATCCCTTCCGCGGTTATTTTCCCATCTGGCATTAACATATTGGTATCTGCTACCTCCTGATTGTTCGATTTTATAAAAGACGGCTATTTGCCCTTTTTGGCGGTCTTGCTTGGTAATGCTACAGTGGCTTTGCCGGGGGCGGTGACTTCACCGCGCTGGTTTTCAGCCCAGGCGTCCATGTCGACCAGATGCTCGCCGTCCTTTTCGTATTTCCTCGTTACTTTAGCTTTAATGAACTGGATATCGCCGTAGACATTGAAGCGGCGGTATTCGCAGTAGAGATTTTTCAGGAAGCCGTCGTCACCCATCCAGTTAGTGATGCCCTGGCTGACCCAGGAATTACGCTGCGCGCCGACGTCATAAGCGGCCGGGATCGCGATGCCCTTGGCTGCTTCTTCCTGCTCATGCACCTGGTCGATGGTTTCGCTGGCGCCGGTTTCCGGGTTTTTCCAGCCCCAGGCCGGGTGTTTACGTAGACTGCGGACTTTAAAAGCGTGCACTTCACCGCCACCGCCGATAGAATGTGCCCAGGCCATCATTTCACCGACGCCGAGCGGGCCTTTAACCAGCGGTTGGGTAGTATCGCCGACGTTAACATCTTCCCAGTAGCGGGGATTAGCGCCGCGGATTTCTTCTTTCTCCATCATGTCTTCGATCTGCGCTTGCATCTCAGGCGTGATCCAATATTGTTTGATTTCCTTGTATTTACCCTGATCCCTGGCCGTGCCGCGCTCGGCGCGGATGCTCCAGCCGATACAGCGGGCAACGATTTCATCGCGTTGATTTCGGTAAATGCCCTCTGCGTAAATAATTACGGTGCGCAGTGCAAATTCACTCTTTTTCTCGACGATATCCACCGGGCGGTAGGTGCCGGTGATTGTATCGTTCAAATACACCGGTTTCAGCCACAGCCAGTCCCAGCCGGAATGGAAAGAATGGACACCGGGCAGGCCGCCGACTCTCATGCCGCTGACATTCAGGATGCTGTTCAGCGAGCAGGGCGGTGCGACGATCGTGCCGTATTTAGTTTTCGCGGCATAATTCGGATCGCGGTAGAGAGGATTTCTATAGTCACCGATGCCGTCGCACCAGTGGGCAATGCCGTCTTTGGTCATCATATGATTATGGGCAAAGATATATTCACCCTTAAAATAAGAACCGACTCTCGTTTTTAAATTGGCGACACCTTCATCGGTGATCCGTGCTTGTCCTAATACCATGATTTGCCTCCTATTTCAATTGCCCAGGCTTATTACGCAGGTCTGTTAATAGATTACTTTATCTTCCACCAGTTTATCGATTTCCGCTTTGCCCATACCCAGCAGCTCACCGAAAACATAATCGTTGTTCTCACCGAGCAGCGGCGCGTAGCGGGCCGGTTTGCGGCCGAGGCCGCTAGCCTGCCACGGCAGGTCGTAGAGCGTCAATCCGCCGGCGACTGGATGGTCGACATTCATGAAAATGCCGCGTTCCTGGAAATGTGGGTCAAAGAACACACCCTCGATATTGAGCACGGGGGCAGCGGCTACACCGGCTTTCTGCAGGATGTTGGTCGCTTCGTAATCGCCGAGATTTACGGTCCAGGAAGTGACTGCTTTATCCAGTTCATCCAGGTGCTGCAGGCGGTCGGCCAATGTTTTGAATTTGGCCTCTTTCGTCCAGGAAGGACTGCCGATGGCTTTGCAAAATGCTTTCCATTCGTCCTCAGTTTTAATGGCGATAGAAACCCACTTGTCATTACCGGCGCACTTATAATTNNTTCATGAAATAGTCCATAAACGGTTCGCCGATGAGTGAGGTGGTAGTTTCGCATTCTGACAAATCTATGTACTGGCCTTTGCCGGTCCTCTTTTTATAGCGCAGCGCGGTCATCAGCACAAAAGCCCCGGTGAGAGTGGCCATAACATCGCCGTAGGCATGTTTGAAGCCCAGCGGACGGTCGCCTTTGTAACCGAGCATACTGTCCAATCCGGCGATCGCGGACATCAACGGTGCATAAGCCATGATGCTTGATTCGGGGCCGAACTGACCGGTGGGGGCCAGTTTTAACATGATGATATCGGGTTTGATCTTCTTGATATCTTCGTAGCCAAGGCCGTGTTTTTCCAGCGTGCCGACGGAAAAGTTCTCGTTGACGACATCGGCTTTCTGGATAAGCTTTTTGATAATTTCGTAGCCTTGCGGAGAAGCCCAGTCCAGTGTGATGCTCATTTTGCTTCTGTTGTTATTGTGGAAAGCCGGGTTTAATTCCAGCGTATCGCCCAGTTCGAAGACGCGCCCCAGCCGTAAGCCGTCCAGTCTCTTTCTGGATTCAATCTTGATTACTTCGGCGCCGTGGTCGGCCATAATGTGCCCGAGCACTGTTCCGGCCCAAACCCAGCCGAAGTCTACAATCCGAATACCTTCAAAAGGTAATTTATTAGCCATTTAGATCACCTTGCCTTTCTTCAGCGCGGCTAGTTCTGTTTTGGAGTAGCCCAGTTTGCTGAAAATCTCTTCATTGTGCTGCCCNNATGGTCGACTTCCACGAAATATTTACGCACCTTGAGGTGCTCGTTTTTCGCCGCGTCTTCCACCGTACGGACGGGAGCGGCAGGAACACCGTTATCCTGGCATAGTTTATAGATCTCTTCTTTGCCGTGNNAAAGCCTGGTGCTGGACTCTGAAGCCGCTGCGGGTGCGGATACCGTTTTCGTCCAGGAAAGCCTGGGCGCCGTGGCCGATGTGGAAAGTGGCCCAGCATTGCGCTTCCGAAAGGTCGATGTGGATCCCTTCGCCGGTCATGTCCCGGTTGAACAGGGAGATCATCGCTACCAGTGCGGCCTGCGTACCGGCGTTAAAATGCGCCTGGCACATCGGCGGGACGATCGGTTCGCGCTCGGGGTAACCGGTGGCGGCTGTAATACCGCCTAGGGCGCAGATATTGAGGTCATAGGCTTTCCAGTCTTTATATGGGCCGGTCAGGCCGTAAGGTGACAGTGAAACCATCACCAGCATCGGGTTGATCTTCTTTAACGATTCAAAATCAAGACCGGCTTTTTTCACCGTCTCATAGGGTTGGTTTTGCACAAAAATATCGGTGTCTTTGATCAATTTGAGGAAGGCTTCTTTGCCTGCCGGTTTGGTCATGTCGAGTGTCACGCCGTATTTGTTTGTGTTGAGGTACAGGAATAACCCGCTTTTTTCCTGGTCGGGGATGTCTTTAGGAAAGGGTCCGTTCCGGCGCGCTTCATCACCGGTTCCTGGGGGTTCGACTTTTATTACCTCTGCCCCCATGTCTGCCATCAGCTTGGCACAGAATGGTGCAGAAATAAAGGAACCCCATTCGACGACTTTAACGTCTGATAACGCCTGGTCTGTCATGTTTAATGTTCCTCCTGTTGACTGCAATTTCTATTATCGTTGATGTTGTTTAGCGCGGCAAAGCCGCGGAAAATCCTTATTCTCTGGCGAAATTAATCTGTCCGGCATCTTTCATTTTCTTGATATTGGCCTTGGTATAGCCTAACTCCAGTAAAATATCTTCGGTGTTTTCACCGGTGAGTGGGCCGAGGTGGCGGAATTCCGGCTGCGTCTCGGACATTTTGAAGGGAATACCGACCTGTTTGACCTTGCCCAGCGTGGGATGATCGATATCCAGCACCATCTTGCGGGCGATAATCTGCGGGTCGTCGAACAGTTCGTCGATTTCATTAACCGGTGTGACGCAGGTATCGGCTTTCATCAGGATCGGCATCCACTCTGCGCGGGTTTTGCCCAGGAAAATACTGGTTAAAGCGGTCACTGCCTCACGTTGTTTCCGGCGAGTTTCGACGGGATCGGGCATATAATCCTCCAGCCCGAATGCCTGAATGTCCTGCACGTAGGAAATGAATTTTTCCAGACCTACCGCGCGGCATAACTTTTCCCAGTATTCGCCGGCGACGGCGAAAATGATATGCTTGCCGTCCTTGCATTCAAAAACCATCGGCAGTCTGCTGCCGCGGCGGATTTTCTTGTGTTGTGAATACCAGAGCGGGGCATGGCGCATACCCTGGATATAGGCAACGCCGTCGGCGCAGGCGGTATCGATGAATTGACCTTTACCGGTTTTTTCGCGGGCGTAGAGAGCAGATACAATGGCCACTGCTCCGTGCAGGCTGCCACCGCACATATCGCCGATGGCGATGGATTCGGTGGTGGGGACATGGATGCCGTCGGTACCGTAGCCGATCTGGCCCTGCACCGCGCCTAAAGCCACATAGTTCGGGTCGAAGCCGGGCACCTGTTCCATCGGACCGCCGTAGCCGAAGCCGGAGATATGGCAGTAAATAATTTTCGGGTTCAGCTTTTTAATATCTTCATAGCCGATGCCGAGCCGTTCCGGCATACCGGGCCGGCCTTCCGCCACGACGACGTCAGACTTGGCGGCCAGCTTAAGATAGATTTCTTTGCCTTCTTTGCTTTTNNGTGACCCGTTCCACTTTAATCGTGTCCGCACCCAGATCCGTCAGAATAAATACACAAAAGGGTCCGGGTAAATAAAATGTGAAATCTAAAACTTTTACGCCAGCCAAAGGTCCTGCCATGTCTTCCTCCTGTTAAATTTGCTCCGCTTGGTTCTATCCGGTACGTAAAACGGCGTGTTTTATTAATGTTCCGCATTAGCGCGGAATTTACTTCAATATAAAAGTTAGGGATACAGTTTTTCGGCTTCTTTTTTCAGATCGGCGCGGAAATTCGGGTGCGCCACCGCGATCAATTCCTGTGCGCGCTGCTTTAAACTTTTACCGAAAAGTTTAGCGATGCCGTATTCGGTCACCACGTAGTCGCCGAAAGCTGCAGGCAAAGTAACGGCTGCGCCTGGACCGAACCGCGTGACGATGCGGGAAACGGTGCCGCCCTTCGATGTCGATGGTGTCGCCAAAATTGAGCAGCCGCCTTTTGATAAAACGCCGCCAACCGGGAAATAGGCGCCGTAGGTATTTGTGACGCCCACTGTCCATTGTCCGGTCAGGTCGATGGCAGCAACGCTGTTGATCGCCACAAAGTTGTTGATCTGGGCGCAGACAACGGGGTTGTTGACATACTCGTAGCCGTAGACCGCGAACAACGGGTTATTATCCATGTAGGCGATGTCTTCTTCATCACCGTAGAAACCGCTCGCAATGATCTTGCCGGGAAACAGGTTATTGTACTTGCCGGTCATGATGCCGGCTTTGGCCAGCTTGATGACGCCGTAACGTGAGCCTCCTGCCCAATAGCCCAGATCGTGTTTTTTATCGAAGCAACCCAGGTGGGGCAGTGTTTCCACCGCGACGCCTGCTCCGAGGCTGATGATATCGCCGTCTTTGACTATTGTCTCGATGTACCCGGATATAGCTTTGGCGGAATCGAATTCGGGGAAATGGTCGCCCTTGCCTGAAACTTCGGCCACCGGTGTATCATGCTCTACAAAATAATCGATTTCCGAAACGTGGATGGAACTGTCGCCGCCGGTTCTGATTAGTTTGCGGTTAACCTCGGCTAGGACTTTCTTTGCTCTTTTGGCGTAGCCTTTCTGGTGGAACAGCGAATGCCCGAAGCAGCACACGCCGTCCTTATCCGGGGGAGAGACCGCCACCACTGCTACATCGACGTCTCTGTAAGCGCCCTCGCGTTTTTCATCTAGGGCTTTGAAGCTGAGGCTGAAAAGTGAAGGCACAAAATTGCCGACGGTAGCGTTCACTTCATCCGGCACGATCACATTGAAGGATTCTTTGGCACCGGCAAAAATCGCCGGGTCGATACGGGGGCTGCCGACCATGATGCTGACATCACGCAGCTCATTTTTACGGTCGGCGATTGCCTGGGGGATAACTCTGGTATTGGTCCGGTAGGGGATGACAACCATGTCACCTGATTTGACTGCTTTTGCTGCTTCCGCTGCCGATACGAGCTTCTTCTTATAATCGTCCTGCCACCGCATATTGTTTTCCTTCCTTGTGCCATGGGGTCAAGGTAATTTCAATCAACTCAAAGGCTGAAGTTTTTCACTTCGATAACGAATTAAACGCAAATGTTACAAGTAAAAATGTTCAAGAGTAACCCGGGGGTTAGTAGTTCAATAATATTAAAAGTTACAATAAATGTCAAAGAAACTCCGAACAGGATAACCTTCGGGAATCACAAAGAAGGTGATTAATCTTTCTGAAAATCCCCGAAATCGAGCGTAAAAACGCATAAAAACGGTTATTGATCACAATTTTATGGAGCATGTTTTCACTGAGGAATATCATTACGAAAATAGGGAATGAAGAGCGAAAACTGTAAACCTTAATAACAATGAGGGGTAATGGCCATCTTCCTCCTTCTCATGGGCAATGTCCCGTACCATTTTCCCAACGGGAGGAACTAAAGGAGAATGAAAATTTCCATTCTTTTCCAGCTCTCCAGATACCAGCTAATTTAGAAGCGTTAATTCTAAGCACTATCTGCGCTGTGGCCTATTTAATAATATATTTCGCCAGCGCTTTCTCATCAAATTCAATGCCCAGTCCCGGACTTTGCGGTAGCTGCCAGTAACCGTTCTCCATCGCAGCGAATGGTTTCGTTAAAATCGGCGCTTCCGGCAGGTCAACCGGCGTCTCGATAATAAAAGCGGCAGGTTCGGAGAAACATACTTGTAGAGTTGCTGCCAGCGCCGGTCCGGTCGACCAGCAGTTGGGCGCTACTTTGAGGTTAGCAACCTCTGCCATGGTGAATACTTTTTTCTCCTGCAGTATTCCGCCGATCTTAACGATGCTGGGTTGCAGGTAATCTACGGCTCTTTTTTCAATCAAAGGTCTGAATCCAACGGCGGTATACTCATCTTCCCCGGTGGCAAGCGGAATATTTAATTTGGTTTTTACGAATGCCAGCCCGTCGTAGTCATCATGCGGGAATACCGCCTGTTCGTACCAGTAAGGATTGTATTGCGCAAACTCCAATCCCTTTCTAACAGCGGTGGCTGGATCCCAGCGGCAATTCGCGGTCAGATCAACCATCACATCAAATTTATCACCAACTGCTTTGCGTACAGCGGCCAGGGTTTCGACATCGCCCAGATGTAATTTGAGCGCGGTAAATCCCTGTTTGGCGGCAAACTCCGCGGCTTTCGCGGCTTCGGCCGGAGTGTTGAACTGCGAGAGACTGGCAAATGCGCTGATTTTGTCATGAGCGCAGCCGCCCAGCAGTTGGTAGACCGGAGTATTCAGGGCTTTACCTTTGATATCCCAGAGGGCGATCTCCAATCCGCTCATGGCTGCAATCGTAATGCCCGAACGCCCGACCGAATAGAATGCATAAAACAGTTCGTTCCAGAGACCAGAGATTGCCAGCGGGTCTTTACCGACGACCTTCGGTTTGATCATGGTTTCGATGCATTTGGCTAATGTCGCGGCGCTGTTAGAGGACAAGGTGGTAAAAGATTGCCCGATGCCTGTAATGCCCTCATCCGTAGTCACCTCCACGATTATTATCAGACTTGGGGCAGGCGCAAAGGCCGGGAGGCCTGCTTTGGCAAACGGCATTCTAATAATGATCGGTCTGATATCAATAATCTTCATCGCGAGCCTCCGTTAAGAACTATTGCCGCTCTGTCTGGTTTGAATTATTTAAAACGCTGGCGTCAATAACACTAATAAGTCCGATGGAGCTCTCTAGATCGTGCTTCTTTATTGAGACATAATTATTTTTAAAAGTACAGACTGGGTTTAACTTTTTGTCGGAGAAGGCATAATCTGAATCTGTTTTACGTAATCGAATGTCGAGCCATTTCGGAACGTGCCGCTTATTCTTAAAGGATATAGAGTGCTTTCACTAAATCCTCCGCTTATAAGGGTTTGTTCGGTACTGATCGTTTTACCGGGCAATACAGGCACAGGTAATGAAACATCGAAAACGAAATTAAAAGGTTTATTCAATTCAAGCGTAACGTTTAAAGTAACTATCGGTTCAGTGGATATATTTTTCAATATTATCTCGACGTTTGGCCCTCCGGGATTCACCGGCGGCAAAGGCCCGATCAAAGAAACGACTTCGATCGGTTGCTGATTGGTAGGAGTGGATGAAAGAGTAGTGGCAGAAGTAGTTTTTGAAGGGGATGTAATTGGTGCAGACGAACAGGCCGTAAGAAGGGCAATTAGCATAAAAGCTGCCCACAATAATAAGACTTTATTCCTTCCCAATTTCTTCTCCGACTTTTTCATTTTCACCTTTTCCAGTTTCATAAGTTTACACCAATCAACTTTGTTTAAAAGGCAGCATTCAGGTGAATATTATATTGCCAGACTGGCGCCGTTGGAGTCAACGGTAAGCGTTTAAAATTAAACCCACAGCGGTTTCGCGTCTTGCGTCCGCATCAGTTCCTGCATTTGTGCATCAGTGGGAGCTTTTTCATATCGGCTGGCGGCGTCTAGCATCATTGGCAGCAAACTTACATCGCCGAGAGAATTGATAAACACTCCCGGAGTAGAAAGTGCCCAGTGGATCGCCAGATCCATTGATTTTTGGTCGTTATAGGGCTCATACCAGGTAGTTGACCAACGCTGATTTTTGTCAATCCACCAACGTCGTGAGGCGGTCTTGATGATCTGCACCGCGACATTTTTTGCCTGTGCTGTTTTTACCGCCGTTTTAAAGTTGGCGGCATATTCGGGGTTGGATGCGAGTTGATAGTTCCAGGGGAGCAAGATCGAATCGAAATCAAAACGCGACAGACTTTTTTGATGGATGATCGGCGCGCGTAAGGAATGACTGGTAATTCCAATATATCGCACTAATCCCTGTCTGCGAGCTTCAATGGCAGCTTCTAAAGCCCCACCCGGCCCCATTATTGTCTCGAACTCGCTGTCTTCAATCACACAATGAAACTGAAACATATCCAGGTAATCAGTTTGCAAATGCTCAAGCGATTTCTGGATAGAGTCTTTAGCCTCCTGGTATGTTCGACCGTCGGTTTTTGTCGCCAGGAAAAACTGGCCGCGGTATTTTTTCATCCAGGGACCAAGCCGGACTTCAGATTCGCCGTAAGAAGCGGAAGTGTCAATATGGTTGACCCCATACTTCATAATTGTTTCCATTGCTTTATCGGTTTCAGCTTGCGTCGCGCGAGATAACGCCGCTCCACCAAATAATACCCGGGTGCTTAAATGACCGGTCCTGCCAAAAGGTAAAGTCTGTATCATTTCCTTCCCCCCGTTTTTGTTTATGCAGATCGCCGTTTTCTGCCGCCTTTAACGTAGCATAACTAGAAAGACATTTTCAATCAGGATTTTTGAATAATTTTGGGATTTAATAAAAAAGAGTGGGCAGAATCTGCGCTCTGCCCACTCTGACTCAAACTTAGAATTCAGAACTGATAACGGGAAACTCACAACTCTTTTAGTAAATTACCTGTTCCGCTTCCAGTTGTTTGATCTCTTCTTCGGACATTCCCATTAGTTCTTTATAAATGTAATTGTTGTGCTCGCCGGGTGCCGGCGGATGCTCGAAATAGCCCCGGCCGGATTCGCTTAGATTGAACGGCAAGGCCAGGCGGTGGATGGTGCTCTTGTCCGGGTATTCCAGTTCCACCAGGAACCCGCGTTCTTTCAAATGAGGGTCTTCGGCCAGTTCTTCGATATTGAGCGACGCTCCGGCAGGGACACCCGCTTTCTGCAGCAGTGCCATCGCTTCATAATGGTCGTGTTGGGTTGTCCAGATTTCGATCAATCTATCCATTTCGTCCCGGTTTTCCCAGCGGCTAACCGCGTCTGCGAATTTGGCATCTTTCGTCCATTTTGGTTTGCCCATCGCTTTGCACAAACCGGCCCAGTCTTCATCGCTGCCGCAGGCGATCGCCACCCAGGTGTCTTTGCCTTTGCAACGGAAGCAGTTGTGCGGCGCGATGATCGGGTCTGCGTTGCCCTGACGCGGACGTATGCGGCCGTTGATGAAATACTCCAGCGCCGATTCGGGGGACAGCGCAATTTCCGATTCTGTCATCGAGAGGTCCAGATACTGCCCTTCGCCGGTCTTATTGCGGTGATAGAGCGCCGCTAAAATGGCAAATACACCCTGCTCGGCGGTGATGGAATCTGTCCAGCCGCGGCAGCCCGGTTCCGCCGGTTCGCCGTCCGGATAACCGTTATCGTAGCAGAATCCGCTGTAGGCTCCGATGATCGGAGCGTAAGCGGGCGCGTCTTTCATGTAGCCGGTTCGTCCGAAGCCCGAAGCCGAGCAGACGATAATATCCGGTTTTATCTTCTTCATTTCCTCGTATGAAAGTCCCCAGCGGTCCAGCACGCCGGTGCTGAAATTTTCAGTTACGACATCGATGTGCTTGAGCAGTTTTTTCACCAGCTCGATTGCTTCAGGTTTTTTCATGTTCAGGGTAATACTTTTCTTGCTGTAGTTCAAAGAGGCAAAATACCCGATCCGGTATTTCACCGGTTCGGCCAGCCTGCCGGGTCTGCCGACATCCTGGAAAGGAACGGGACGCAACTTGGTTTCCACGCGCAGGACATCCGCGCCCATCACCGCCAGCCACTGTGTCATCTGCGGCCCCATTCTGACCTGGGTAAAATCGAGGACTTTTATATTCGATAAGGGGAGTTTCTTCATTTTTTCTCCTTCCTGACTATCATTTAGATTGCACCGGCTTGTTGCATCTTGACGAGTTTTTCCGGGGAATAGCCCAGTATCTTTTCGAAAACCTCGGAATTGTGCTCTCCCAGCAGCGGGGCCGCGTGCCTGATTTTACCCGGTGTGGCAGAGAATTTACAAGGCGCGCCCGGGAACCGGATCTTGCCGGCTATTTTATGATCGACATCGACGTAGTAGTTTCTTTCCACGAACAGTTTATCGGCGGCTACCTCTTTCATGGTGCGGACTATCGAGAAAGGCAGACGTTTTTCTTTGGCCAGTTTTTCCACTTCATAGACGGAATGATGTTTCATCCACTCAATGACATGGGGCTGGGAATCACGCAGGTTGAAATGGCGTCCCACCGCGGTCTGGTATTTTTCTTCCTTTGACCACTCCGGGTTGCCGAGCATATCCATCAAAGGCGCCCAGAATTGATCGGGGATATTCATCATGATATAGCCGTCCTTGCAGGCCAATTTCGGCGAATGTTCCCAGCGGTCTTCCCGGTTGCGCAGATAACGCACATCGGCATCGTAATAATCGCCCACTTCATGACAGACCATCGCCGCCAGGGCTTCCTGGATGGAAAGATCGACGTGCTGCCCTATTCCGGTGGCCTGTTGCATGAATACCGCAGACATCGCGCACATCGCGCCGTTCAAGCCGCCCAGGAAATCACCGGCGTGTCCCGGCAGTTTCAATGGGGGATTATGGTCGGTATTGTAGACTTCATAAGCCGGGTTGGCAAAAGCCTCGCCGCTCATATTGACACCGATCAGGTCTGTGCCTTTATAATCACTGTAAGGGCCGGTCTGCCCGAAATAAGTGATTGAGGTTACAACCAGCGCCGGATTGATCCTGTGCAGTGTCTTGTAATCGATGCCGAGTTTTTTCGCTTCCTTCGGCGTATAATTCTCGATAAATACCTCGGCCCATTTGGCCAGTTCGTAAAAGGCTTTTTTCCCGGCGGCATTTTTCATGTCCAGGGTGATGCCACGCTTATTGGCATTTAGGTACAAAAAGAGACCGCTTTTTTCCGGGTGGGGAATATCTTTGGGGAAAGGTCCGCGCTGCCTGGCGCTGTCGCCGGTGGGGGGTTCCACTTTGATGACATCGGCTCCCAGATCCGCCAATAGTTTTCCGCAATAGGGCGCCGAAATAAAATCACCGTATTCAAGAACTTTTAATCCGGCAAGCGCTCCGTCATTCATTTCCGCTCCTCCTTAAATCATACAAACCGAATAATATTGACGTAACGATACGAGCCTGGTTGAAGACAGTAGACTGCGATTGGTTACGCGAATAGGGAAATTCTCCTTGCCCTGGCTCAGTCTTATGGCACCAAAATCCGCATTGCTTCTACAAGGTACAAAAAATCGGTCCTGATTTCACCAGACCGAATTAAAACAACTTGATTAGAACGATGCAAACCTGAAGATATATTGGTTAAATAATATAAAAAGCAGCCGGAAATGTCAACTTCTCTAGGTAATAATCAATAGACAAGTTTCAAGAATCGAATATCATAACGGCTAATGTTTTAACAGATATATTCAAAAACTGCCGATTTACCTTGATTGTCGGGTCAAGCCCGACAATGACAAGCCGAAAGCTGATAGCTGAACGCTGACTGCTTCCCATTTGACAACCGGCAGCGGGATATATACAATGTCCTCATGAAAAGCATGGTGTTAGTTCGATAGCGAATAAGACACTTTGAAACGTATTTAAGGAGGATTCAATGAGATTCAGCGGAAAAGTTGTATTTATCACCGGGGCGGCTCGTGGTATGGGTGCCTGCGCGGCGGTGGAATTTGCCAAAGAAGGCGCCGATGTGGTTTGCGTCTCCAAGGGGAGAAAGGATGCCGCCACCGGTAAAATCACCAATGTCGATATGGACAAAGTCGTGGCCGAGATCAAAGCGCTGGGCCNNGGCTATTGCGGAATTCGGTCAGATCGATATTCTGGTGAATAATGCCGGCATTATCCTGAATTCGCCTATTATTTACACTCCGGAAGAGTCAATTAATGCCATTATCGATGTGAACCTGAAAGGGTGCATTTACTGCTGCAAATATGTGGTACCGCACATGGCGCGCCGGAATTACGGCAAGATCATCAATATCTCCTCCGGCGCCGGACTCTACGCCGAGCCTAATTACACCGCCTATTCCGCTTCAAAATACGGCGTGCTCGGTCTGACCGAGTCATTAGCCGCCGAAGTCTCGCACTACTATATCAATGTCAATGCGGTGTGTCCAGGCGCAGTGCTCACTCCGATGCTGCGCAACGCGTTGTCCCTCCGCTTCCCCGGTAAAGACCCTGATGAAGAATTCCAGAAACGCCTCGACGGCCAGTTTTTCCACCGAGAGGTTACTGATAAGGACATCGCCAACACGGTCATGTTCCTGGCCTCCGAAGACGCGCGGAATATCACCTCGCAGTGGATCGCCGTCACCGCCGGTAAAGAAAAGAAACAACCGGCCGCTAAGCCCTATTTTATCCTGCCGCCGGAAGGGCAGGAAATCGAGTAGGTTAGCTTTAATAGTTGATTCTGTAAATAAATCGCCTGCCGATACGGCAGGCGATTTTGTTTTGCTTATCTTGGAATTATCAGCTATCCGTGGATATCTTCCGTAATCACGCCATCCGATGGCGAAATGCGGCCGATTTTTTCACCGTTTACTTCGGTGAACCAGAGATTTCCATCCGGCCCGCTAACAATATCATGAGGTGCGCTGTTTTTAGTCGGAACCGCATATTCGACAATACTACCGGTAATCGAAGAAATACTGCCGATTTTGTTCCCGTTATATTCTGTAAACCATAATTTACCATCACTACCCGCGGTAATGCCGTCAATTACGGCGTCAAGTGTGGGAATATTATATTCTGTGATTACGTAGCTTGACAGGGATATTTTCCCGATTTTATTGCCGGAGGGCTCGGTGAACCAGATGGTACCATCAGGCCCGGCAGTAATGCCGCTGGTGATTGTGAGTGTTGTGGGTGTACTGTATTCTGTGATGAGGCCCGTTGTCGGAGAAATTTTTCCGATTTTATTGGCGCCTTCCTCACTAAACCACAGGTTACCGTCATCTCCGGCAGTAATGGTATTCGGGCGAGCTTTAGCATTGGCAACCCGGTATTCCATTATTTGACCAGCCGTAGAGATTTTTCCAATCTTACTCGTATTATATTCGGTGAACCAGATATTACCATCCGGGCCTGCCGTAATACCGCATACACCGGCTTTTGCAGAAGGAATGGCGTAGGTCGTAATTATACCCGTGGCGGAGGATACTTTCCCGATTTTGTTTCCTTCCCGTTCCGTAAACCAGATATCGCCGTCCGGGCCGGCAGTGATGCCGCTGGGGGAAGCATCGATGTTCGGGACGTGGTAGAAGTTGACGTGAATTTCCGGCAGAAGGGTGATTTTCCCTACGCCGTTGAATTCTGTAAACCACAGGTTGCCGCCGGGGCTGTTGGTGATGCCTACCAAACCGGAATATTCTCTGATATACCAATTTGGCATAGCAGCCGTTGTTTGTAATGTCGGTTGGGGCTGGCAGCCGCAGACCGCGATAAATACGGCAATTGATGCCAATGATATAGAAATTTGTTTTAATGTTGTCTTCATAAATTCAATCATAACTATAATATCATATCAGATACCATATTTGTTTGACAGACAACCTCTTCAATAAACGGCAACTTGGTAAAATTAGTGAATCAGGTTGTTTAATTGGTGTTTAATTAATTTATTAGTGCTATATACTTGATTCCAATTTCCCTGCACTGTATGATTATTAAAAATCAAAGTTAAAACCAGAAGGATCATGAAGATGGAAGAAAGTGCTTGCTGTCAGGAAAATTGCGCAGAATGTAAGCCCGAAAACAATATGCTTAAAGCCGTCATCCTGGTGGGCGGGCAGGGCACGCGCTTACGACCCCTCACCTACAACACCCCCAAGCCGATGGTGCCGGTTTTGAATCTGCCGTTCCTGGAGCACGTCATCCGCAACCTTAAAGAACATAATATTACGGAAATCGTGATGGCCCAGCATTACCTGGCAGCCTCGATGCGGGCCTATTTCGGCGACGGCAGCAAATTTGGCGTGAAGTTGTACTACGTGATGGAAGAATCCCCGATGGGCACCGCGGGCGCTGTCAAGAACGTCGAGGATTTTCTGAATTGCACCTTTTTTGTTTTAAACGGCGATGTTTTCCAAAACCGTGATTTCACCGCCATGCTCAAATTCCATCGCAAGCACAAAGCTAAAGTCACCCTGATTCTTACTCCTGTTGAAGACCCGACGATTTACGGCGTGGTGGAAACCGACAAGCGCAACAAGGTCACACGTTTTACGGAAAAGCCGAAAGCGGAAGATGTCACCACCAATATGATCAACGCCGGTACTTATGTGCTGGAGCCGGATGTATTGCAGCGCATACCGCCGGACACCCAATTCAGTTTTGAACGGCAGGTCTTTCCGCAAATGCTGACGGATGGCTTGCCGGTTTACGCTTATCCCACCGAAAATTACTGGATGGATACCGGCACACCCGAAAAATACCTGCAGTTGCACCGCGATCTGCTTAGCGGCAAACACGAAGGCTATATCTTTGAAACCGATGTGATGATCGGGAAAAGGTGCAAAATCCATCCGTCGGTCAAATACAAAGGCAAGGTCATTATTGGTGACAATTGCAAGATTGAAAACGGCGTGAAGTTCACTGGCCCGGTAGTCATCGGCGCGAAATGCAGTATCGGGCAAGACGTTAAAATTACCGACTCGGTGCTCTGGCACAATACGGCCGTCGGGCAGAGAACGGTGATCAAGAGNNGCAGTCCTTGGTGACCATGTCACCATCAATGATCGCGCCAAACTCAAGAAAGGCACTCGCGTCATGCCCGGCGAGACGGTAAAAGAGTAAATTGTCATTCCCGCGAAGGCGGGAATCCAGCGATTAATATGGATCCCGTATCAAATATGAGATGCTAAAACAATCGGTTATGTCTATTTTTCTCAATCCCACGCTCACTGTGATATAATTTTTATGTTAGGTGATAGAAATGTGGGAAAAACTCGAACAGATCAATAAAAGATATGAAGAGATCGTGGCCCAGATGAGCAATCCTGAAATTGCCATTGACCACGTACAAATGACGAAGCTGGCGCAGGAAAAATCTTCNNTGGACGCCATCGTCAATCTTTATCAGGAATACAGAGCCACCGTGAAATCGCTGGAAGATACGCGGACAATGCAGGCTGAGAAGCTCGACGCGGAAATGCTGGCGATGGTCAAAGAAGAAGCGCGCCAGCTGGAAGATAAACAGAACCGCTTACAGGAAGAGCTGAAGCTGGCGTTATTGCCCAAAGACCCCAACGATGAGAAAAACATTATCATGGAAATCCGGGCGGGCGCGGGCGGTGACGAGGCCTCGATTTTTGCTGCCGAACTATTCCGCATGTACAGCCGATACGCTCAGACCAGGAAGTGGAATGTGGATATTATCAACTCCAGCGAAAGCGTCGGCAACGGTTACAAAGAAATCATCCTGGAAATCAGCGGCAAAGGTGTTTTCAGCCGTTTAAAATACGAAAGGGGCGTCCACCGAGTGCAGCGTGTGCCGATTACTGAATCATCCGGCCGAATCCATACTTCGACCGCCACCGTGGCAGTCTTGCCGGAAGCTGACGAAGTAGACTTAAC
>PMMG01000103.1 GCA_003162335.1 Dehalococcoidia bacterium
CTTACACGATGCCGATGTTACCCAAAGGTGTGCTTGAAGAGAAATTATCAGTTCTGTCTACAGGGCACGATGGTGGAGCTGAGGGGATTCGAACCCCTGGTCTCCGCGATGCGAACGCGACGCTTTCCCAGCTAAGCTACAGCCCCAACATTAAATAGTTGAGGAGAATCGAACCCCGATCTTCACGAAGGAATTGGGATGCTCTCCCTAATAAAATATTTCACAATGTGGTACGTTAGTCATTATAACATAGACAGCGAGAAAACTTAAGCCTGTTGACCAGTACAAATACTATACTAATGGGTTCTTGACATTATGTTCTATTGAACCTACAATCTAGGTTGAGGCAAGTAGAGGTGACAGAATGATTTGTCCCGTCTGTAAAAAGGATATGTTCGTGGTGGAGTACAAACAAATTGAACTCGACTACTGTCATTCCTGTAAAGGCGTCTGGTTTGATGCCGGGGAATTGGAGCTTTTGCTGGAGGCCGGCGGTTTGAAGGAAGCGAAACAAACACTGGGGGATGTGCTGAAATTGCCGGAAGCGCGAACCTCTGAAAAGAAGCGGCGGTGTCCAATTTGTACCATTAACATGAAGAAAGTTGTCATCGGCGGCGAGAAAGGTGTGATGATCGACGCCTGTATACGGCATGACGGCCTCTGGTTTGACGGCGGAGAGGTTGCGGATTTAATCAAGATTATCTCGGCCAAGGCGACAGGGAAAAAGGAAACCGAATCTGAGATAATGGGCTTTTTAAAGGACGTTTTCGGCGGTTGATACCCGCTCCAGACTTTTATTTTGCTGATTCGTTATAATAAATATGAATGGAGGTGTAATTATGTGGCTTATCTGGGTGATACTCGGTATCGTGGTAATCATTATTATTTTCCTGGCTGGAACTTACAATGGATTGGTCAACGCGCGTAATGTCGTCAAGAATGCCTGGGCGCAGATTGACGTTCAGTTAAAAAGACGTTATGACCTTATTCCCAACCTGGTAGAAACGGTCAAGGGGTACAAGAACTTCGAACGTGACACGCTGGAAGCGGTCACCAAAGCCCGCACAGCAGCGCAAACAGCCTCGACATCCGGTGATATCGCCGCACGTTCCGCCGCAGAAGGCGAACTGACTGGCGCATTGAGCCGTTTGATGGTAGTTGTTGAAAAATATCCTGATCTAAAAGCTAACCAGAATTTCCTGGCTTTACAGGAAGAGCTTACTTCTACAGAAAACAAGATAAGTTTCTCCCGCCAGGCTTACAACGACCAGGTGCTGCAGTACAATAATAAAACACAGCAGTTCCCGTCCAACATCGTCGCCGGTATGTTTGGCTTCAACAAAGAGCAGGCATTCCTGCAAGCGACCGAAAGTGACGCAGAGAAAAAGGCTCCCAAAGTCAGTTTCTAGTTTTGTAAAAGGGTGACATCGTTAATAATTCCGAGTCCTTCTCACGAGGGACTCGGAATTGTAATGGTAAGAGATTATGTGGGAACAGATTAGAGCAAACCGCGTAAGGTCAATCATTCTGGTAATACTGATGGGCGCATTATTAGTGCTCATTGGCTGGATTATCGGCATGGTTTTTGCTGGTAATGCAATAGCCGGTCTGGTTATTGCGCTAATTGTGTGGGGCTTCATGAGCCTTATCGCCTATTTTCAGGGCGACAGTATTTTATTGGGAGTGGCTGGCGCTAAAAAGATTCAACCGTCAGATCATCCGCGTCTTTATAACGTGGTAGAAGAGATGAAAATCGCCTCCGGTTTAGAAAAGATGCCGGATGTCTATATTATCGATGACCCGGCACTCAATGCTTTTGCTACCGGAAGAGATGTCAATCATGCCTCGGTGGCCATTACTTCCGGTTTATTGCAAAAACTCAACCGGGATGAATTGCAGGGCGTTATCGGGCATGAGATCTCGCATATCAAAAACCGCGACGTTCTATTGATGTCCATGTGCGGGGTACTGTTGGGCACTATTGTTATCCTCTCATTTTATGCTTCACGGGTGATGATGTTCGGCGCGATTGCCGGTGGCGGTGGAAACCGGCGCAGCTCACGGAATAGTAACGGCGGTGGCGGCGGAGCGATAATAATTTTTATTATTGCCATACTGTTAATGATACTCGCTCCTATTTTTGCGCAGTTAATATATTTCGCTATTTCCCGTAAACGTGAATACCTGGCGGATGCTTCTTCGGCCTTATATACCAGATATCCGGAAGGATTGGCATCTGCGTTGGAAAAACTGGCGCAATCCTCGATCCCCGTGAAATCGGCCACACAGGCCACTGCGCCGATGTATATTGCTAATCCTTTCCGCAATAAGAATGTGAGCGTCAATGATTGGACGAGCACTCATCCGCCGATCCAGGAAAGAATCCGTATTTTACGTGCGATGGGCGGTGGGGCTGCCTACTCTAATTACGACCAGGCGTACCGTACTATCAAGAATACCAATAGCGGCATTATTTCCGATAATACAGCGGCAGCGGTCGGCGCAGTCGGTTTACGCGCGGCAGTAGCGGAAGGCCCGGTAGAAACGGCGGCACCGGTGGATGACAAAATGACCCGCACGCGTGAAGTAAACGACATGATGTACCGCATGAACGATTACAAGACTATCCAGTGTGAGTGCGGCGCAAAATTAAAAGTACCGCCTTCGATGCAAGGTGGAGTAATTAAATGCCCGCGTTGCGGCAGAACACACCAGGCATAAACAGATAGGCATTAAAAACTAATATCTAAATTCTAAACATTTGTGTCGAAATCCTGAAATTAGCAGGTGTTTCAGATATTCCAACATAATTAATTGCCGTGAAGTCAGGTATATTGCTATAATAAATCTTTAGCGGGGCTGTAGCTCATTCGGGAGANNATCCCCTCAGCTCCACCAAAAATGATTATCCCGCTGCAGTTTCCACACGTATTTTTTAAACTGCTTTAATTCACGACCCACATGACTTAACTCTCTATAGATTTCGGCCATCGGGTTAGTGGTCAAGATCTGTTGAATGCTTGTCATAATATACTAGGCAATAGAACTTCCAGTATTGAGAAAGAACTTTTTTCATATTTAAATTCCGAGTCCATCGCCCAAATATTCCCCCTGTTTACTATATCTCGTGGTTGATTGCCGAGTCATAAATAATTGATGGGAAATGTGATAAGTTCGTTACAAAGTCATGCTAGCTTGACCCTGTAGATTAATAAAATCGCAGTAGGTACCTATTTATCGATGGCTCAAACCTTACAGCGGTGCCTAACAAGAACATTGGTGCCAGAAGACCAATCAAAAAGAGTAAAATTAACGTGATTGATAGTGGGTAGTGTGAATAGAATATTAATCAAGGATTGCACTGAAAAAATAGATGCCGTTTCACGGAGAGTCGCCATAACTATATCGATTATAGATCGTTGGTATTATGGCGTCTTTGTTCGAACCTCTTTAAGCAAACTCCAGTAGAAACCCAGGCTGAAAACAAAGGGCACGAAGTAATAAATCACCCGGAATAGCATGGCTCCTAAAACACCCTGGCTGAAAGGCACGCCAAAAATTGCCAATATACCGGCGATCGAGGCTTCCTGGACTCCCAGATCGCCGGGAATGAACGAAATAACTGTTAGCGTTATTCCGAAGTTGAAGCCGGTAATCAATACGCCCAGATGCACTGGAACTCCGAGGGCTTGAAAGCAGAAATACAGGCCCGTTATCATGGCGGCTACGTCGCCCGTGACCAGCGCTATTAGTATAAATCCCATTTTCCGGTTTTTCCTCAATTCTTTCATACCTTGAGTGACTGTCATGCCGAAGTTGTTGAGGGCCGGTTCGATGTTTTTATGTGTAACAAAATGCCAGAAGCGGACAATCACACGGAGCACAAACGTACGCAAGCGTTCATTAAAAGTAATGACGGTTGCCACGGTAATAGCTACTATCAGCACGCCAATTATTAATACCATCACTGCTACGCCGCCAAAGACCAGTGGATAGGTGAAAATGACGTAAATCAAACTTACCGGAATCAGGATGAAAAACACCAGATTTTTGAAATAGGCAAGCAGCAATGTCGAACCGATGATTTGGCTTTGAGTCGCACCATGGCGTTCTAAAACCAGAGACCGCAAAGCTAAAGCAGCCGGAAGAGCTATTAGATTAGATAACACCGAGGAAACGAATCCCACCCTCATTAAATAATATTTGTTAATTTTTACGCTAAAAATTCTCAACATCACAACCATGCTGATACTTTCCAGAAGATACGACAAAGCGATGAACCCCATGGCAATCCCGAGATAATTCCACTCCGCTTTGCCCCACACCTGAGACACCTGGTTCCTGTCAAAAAAAATAATAATCGCGCCCACTAAAATCATCAGCGCGACAGAAATGATCGTGAGTTTAGAATAAGGCTGCCGCTTGCGTTGTTCGGTCTCGACCATTAATAGTTCCTTTAATTGATGAATAATGGATTGGTTAATTTTATTATAACTAGCTTTTTAGGAATATACCTGGTTAATCAGGTTTTTATTTCAAGCCGAACATTTTCGATCTTTCTTTGAATTCCTCTGGAGACTCATCTTCCCACGGCAGATATTTAAGGGCTACCGGACTGCGGAAGGCATACAGCAGCAGATTTATTACTTCCGAAGAAGAATTATCCAGTTTCATCACGGCGTCTTTTCTGACCGCAAAAACCGAACCTGTTACCAACGCGGGCACACTCGGAAAATATACACATAATAAAGGGAAAGTAGCATTCTCCCCGCTAATTTGCACCTTTTCGTCCGCCAGTATCCAGCCAAAGGAAATACAGGTTGACGAATATAAGAACAGGCAAGCCTGCATGTGACTCAGCCTACCCACTGTCATGATTTCGCCCTGACCGAAAAAGATGCCTATTACGGGAATCTTAGAAAGAATCTTCCCCACTTTTGTCTGTTTCAACAGTATTCCAGAGAAATACACGATTAATATACAAAGGACAAACCCTAACCCTGTATATAAATACTTTTCGGGGACTGCGACTCCCAGAATCATTCTCCCCACTTTTTCAGCATTACCAAAAAGCAGAATTCCGATGTAGATTACCAGAATCAAAGGAAGCCAGAAAACAAAGCCATAAAGTAAAAAAGTCAATTGTTTTTTTAATAATCCTGACATCGTTGCTTCTCCTCATATTTCGGAATCTTATTTTTCTCCGTTGTTCATTTGGGGTTATTATCCGGCAGGTTATTTAATTACCTCCGGTGACAACAGTCCTCCTGAAAGCACCATCTTCATGGCATCCTCAATCGACAAATCGGTATCAATAATATCATCGGTGGAGAGCAAAACAAGGAATCCGGTCATCGGGTTAGGAGTGTGCGGTATAAAAAGCGGCATTTTCTTTTGCCCTTTGAAATCAACCGGTTTGCCGGTGACGAAAGCTAAAGAATACATCCCAGTCTTGGGAAATTCAACTATGACTACTTTCTTAAAAGGCACGCCTTGAAGCCGCCGCAAAGAGTCCACAACCTGCCTGGCAGCGGTATAGATATATTTAATTACAGGAGCTTTGGACATGCCGGCGTCAAACCAGCGAATAATGCTGCGGCCGATCAGGTTGGCTGCGACCAGACCCAACAGGTAGACTAATATGACCAGCGCTACCAGTCCAGCTCCGGGAATCGTGCGTCCAAGGAAGTATTTGAACAAAGGTTGGAAAATTCCATCCAGCGATACAAATAGAAATCTCAATACGAAATATGTCGCCACCAGTGGGACGGCTGTTAATATCCCAGCCAGAAACGTATTTCTTAAATGTGTGAGCCAACTGTTTTTAGGTTTTTGATCTTTCTTTTCCATTGTTATCCCTCCTTTCACACAAAATAATTTGACTCACATTTGATTCTGCCCGCCGTGGAGTCTTTTTTTGCCGAATCAAGTCAACACATTTTTAAACTTATGGTTTAGTGACAGGTACGATCCTCCATTGTTTTTTGTCTGCGTTCCAGGTCATATGACGGAATTCAGTATCGTCTTCGATTGTAAAGGTGGAACTATGCCTCATATCCCCGTCATTAAGCAAGAATAGTAAATCCGGTGAACGCTGATACAACGGTAAATGAGTATGCCCGAAAACAATCCCTTTGCATTCCTGGTGTTCTTTCTTTACTTTATTCTGCAGATTAATAATGGCTCGGGACTGAATCAGGTAGACGAGCATGATGTACCGTTCCGTAATGAAATTGAGCTTAAGGTTGCCTGGCGTTATTTTCTTCTGCGGGAGATGATTCCACAACCACATTAACTGGTGCGGAATGTATTGCACCGATGGATCATATTCGTGGCCGTGGCAATACCAGATGTCATCCTCCATAAACGGCTTCATCAACTTGATGGGACTAACCGGATTAGTGAGAGCCGGATTATCGCGGTATTTTTCCAGTATGTGGTCGTGATTTCCGGGTAAAAGTATGGTGGGTATCTCCGCAGCAAGAGCACGGAATTTCTGAGTCATCGGGTGATTGAGGCAATGTTCAAAACCATTTTCATACATATGAAACCAGTCTCCCAGACCCCAGATTTCATCTCCGGGGAGGGCTTCTTTTTTAATGTAATTGATAGCCTCGTCCATCACATTGTATTGCGCATCTTTGTGTCCAATGTGCAAGTCGGAAAGAATAAATTTCTTCAATTTATCCTCCTGATTTAATCACTCAAGCTGGGTGCATCATCTCGGTTCTAGAAGGAACGGACAAGCTAAAACAGTTTGAATACCTGTTTTAGCAACCAGATAATTATTAAAATTACGGCTACGACCAGCGCGATATAGATCAGACCGCCCAAACTCCATACAAATATTCCCAGCGCCCATAAGATCAGAAGAATGATGCCGATAATTAATAAAAATCCCATGTTTTCTCCTTCATTTTTATTCGGCAGTGCTATTAAACGTAGTCACCACATTTTTAAGACGGCTGTATTGAAAAGTAAATTCTGCGCCCAGAATTATAATAAGGGACGAATAATAAATCCATATGAGCAGGACAATAATCGAAGTAATCGAACCGTAGATAATCTGGTAATTGGCAAAATTTGCCAGGTAGAAGAGGAACAGAGAACGGGCAAGTTCGAAGAAAACGGCGGCCAGTAGTGCACCCAGCCAAATATGGCGCCATTGTGTTTTTACATTCGGGACGAATTTATATAAGAGAAGGAAGATTGCAAACATAAACAGGAATGCTACAACCCGGCCTGTAATATAGACAGTGTCCAGGTTAGCGGTGGGCATGTTAAATACTCCCCGCATGAACGTAACGACAGCGCTCGCTCCCAGAGACAGCAGAAAGAGAATGCCGGTCCCGAATACCATGCCGATCTCACTGGCCTTTCTGATGAGGAACTGGCGGTTTTTGATAATATCCCAGGCGCGATTAATTGAAAGGCTTATGGCGCCGAACCATGCGCTTGCGCCCCAAAAAAGAATTACAAAGCTCAATATGCTCATGACGCCGCGCAGTCTGATGACAACGGCAATATTGTCTTTTATGATGTTGGTAGCGCCGGGGATGTTATTACCGACAAATTTCAGCAGTGTGTCCTGGAGATCAACCGAAGGCAGGAAAAAACCAAAAACAGCGATCAACCCCAATAGTAGGGGAAATATGGATATGATTGCGTAATACGCTACACCGGCGGCTCTTTGCCCAACATCGTGACTGCCTGCCCCTTCAACAGTACGGACAAGCAGCTGTATAAAAGGGACTTTCCGCGCCTTATCCTGGATATTTCGGATTCGTCCCTGCAAGCGTTGGATTTGCATGGACATTATCGCTAACAAATTTCTCCCGGGCATTTCCTCCCTTTTTATCACAGGAAGCTGATTCTGATCATTTTCTATAGGTTTCATTTCTTCTTATTACCAAAAGAATAATTAAAATTCTCTTCTGATGCCCCTTGCCAGTTCCTGAGAACGTCTGCGTTCGGTAATGTCTTTAACAAATACGGATAAGCCGATCACCTTGCCTTTGTTGCGTATCGGATTCCAGTTAAACTCCCACCAGACTGCTAACACGGGTTGATATTGAGCTTCAATAAAGTGTTCACCACCAAGTACCCTGGTTATGCTACTTATGGCGGCAGTTTTTAATTCCGGATTGGTGATACACTCCGGGTAACTCATACCGATTTGAATATCGACTTGCCACTGTTTTTTCATTGCTTTCCGGTGTGGCTCATTGAAACTGGTATAACGGTATTCCCTGTTCAACGAAAATATCAGGATGTCATCCGGGCTGTTAATTACCGCGCTAAACCGCGCAATATGCTCATCCAGTACCGCGTTACTCTGCTTCAGGCTCGCGGTCATGTTAACTACTTCAGACTCGAGTTCTGTCCGGTAATTACTCATTAAGTCGTTGTAGGCTTTTACTTTTAAAAGGGATTGTACCCTGGCCAGGAGTTCCATTTTATTAAAAGGCTTTGAAATATAGTCATCACAGCCGGCTTGAATTCCTTTTATCCGGTCTTCCGTTTCCTTCAGGGCGGTAACTAAAATTATAGGCATCAGCTTGGTTTTTGGATCTTGCCTGATCCGGCGGGTAACCTCAAAGCCATCCATACCAGGCATCATGACGTCCAACAGAATAAGATCGATTTTATTGTTGGCAAGTTTCTGCAGAGCTTCTTCACCGCTGACCGCCTTGATTATTTCATAACCCTGCGGCTCCAGATAAGCTTCAAGCAGTTCGTTGTTCTGGGTGATATCATCCACAACTAAAATTACCGGTTTGTCTTTCATGCTTTTCTCCTATGAATCATGGTTTTTAAAGTAAATGGAACTTACTTAATAAATTGACTGATTTCTTTGGCAAACGTGCGTGTATTTATCGGCTTACCTATAAATCCGCTATTAGAGATATTTTTAATCTCCTCTTTGTTTTCGGCCAGAACCGAAGCTGTCACAAAAACAATCGGAATGGTGCTTGTGCCTTTGTCTCGGCGTAATATCATCGCGGCTTCGGAACCGCGCATGTCCGGCAGGCGAACATCCATAAGAATAACATCCGGCTTGTTTTTGACCGCGATAGCGATTCCGCTGGAAGCGTCTTCCGCAACAAAAACCTGATAGCCTGCTATCTCTAAAAGGTCTTTTTCCAGTGTCAAATTATTGACATTATCATCAACTACTAATGCTTTTTTCATCCTGGACCTCCTTGCTGGAGATAATCGGCAGAGTGAAGCGGACAGACGTGCCCTGGTTCAGTCCTTTCGATTCAACAGAAAACTTCCCGCCGTGCAGTTCAACCAGTTTCTTTGAGAGCGGCAAGCCGAGTCCGGTGCCTTCTGTAACACGGGAATAGGGTGTATCAACGCGGAAGAACCCTTCGAATATTTTCCCCATATTTTCCGCTGCGATACCGACTCCTGTATCCCAAACCACTACTTCTATTTCGGAACCGAGTTGCTTTGCGCGCATGCCGATCTTACCGCCTTCGGGCGTAAACTTAACGGCATTTGAAAGCAGATTATAAATAATTTCTTTCACTTTGAGATCGTCTGCTTCAATATTCGGCATGTTTTCAGCGATTTCCAGCTCCATTACTATCCTCTTCTTGGCCACCATATCCGCCACGAGCAGAGAAATATCGTTTAATAAGCTTTTCATCGATAAACTGGATAGAGTCAATTTCATCTTACCTGCTTCAACTTTTGCCATATCAAGGATCTGATTGATTAACAGGAGCAGGTGTTTTCCGCTGGTTAATACATTATTGACGTATTGCTTTTGTTTTTCATTGAGCGGTCCGAAAGTCTCATCGAACAGTACTTCAGAGAAACCGTTAATTGAGTTAAGTGGTGTTCTGAGTTCGTGTGACATATTAGCCAGGAATTCAGATTTTACCCGAGCAGCGCGTTTTAACTCTACGGCTAAATCTTTTAATTCTTCATGCGCTTTTTCCAGACCGGTCTCGATCTCTCTGCGTTCGGTTATGTCTTCAATGGCCAGAAGTATTATACGTTTCTTGCCCAGCACGCGGTGAATTTGCCGGGCATTCAATAACATTATACGCCTGCCAATACCTGCAAAATCATGTTCCACCTCATAGTTATCAAAGGTTGCTTTTTGCGGCAGGATTGTTTCCAACAGTTCCCGCAGTTTGGGAATATCCCATTGCTTATTACCCAGGTCGTAAATCAGGTGCCCCACAGTCTCTTCCGGTTTTACCTTGAAGACTTCATAGAACGAACGGCTGACGGAGACCACCCGGAGATCCTGATCCATCGCGATTAATGGTTCGCGCACGGTATTGATAATGCTTTCGGCATATTCCCTGGATTCGTCTTCGGATATTTTAGTGGCTTCCAGTTCTTTACGGGCTTTCTCCAAACCGTTTTCGATCTCCCGGCGCTCGGTGATATCTTCAATTGCCAGCAGAATAATGCGTTCTTTGCCGGACGCTCTTTGAATCTGCCGGGCATTCAGCAGCATTATGCGTCTGCCGATAGCGGCGAAATTGTGCTCAACTTCGTAGTTGTCAAAAGTTGTTTTTTGGGGAAGAATGGTTTCCAGCAGTTCCCGCAGCCGCGGGATATCCCATTGTTTATTACCCAGGTCGTAGATAAGCTGTCCGACGGTCTCCTCCGGCTTCACCTTAAAGAATTCGTAGAAAGAACGGCTGACCGTGACCACCCGGAGGTCCTGGTCCAGAGAAATTAAAGGTTCGCGCACAGTGTTAATCACGCTTTCAGCGAATTCACTAGCTTCATCCGCGGATTTTTTAATTACTTCTAATTCCTTACGCGTTTTTTCCAGGCCGATTTCTATCTCACGGCGCGCTGTAATATCTTCAATCGCCAGGAGAATAATGCGTCTTTTACCCAACATTCTTTGGATCTGCCGGGCATTGAGCAGCATTACGCGTCTGCCAATAGTGGCAAAATCATGTTCCACTTCATAATTGTCAAAAGCTGTTTTTTGCGGCAGGATGGTTTCCAGCAGTTCGCGTAATTTAGGGATATTCCACTGTTTATTACCCAAATCATAAATCAGCTGCCCTACGGTTTCTTCCGGTTTCACCTTAAAAACTTCGTAGAAAGAACGGCTAGCTGTTACAACTCTTAAATCCTGATCCAGAACGATTAATGGTTCGCGGACGGTGTTAATAATACTTTCAGAGTATTCACCGACCGTTTGCGATTGGGCTGTCTTTTTTTGTTCTGTGATGTCGTGCATTATGGCTGATATTCCATAGATGTTCCCCTGCTTATCCTTAATTGCCGAAAGACTCAAGGAGATATCAATTATTGCCCCATCTTTGCGGAGACGCTTTGTTTCATAATTTTCAATTAATTCTCCTTGTTGTAGTCTTTTCAGTTGGCTAAATATTTCCTCTTTGTAACCGGGGGGAGCTAATATGGAAATATTTTGGCCGTGCATTTCTTCCGGTGTATACCCGTATATCTTTTCCGCGCCCTCATTCCAGCTGACTACGTCGCCCTGTAAAGTTTTCCCGATGATGCCCTCAATGGAGGTATTAACAATAGCTGCTAAGCTATGATCGCTTTCCTCCATGGTTTTGCGTTTGGTGATATCTTCGATAGCAAGGAGTATTACTTTTAACTTTTCCGGCGGGTTGGGAATTCTCCGTGCATTTAAAAGCATGGTGCGCTTGCCAATGCCGGGGAAATCGTGTTCTACTTCATAGTCATCAAACGTAGCTTGCTGGGGCAGGATCGTTTCCAGCAGTTTCCTCAAGCCTGGGATATTCCACTGTTTATTACCCAGGTCGTAAATCAGCTGCCCGACGGTATCTTTCGCTTTTACATTAAAAACCTCATAAAAAGAACGGCTTGCGGTAACCACTCTTAAATCTTTGTCCAGTACGATCAGCGGTTCTCGCACAGTGTTTACGATGCTCTCAGAATATTCCTGTGATTTATTTTCAGTAATTACCATATATTTTTCCTTCTTTTATAAGCGGTGGGCAGAATATTTTTATTTAACGGATCTGGTGTTTTTAGTTTTACTTAAGCCCGAATATTTTTGACCTTTCTTTAAATAGTTCCGGTGTTTCATCATCCCACGGCATATATCTCAGTGCTGCGGGGCTGCGGAAAGCGTACAGCAGCAAATTTATTACCTCCGTCGAAGGATTAGCAATCTTCATGACGGTGTCTTTGCGAGCGGCGAAGACTTGTCCAGTCACCAGAGTCGGAACATTCGGAAAATAGACATTGATAATAGGGAACCCGGCGGCTACTTCACTGATTTTGACCTTTTCTTCTGAGAGAATCCAGCCGTAAGAAATACATGTGGAAGAATACAGAAAAAGGCAGGCTTGCATGTGACTTAATCTGTTGATCGTCATGATTTCGCCCTGGCCAAAGAATATCCCGATAAACGGAATTTTAGATAGTATTCGCCCGACTTTGGTTTGCTTCAATATAATCCCTGAGAGATATATGATCAGAATGCACAGAACAAAACCCAGACCGGTATATAAGAACTTGTCCGGTACTACGACTCCCAGGATACTTCTGCCAACCTTTTCTCCATTGCTGAAAAGAAGAATCACGATGTAGATTACCAGTATTACAGGGAGCCAGAAAACAAAACCGTAAAGGATAAAGGTAGGCTGTTTTTTAAGAAATTCTTTCATTTTTCACCCTCCTGGTTTTGTGCTGAACTCGCAGATTTCCTATTTTCCCAGACGGGTCGCTAAAAAGAATAGAGCTAACCCTACAATAACGGATGCTCCTAATACAATAATTACAGCCCTGGTGATCAGTTGCTCGATATCGTGAATGTACTTATCAATCCCCGAAACATCGGCGCGCACTTGCATCTCACCCCGCTCCGCGGTCTTCAGCATCCTGTCAAAACGCTGGGGTAGTCCCCCGGCCAGACTCGCTAATTGCGCTGCTTCCATGGGCATACGGCGAAGGGCAGAAATAATTGAATACCTCTTTCTGATTGCCCGTATGACGCTGGACTGTAACAGGGGGGCGATATCAAATTCCGGGTCCAGTCCTCTGCCCAGACTTTGCGCCATAACTATCGTTTTCAGCAGCAGGAAAGTATTGGACGGAAGCTGAATGCGGTTACGGCGCAGCATAGTAAAGAGCTGCTCCAGGTTGTAACTGACACTTTCCGAGCGTTTTAGTAAATGGGTAGTTGAGAAATGCCCCATCACATATTTCATATCTTTCCGCAGGCGGGCACGGGAACCTGCCTCGCGCAAGCTTACCGCGCCTAATTCTATCAATGCATCTATCAGCATATCGGCGTTGCGGTCCAGAATAGCTTTCAGCGCATTTGCAAGGTGCCATCGTACGTCGTTGTCTACCGTTACGGTCATGCCGAAATCCACCAGGCCCAACCGTCCGTCAGGCTCTACAAACAGATTTCCCGGGTGTGGGTCTGCATGAAACGCTTCACCCTCAAAGACCATTTTCAACCAGATACTGACGCTACGCCTGGCTAATTCTTTACGGTCAAAACCCGCTTTATCCAGCGCCTGGATATCCAGAATGCCTATCCCGTGAATCCGCTCCATTGTAATTACTCGCGGCGTTGTTGATTCCCAGAAAATTATGGGAATGTGAATGGTTGGATCTTTTTTAAAGAACCACGCGAAGTATTCGGCATTATGACCTTCCTGAATGTAGTCCGTTTCTGTCTGAATAGTGTCGGCGATTTCCTGTACGATACCTACGAGATCGTATTGCTGCGCGCCTTCCCAATGTTTGGTAGCCGATACCGCTGCCTTGCCCAGAATGTACATGTCTTCGGCAACGATTTCCGGCACACCTGGCTTTTGCACCTTTACTACCACCTCCGGCCCGTCTTTCACAGTGCAGGCGTAAACCTGCCCGATAGATGCCACACCGATCGGAGCTGAAACAAATTGGCTGAATACTTCATCCACAGGGCGACCCAAATCGTCACTGATCACATCTTTCATCAACTCAATGGGAAGCGGTTTCAAAGAACTCTGCAGTTTCGATAGTTCTTTCGTATATTCCGGCGGCAACAGGTCGGCGCGGGTGGAAAGGATCTGGCCGAGTTTCACGAAAGTTGTTCCAAGTTCTTCTATCGCCATGCGCATCCGTTCCGGTTTAGTATTCGGCAATTTACGCCAGGGNNCTGGCGAAATGGCTGGGGGCTTTATTCTTTTGTTGTGCCTTATCGTTAAACAATCTCGTGCTCCCTATTTGATAGCCAGGATCGCGAATACTTTTACTTAGCAGGTTGATGCCGGATCCCGAGGTTTTTTTTCCAGCTTTTTTCCCCCAATTCACTATGCATGCGGGAGAAAACAGAATTGACGACATCGCGGACCGCGGTATCGATTTCCTCGCTGTCAATTATTTCTACAATTGCATCGTAGGTACGCTCTTCGGCGCGTTCCAGCGCTTTGTCAAGACCGACGATGTGCGCCAGACCCGGACCTACCCCATCCCTGGGAGTGGCTGCCCGGACGCGAGATAATACGGAAGATTTGTTCCTTACAAAGGCCGCTGCGATCGTATGAGTGAAATGAGCCCGGTCCATATCCCTCTGAACGCGTAAAATAATGCGCTGGAGGACTGTATCGGTTATCTCTTCTTCAAAACCTTCCACTAGAGCCCAGACATTACGGCGTAAGAACCCATCTCCAAGAAGACGGTCGACGACACGCGCAAAACGCGCAATCAATATTATCCACACCCATACGTTCTCAAGGACTAGCCCATGATTGACGAGCGCCAGCGCCGGAATGATGGCGATAAAATCGAAAAACCGGGTACGCAGATATGCAACCTTGTCCCAATTGAAGCCGCTGCGGGTAAAAAACTCAACCGCGGTAATGGCTCCGAGAATAATATCAAATATCACCCAACTAATGGGAACAGTTCCGCGGGGGCTAAAAACCCAGACTCCAAGTAAAAATAATGAGATTAAGGAAAGCGCAAAAGCTGCCCAATGTATAAGATGATTACGGCGCGGCCGCGATTCCAGTTCTTCGATTCGCTCTTCTATTGTTACGTCGCCGGCGGGTACGGCTTTACTGGTTAATTTAAGCCTTCCTTTTTTATCAATCAGGTTTTTTTGAGTTTCCGGTTTCTTATTGAAGACCATTTGCGCAACCTCCAGAAGCATGTTACATCACGATGTTTGAAAATCCAGCTTATTGTCGAGTTCGATTGTGTTCAGCCCCCCGTTTCTTCCAGCAGACGATAGCTTATGATGGTGCAGATTGTTCTTTGCTTTCCGAATCCCAATTGATTTCCACTAAAGTCTTTTTCCCGCTGGCAAAATTGATTTTTATTTCAGCATCATTCTGGACTTCCAGCAGTTTTTGCGCTAATTCTTTAGCACTCTTCAGGGGCAAAGGAATGGTAATTGAGTTGTTGATCTTCAGCCAATCAGGAATAGCCGGTAAATGAGCAGTGATTTTAATTACTTTATTTGCCATTTTGCACTTCCTTCAATTTATTTTGTTTCGCCGGGATTTAAGATCCCTGCGGATTCCACTTTCAGATTATTCTCGACTTTCGATACGCCGGGCGCAGCCCAGGCAACCCTTTCCGCTTCTTCTCTTTCTGCCCAGGAGTGCACTCTGCCCGTTAGTGTCACTATGTTCTCACGGGTTTCAACTGCGATTGTCCGCGAGTTAAGTAAGGCATTACGCCGGAAGGCGCTTTCAATTTTAGTTTTGGTATTCATAGGCCCAATCAATGGTTTGACGGTTATTTCGTTGCTGACCCACACCACACCTTTCAGATGGCGGACTGCCGATTCGGCGGCTTCTCTTTGGTATGCCCAATCTACCTCACCGATCAAAGTGATAGCCCCATCCTGTACCCTGACCTCGATTCGGTCATGTGGTAAAAACACAACCAGTCTGATCGCATGCACCGCATCCCGGCCGATTTCTTCATCCGCGAGTTTGAAAGAACCGGGCAGTTTGACTTTGATGTTGTCCACTACGTCTACGACACCCGCGACCCGTCTGGCAGCCTGCTCAGCAGCCCATTTCTTTGAATAGTTGTCAACTTCCCCGTCGAGCGTAATGATGCCGTCCTTGGCAGTAACCTCTATTTTGGGATTGGGGCTGGGAGTAATCACTCCTCCGATAACGCTCGGCTCCCAATTTAACTCGGCGATAACATCTTGTATTAGTTCTATATTAGTTTTCATTAACCTGCCTCACTTTTATTTTGTAAATATTCAAACACTGGTAAAATTAGCGGTCTGATTGAATTTATTCACCCTTCGGATTCGTGCTATCCCAATAAGGAGCGACTCCAAAATGACTGTAAGATTTGGCGACCATTTCAAAATCGATATTATCCGGCCATTTGGTCTTGTCCATACCGGGAGCTTTTTCCAGCACATCCTTCGGCATATCAAGGATGAACTTCCTGTTATCGACAGACCAGGTCAGGATTGCCCAGGGCATGGCAAACCACTTGTCACTAATGCCCAGAAATCCTTGCAATGACACTACCACGAAGGCGATACGGCCGACTACCATATCGATGACAAAAGTCTGTACCTGGCCCATGTCCTGGCCTTTCTTATTAACCACATCATATTGTTGCAGTCTGTTGCTTGAAATGAATCTTGTTGCCTGCTTCATTGTTTCCCCCCTCAATAATATTTTCTTGTAGTTTTTCCTCATGCGATTATGCTGGGAATTGAGCCACCCAACCGTTTGCCGGAGAGGTGGCTCCCGTGTTTTCGTGTTTTATTTGCCTTGTTCTTTCCGGATGGTGCCCAGTGTCTTGTCAGAACGTGTGTTTTTCCCATCTTTGTTTCTGATGGAGCCGTTGGGTAAACCCGCGGATTCTTCCAGTTTACCGACGGTCTTATCACTTCTTGTCTGTCGTGTCATGTTTCTCATCCTCCTTTTTTAAATTATTTCTATTTACCGTCCGTCATTTATGACTTCTTAAAATTAATACGCTGAACGAGCCAGATAATTGCGAAGATCAGCGCAACGACCAACAGAATATAAATGAGACCGCCGAGGAAGTGGGTAACCAGGCCGAGTAGAAATAAAATGATGAGAATAATGGCAATGACCCAGAACAAATTGTACATATTCACCCCTTTATATTTTTAAGGTTTAATAAAAAAAGTCTGCGTAGATCTGCTTTTCTAGCTTCTAATTGCGCGGACTGCTGCTTTTCCTTTCCGGTTTGCCGAGGACGCTACCTTTTTTAACTTGTCCATAACTTCTATGGTTTCTTCTTTAACCAGGTCTGCCCCTGCGGTAACCTTGTTTGTTATCAGGTTTCTGGTATTTTTGACTGTCATTGTTTTCTTCTTCATTTTCAAATCTCCTTGATTTTCGATCATTCAATACTTTTCCTCATAGATCAGGGTAGAATATCGATTAATATGTAACTAAACGGTATTGTCTTCCACCACAGTCAATGAAGCGTTCTTCTTAACGGATTCGATCTCTTTCATCGCTTTTTCTTTAGTTGCATAGCTCTGCGATACCGCGATAGTATCCCCGGTTATGTTAATCAACTTGAACCTGAATTTTCCTTTTGTATCATTGTAAATTTGAATTATCGCATCCATATTCAATCTCCATATTGTTATAGCCCTTTAATCTAGGTCGGTGATAGGCCTACGCCCGAGATGATATTGTAATAATTAATTAAGCATCTCAGAATTACAGCGTTGGTTACTGCGTTCATTTGAATTATCCTCGCTTCCGTCGGTTCCCTTATGATATCAACTAAATAATTAAATAGTCATAAAAATCGCGTTCTTTATATGAATTATTTATGACATTAAGGAAATGCCGCGTATCAGAAAATAATAACCAGGATAATACGTCTATCAAATGGATTTAGGAAAGCATTGTTCCGCGCGTTATACTTTTCTGACATGATATATCCTCCTTATTATTTATCCTATCTACGTAACATGGCGTATGATAAATATGTATAATTCCACCGTATAATCGCAGTATGTGCTCAATATCATGCGGGCTCAACCCTCCCGGTGGGCAGAGGATAGTGTTTTTTAGTGCCGGAAGACTAATTAATAAGTGGGGGTGCAGTTGTGCTTGACAGGGGGGTATAGTGTATATAGAATGGTATGCAAGAGGGCACTAAAAAGGCAGACGTTGGTACACTTTAGTGTACTAAGAGAGGTATTTGATGGCTGTCGTCCGACAGGAACAGAAAAAACTGGGAGTTCTGCTGATCAACTTTAGTCCGGTTGTGCAGGAAGGGTTACAGGCTATCCTGCATAAAGACGAACAAATCAAAGTAATCGGGCATGTAATGGATGAACAACAAGCCATTTTGTTCATCAAAGAAGCGAGTATTCGTTTACAGCCTGTCCATGTTGTTTTGACCGAGACAAAAAGCGCCACAGTAGATGGGGTGTCAGCTACAAGGCTGATTAAAAAGGAATATCCGGATGTGGCTGTTCTTGTTTTGACGGAGAATCTTAATGATTCTTATGTAATTGACGCTATCCATGCGGGCGCAGGCGGGTACATTTTTCTTAAAGATATGTCGCCGGAAATGCTAATACAGAGTATTCACGGCGTTGTCGACGGCGGAACGCAAATGACTACAGCTTTACTCCGGACTGCCGTCGAGAGTTTGATTCAAAATGGCCGCAGGTCACTCGCCGAACGCACGGCAGACACCGCCCATCTCACTGAAAGAGAAGTCGACGTATTAAGGTTGATGGGGAATGGTGACTCCAACAAGATAATCGCCGAAACCCTGGGGATAAGCCTGGATACAACCAAGAAACATGTCCGGAATGTGATAGAAAAAATGCAGGCCCGCAGCCGCACTCACGCATCCATCATTGCGGCGCAGGCAGGAATCATCGGAACTCCCATTGCCCGCCTGATTCCACCAAAACCCGATTTACTATAGTTACCGAAGATTCAGGATTAATTGATCACCTAGTCAACGTATCGGTTGCTTCCGCATGGCTATCCACCGTTATCCACAATGTAAAACCACTCCACGCAAATTCCAATATTCAAACTTAAAATTCTAAACAATGATGCTTAAATCCCCAAAGTAATTCCATTAGCGGAAGATTCGTTATTTTCATTTGCTTATTAAGTCGTTTTCAATGTTGCTTAATGGTAATGTTATAATATGATGAGATTAACAAAGGATTTTTATGAAAAAGATAATAAGCCTAATTTTAATATTGGTTTTCACTTTGGTTCTGGTTACAGGCTGCCAAAAAAAGTCAGTGAACAAATCTGATATTTTTACCTCTACTTATGATCTGGCTGGCGCCGATGAAGGGAGAAGCATCCGTATCAGTGGCAACAAAGACGGTACGCCCGGTGAACAGGGACAATACAAGTTGAATATCAATAACAATGCTGAACCCTGGAATGATGATTTTTATGTAGAGCTTGTTGACAGCGATGCGATAGTACAAGAAATTACCCACGCAAAATTGGATATTCTTGCCAATGGTGGAATGCAGCAACCAATCACTGTTAACTTCCCCAGTGGTTTTAAAGGTGCTTTGGGTCTATGTGTAATAATCCCAAAACACGCGTACACTATTTCTGTGCTATCGGTGGGTGGAAACGCAGAAGTTGCCCCAAAAATGTTTGACCTGTCTTACCTTTACCAGCCAAAAGAATGAATCTAAAAACAAAAACTAGATACCTTCCACATTACCGGCGCTAAGGATTTAAATTCTCCAGGACACCGGTTTTGGTGTTGAGCCGGCGATAGAAGCAGTCGCGGGCTTGCCCTTTCGAATTGTGGGTATGGCAGATCGCTTCGTTTTTGGGTTTTACCAGATAGACCAGCGAGTTCTGCTCGCAGTTGACAAACACTTCTTTTAATTCGAAGAAATTACCGGAGGTTAGACCTTTGACCCATAATTCGTTTCTGGACGTGCTCCAGAATGTTGCGATACCGGTTTGGACACTTTTCTCAAATGCCTCTTTGTTCGTATAAGCGATCAATATCACTTCTTTGGTGCGGGCATCCTGAACCGCTACCGGAATTACATCCGGACATTGTTTTATAACCTTATTCAGCTTGGCAAAGTCCAGCCGGAGTTCTTTCCCTTCCTCTAATTCCTGCGCTGTGATTTGATTGTTTTTCATTTCCATTTTCCTGAGTACATTTTTATCTCTTTAAGTATATAGTCGAGGGAAATCAGTGTCAAACGGATGACATCCTAAAATACTGTGATAATGGCATCTTTATGTTTTACATAACATTCGCTTTTTATTTCCCATCAGGCACGGCGGTTTTACAATTACGTCGGAATAGTTATATAATACAGGTAGATTAGTTAAGCGAAGGGCATTGCATACCTTAAACTTCCATCCCCCTGAGTATTGGATGACCCGAACTCTAACTAAAATATTATAGAGAAGGAGGTCATCCAATGAGTTTTGAGGACAAACAGCTCACCTGTGCCGATTGCGGCACAAACTTCACCTTTAGCGCTGACGAACAGGAGTTCTTCCAGACTAAAGGGTATACCAATGAGCCCAAGAGATGTCCCACATGCCGCCAAGCAAGAAAATCTGACCGCAATAGTAGATCCGGTGGTCAGCGTCAGATGTTCCCTGTGAAGTGTGCACAGTGTGGCAAGGACACCGAAGTACCTTTTGAACCTCGCAGCGACAGACCTGTCTATTGCAGCGATTGCTACAATAAGGTCAGAGCATCGAGATAAGATTGGTTTGATGAGATGGGCACACACGAGGCTACTCCGGTAGTCAGTGTGTGCCCATTTTATTTATCACGAGCAGCAAGAAAGAATAATTAATAGAGGGATGTTGGAATGAGAATCTACGTGGGGAACCTGTCTTATGATACGACCGAAGATGAACTGAGGAAAGATTTCTCAGCATTCGGCGAGGTTGCTTCTGTAAGTGTTGTGACCGATAGATATAGCGGCCGGTCAAAGGGTTTTGCTTTCGTCGAAATGACGAATAAAGCAGAAGCCGATGCGGCGATTGCCGGACTGAACGGCAAATCCGTTAAAGATCGCACACTGGTAGTTAATGAAGCCCGGCCTCGGACCGAGGGCGGTAGCGGCGGCGGTAGAAGCTCCGGCGGTTACGGCGGCGGTGGATACGGCGGTGGTGGTGGATACGGTGGTGGCGGCGGCAGAGATGGCGGCGGCCGGGGTGGATATGGTGGCGGTGGCGGCGGATACGGCGACAAGCGCGGCGGCGGCAGAGACGGCGGCGGGCGCGGCGGCAGACGCTAGTAGCCTTTCTTTAGCTAATTAACAGGGTTGTCAGGATTGTTTTACGGTCCCGGCAACCCTGTTTTGTTTTTTAAAATAGGCCGCATGACCCGCCGTTTATCAAAAATTACTTTGCTGCAAAGGTTATTCTAATTCTGCGCTTTTTTGTCCTCCAGTAGTTTGTTTATAATATTTAATGTAATACATACTTGACAAAAAGTATTTTGAAGATTACAATAGGTAATGCAAACAATACATAGGAGGAGGTAAATATAATGGCACCGCTGCAAAAAAGGTCATTGTACGCCTTACTAGTTGAGGTTTTATGGNNCTGTGGCGATCATCATGGTTTTCATTAGTCAGGGAGGGGCCGGTAAATACAATACCAGCGGGAGTTTCAGATTAATAATGGACGGCATGTGGGTAGGAGGTTTAATTTTGTATTGGTGGCTATTCTCCTCGTTGGACCGGCGGCCTGATCAATTCGATGAACGTGATAGAATGGTTATCGAGCGAGCCGTAAAAGCGCAATGGTGGGCAGTGATACTATCATTGGTGGCTTGGATAATAGGTTTATCTGAACATTATCATGCGCAAGGGCAAATACCGGTAATATTCCTGTCTCTCATTTTCTTTTCAACATTGATCGTCAGTACGTTAGCTCAATCTGTCGGTATTCTATTCAGCTATTGGAGAATGAACCGCAATGCCTAAAATTCAAAACCGGATCAGAAGATTACGTTTCGACCAACAAGAAATGACCCAGCAGGAACTTGCCGAAAAAGCAGGATGCACGCGTCAGACCGTCATCGCCGTCGAGCAAGGGAAATACGTGCCGTCTCTGGAACTGGCTTTTAAAATCGCACGGGCTTTCGATGTCCCGCTGGAAGATGTTTTTCAATACGAATAGCTATTCTTTGCCTAGCCCAGCAGGTGCGTCAAGAGTATCTGTAACCCGATGCCGATCAGGATTATTCCGCCGACCAGTTCCGCTCGTTTTCCGAAAATTTCCCCTACTTTCTTGCCTAGCAAAAAGCCAATGATAGTCACTAGAAAACAGGTGACGCCGATAGTCAGGCTGGCCGTCAGAATATTGACTTTTAAGAAGGCAAAGCTCAACCCCACCGCTAATGCATCGAGGCTGGTAGCGACCGAGAGCGTGAGTAGCAACCAGCCTTTGGTGATATCGATGGTTTTTTCTTCTTTCTCCGGATGGAATGATTCCCAGACCATTTTACCGCCGACAAATCCTAATAGACCAAATGCCAGCCAGTGGTCGAAACTGGAGATGAAGTTCACAAACAGCCGTCCGGCCAGCCATCCCAGCACCGGCATCACCGCCTGGAATATACCAAAGGATAAAGCTGCCCGTAGCATTTGAACCCTCGTCAGAGTTTTAAGGGTGCAGCTGCCGCAGAGGGCAACGGCAAAACAATCCGCGGACAATCCGATTGCGATAAGGAGCAGAGACAGAAAACCCAGGTTAGTCATTGGTATTTAGTATGTCATAAAACCGGAGGGTAGTTCAAAAACAACGTTTTAAGTTCAAATATCTACACGCGAAATTGCAAACTAAAATACCAAATTCGAAATACATAATGGCGGTTTGAGGACTATTCGCTCTCCAAAGCGTGGTTAAGGCCGCGAGGTTTCATACAGGAGACAAGCGACCTGGTGACCGCCGCCGGCATCTGCTAAAATGGGCACGATCTTCGGACAATCTGCAAAAGCGCGGTAACAGCGGGGATGGAAGACGCACCCGGTCGGCGGGTTCATCGGGCTGGGCACTTCTCCTTTCAACAATATCACGTCTCTTTTTATTTCAACTGCGGGGTCAGGAATAGGCACTGCCGATAATAATGCCTGTGTGTAAGGATGCAGCGGATTTTTATATAACTCGTCACGAGTGGAAATTTCCATGATTTTTCCCAGGTACATGACGATCACGCGGTCGCTGATGTGCCGAACCACCGAGAGGTCGTGCGAAATGAACAGGTAAGCAACGCCGAACTTTTGCTGCAGATCATCGAGCAGGTTGATGATCTGCGCCTGAATTGAGACATCCAGCGCCGATATCGGCTCGTCGCACATAATAAACTCGGGTTGTAAGGCCAGCGCCCTGGCGATGCCCAGCCGTTGACGCTGCCCGCCGCTGAATTCGTGCGGATACCGCTCTGCCATATACCGCGCCAAACCTACCAGGTCAAGCAGTTCGGCTACTCTATCCCGGTATTCTTTCCCTTTGGAAATATTATGAATCCTTAAAGGTTCGCCGATAATATCCATTGCCGTAAACCGCGGGTCGAGCGAATCATAGGGGTCCTGAAAAATAACCTGCAGTTTGGCCCGGATCGGCACCAGTTCCTTATCTGACAGTTCGCACAGGTCTCTGCTTTCAAACAGCACTTCACCGGAGGTTGGACGGAGCAGCTGCAGGATGCATTTGCCCAGCGTCGTTTTGCCGCAACCGCTCTCTCCCACCAGACCCAAAGTTTCTCCTTTGTGGATAGTAAAGCTGACGCCGTCGACGGCTTTGACGTCGGCGATCTTTTTCTGGCGGAACAATCCGCGGGTGACAGGAAAATATTTGGCCAGATTATTGACTTCGATTACTACTTCTGCCATGGTTTTGTACCCCTCTGCGATATCCAGCAAGCCGCAAAATGCCCAGGCGTGATTTGCATCAGTACTGGTTTTTCCTTTGAACACTGAGGGAGGGAATAAGTACAGCGCGCCTGGAAAGCGCAGCCGGCAGGCGGTGCGATCAGGTCAGGCGGCTGCCCCTCGATGGGTTGTAAACGGTTTTTCCGCGGCTCATCCAACCTCGGCACCGATGCCAGCAGACCTGCAGTATACGGATGGCAGGGTTGGTGGTAAACATCCAGCGCCTGACCGTATTCGACGATATTACCGGCGTACATCACAAAAACCCGTTTCGCGTACCGCGCAACAATTCCGAGATTGTGGGTAATAAGAATCAGGGCGGTATCCAATTCTTTCGTGATATTGCGGATCAGTTCCAGCAACTGAGCCTGGATGGTGACGTCCACTACGGTCGTCGGTTCATCCGCAATAATGAGCTGAGGTTGGCAAGCGATGGCGATGGCAATCATCGCGCGCTGGCGCATACCGCCGCTGAATTGGTGCGGGTACTCGTAAACACGGCGTTCGGGATGTGGGATGCCTACGAGCTTGAGCAGCCGGGTCGCTTCCAGCATACCATCGTGGAGAGACATATTTTTATGAAACTCCAGCCCTTCCGAGATTTGCCTTCCGATCGTGAGTACCGGATTGAGCGATGTCTGCGGTTCCTGAAAGATAATGGAAATCCTGGCGCCGCGCATTTTATGCATTTCCGCGTCAGATAGTTTCAAGAGGTCGACTCCATTAAAAAGAATCTCACCCGAGATGATTTTTCCCGCCGGTTCGGCGACCAGGCGCAGAATAGAAAGGGCGCTGACGGTTTTGCCGCAGCCGCTCTCTCCGACCAGCGCAATCGTTTCACCACGGTTAACATCATAGGAAACCCCGTCCACTGCTTTCACCACTCCATCCTGCGTGTGGAAGTATGTCCTGATATTTTTCACTTCAAGCAAAGGAGCCATAATTTACCGCCTCATTTTTGGGTCAAGGGCATCCCGTAAGCCGTCGCCCAAGAATGTAAATGCCAGCATCAATAATGCGAGCGCAATTGCCGGAAATAATAACATATAAGGTTTGGAGAATATCAGATTGAAGCCGTCCTGGATCATCGCGCCCCAGCTGGGAGTCGGTGGTTTGACTCCGATGCCGATGTAGCTCAGCGCCGCCTCGGTGAAAATTGCCCGCGGAATGTTAAAAGTGATCGAAATTATAATCGGCCCCAGGGCATTCGGCAGGAGATGCCGCCAGGTAATATACGGCCCCATGCCGCCCATGGCTTTAGCCGCGCTCACAAAATCCCGTGATTTCAAGGCCATCAGTTGCCCGCGCACCAAACGGGAAATATTGACCCAGGCTACCAGTCCGATGGCCAGAAAGAGCATATAAATACTGCCTCCAAGCACTGAACGCAGCAAGATGATCAGCAGGATATCCGGGAAGGCGTACATCACATCGACAAAACGCATGATATAGTTGTCCACTCTACCGCCGGCATAACCTGCGATCGCCCCGATCGGCAAGCCGATAACGATAACTATAAATTGAGTGAAAATACCCACTGCCAACGATGTCCTTGCGCCGTAAAGCAGTCTGGCGAAGGTGTCCCGGCCTAATTGATCGGTGCCCATCCAGTGTTGGGCGGAAGGCCCCTGTAATATCTGATCCAGATGCTGGTCGGCAAAACCGTAGTGCGTGATCAACGGAGCACATATCGCGGCTAAGGAGAGCAGTATAATAAATGCCAGCCCGCCCATAGCGAAATAATTCCGCCGCAGGCGGATGATCGCATCACCCCACAGAGTGTGCGGCGGGCGTTCGAAGACAACAGGTGTATTTATTTCAACGGCCAAGTAGTCTCCTTATTCATAACGTATTCGAGGATCAATCGCCGCATATAGAATATCGACCACCAGGTTGAGCAAAGCAATTGTAATGGCATAAAAAAGAACTCCGCCCATAATCAGGGTGTAGTCCCGGGCGAAAATTCCCTGCACAAATAGCCTGCCGACACCGGGAATAGCGAAGAGATTTTCAATGATAAACGAGCCGGTAATCAGGTTTGCCAGTTCAGGCCCGGCCACGGTTACAACCGGGATCAGCGAATTCCGGAAAATATGACGGACGCGCACGGTGCTTTCCATGATACCTTTGGAACGGGCGGTGCGCACGTAATCCTGCCGCATCACATCAAGCGTACTGGCGCGGGTAATGCGCGCGCTTTGCGCAGCCGGCAGGGCCGCCAGACAAAAAACCGGCATGATCAGTTGTTGAATCGAACCCCAGCCGCTTGTTGGCAGCCAGTGTAAAACTACGGCGAAAAGCACGATCAGCAAAATACCCAGGACAAAACCCGGGATACTGGCAAAAACTGTGGAAAATAACACGGAAGCGTAATCCACAGCACTATTTTGTTTCAATGCCGCAGCCACACCGAAAGGAATTCCAATAGCTTGCGCAACAACGAAAGCAAGAATGCCTAAAGTCGCCGTTTTGGGTATTCCGTGAGCCAGAATACTCACGACAGTGCGGTCTGAATAAGAGTAAGAAATCCCGAGGTCGCCGTGCAGCACTCCCCAGGCATAATTGACAAATTGCCGCCAGAGCGGCAGATCCAGTCCGTATCTTTTATTGAGCGCTTCGATTACTTTGGGCGCCAGGGCCTTTTCTCTGTCCCAGGGGCCGCCGGGCACCAGGTGCATCAGGATAAAGGTAATTAAAAGAACAACGAAGAGCACAAGAATAAGCCATAAAACTCTTCGTATAATAAATCTGCCCATTGATTGCCCTTTACTCTGCTATCCCGACTGAGAGGCTAATTTAGTTCCTCCCAGTCGGGACAATTACCATATCTAATTCAATAGATGTTATTTCTGAATGTAGACATTTCTCAGGAATGTATCGCCGGCGACGTTACCGTCCAACCCGGATGTAACCATCCCTTTGACCCACGGTTTTTGCAGAACAAAGGTTTCGCGGTTGAATACGTAAATCATCGGCTGGTCGGCAACAACCATTGCCTGTGCTTGCGCCCAGAGCTGCAGCCGTTTGGTATTATCCAGTTCCGCGAGGGCCTGTTTGGAGATCGCATCGAAGGCCGGATTGCTGTAACCGGTCTTATTATTGCCGGCGCCGGTCATGTATAGTTGCGGCAGCCAGTCGTCCGGGTCAGGATAATCGGCGCCCCACCCCGTGAATCCCCATGTGAATTGCTTGGCATTGTATAGTGCGCTGTAGGCCTTTGATTCCATCAGCTCAACCGTGAGGTTGATGCCGAGGTTGTCTTTCAATTGACCCTGCAAGAAGGCAGCGATCGTTGGGTTCGCGCCGGTGTTAGCGATCTGGAATTTAAGTTCGGGCAGACCTTTCCCATCCGGATAACCGGCCTGAGCCAGAAGCTGCTTGGCTTTGGTGGGATTGAACGACCAATCTGTGCCTAAAGTGGCATCGAAACCTGGCATGCCGGGTGGTATCCAGCTTAGGGCTACCTTGCCGACTCCATGTCTTACCTGGTTGATATAAGCAGATCTGTCGATCGCGCAGGCAAGCGCCTGGCGTAATAGTTTGTTATCGAACGGCGGTTTCGTGACATTGAATTGGAAGGCGTAAGTGGTCAACGTCGGGAAGCGTAAAATCTGCGGGCTGAGCGTGGCATCATTCATTGTGGTTTGCTCGGTGCCGCCTGGGACACCGGATTGGTCCAGCTCACCGGCTTTGTAGGCCGCAAGAGCCAAATTGGCGTCGGTCAGTTCTTTGAAAGTGATCTGGGTTAGCTTGGGTTTGGTGCCCCAGTACTTTTCGTTGCGAACCAGTGTATAGTGATCCTGCTGCACCCATTCTTTCAGGATGAACGGGCCGTTGCCAATGTAATTAGGCATCGCGCCGTTAGCATCCGGTTGTGCCCATTTATCACCGTACTTGGCCACCATATCCTGTCTGACGGGGAATACGGGCCATAATGCCAATAATTGGGTGAAAGTCGGCAGCGAGTCAGTTAATTTGATTTCTAATGTGTAATCATCGACGGCTCTGACGCCGATCGCATCTTGCAAAGCTTGTTTTTCCGCATCGGTTTTGCCGGTAGCTGAGAAGTATGCGTCTCCGCCTACAACGTCGGAATAAAATGATTCGTATTCTGATGCTAAATCAGGGCTGAACAGACGTTTAAAGCTGAATACGAAATCCTTGGCGGTGACCTTGGTGCCGTCACTCCATGTTACGTTATTTTTCAACTTGATGGTATAGGTTTTTCCGTCGGCGGAAATATCCTTGTTAGCGACAGTTGGAATTTCCTTAGCGACCATGGGTGCTAAGGTGAGGTCGCTGTTAAAAGTCAATAATCCATCAAAGCATTGAATAATGATGGTGCGCTCACTGGTCCACGAAGCGCGGTTTGGGTCAATAGTATTGTTTTCACCCGCCAGGTTAAGAGTGATAACTTGTGGCGTTGAGTTGGCCGCGGTTGAAGAATTTGCTCCGCTTGTAGAACTGGTGGAGCAGGCGCTGGTAAAAATGAGGGACACTATGACAAGAATTGACAGGATGGAAAGAATAAACGTTTTCCTTTTCATACAACCTCCTTACTGTTTTTCGCTATGTTAATTTTCTGCTGCAATCGATTTATTAGACAGAAGGTGGTTACCGTGGTAAGGAACCACACACATTATATTGTTCTATAGTTCTATAAATATTCCTATCATGACTGATAATGTGATGTTAACCCTAGGATATTCTAATGTTCGACTCTTGTCAAGCACATAATAAGGGGGAAAACGTATTCTTTCCGGAGATTTCCGCTTTATTATTTCTGCAAAATTATTGTAAAATACTGCGGTCTGATACCGGACTTAAAACTCGTAACCGGCAACTTAAAATTTTAGCACAACTACTTGGTGTTTCACGTCGACAAGTGCTAAACTGGCATAAAGGATTTGGAGCGTGCGATGTCTCTTTTCATCACATTTGAAGGCGGCGAGGGTAGCGGCAAAAGTTCGCAAACACGGGCATTGTACCGGCAACTCACCCGCCTCGATATCCCGGCGATTTTAATTCACGAACCTGGCAGTACGGTTCTCGGTGAAAAACTGACCCGTCTTTTAAAATGGGCGCAAAGCACGAATATTGCGCCCACAACCGAACTGATGCTTTTTGATGCCTCCCGCGCGCAGCTGGTACAAGAAGTTATCCGACCGGCATTAAAGGCACACAAGATCGTGATTTGCGACCGCTATGCTGATTCCACTGTTGCCTATCAGGGATACGGCCGTAAAATCGATATCGATACGATTCTTAAAATCAATGATCTAGCAACTGGCGGACTGAAACCGGACCTGACCGTGCTGCTGGATATCCCGGTTGAGGCAGGCTTTGCCCGCAAGACCGGTCAAGAACCGGATCGGTTTGAGAAGGAATCTAAAGCCTTCCACCAGCGGGTAAGAAAGGGTTACTTCCAACTTGCCGCGGATGAACCTCAACGCTGGCTGGTCGTCAATGCATCTCTTTCGAAAGAAAAAATTCAGCAGATCATCTGGGAAAAAGTCAGTAGTCTACTTACTGAACGGGCTGAGAGATAATGGAAGTTTTCGGACCGCCGACATTTTTGGAAGAAAAAGACCTCTGGCAGCGAGGTTTCCATTATGTTGCCGGGATCGATGAGGCAGGACGGGGGCCGCTAGCCGGGCCGGTAGTTGCTGCCGCAGTTGTTTTACCCCCGGATTTCAAAGCCCGATGGAAGAATCAGGTTAATGACAGCAAGCAACTGACGGCAGCAGAAAGAGAAGCGCTTTTTCCCCGTATTAAAGATGCTGCAATCAGTTTCGGAGTAGGATTTACCGATGCGCAAATTATCGATACCGGCGGCATTGCCAAAGCCGGACGACTGGCCATGAAAATGGCCGTCGAACAACTGGACCCTGCGCCGGAGTTTCTGCTCGTAGACTTTTTTAATATCCCGGAAATAAAATTACCGCAAAAAGGCATTACGCACGGCGATTGTCTCAGTTTCTCGATTGCTTGCGCTTCTATTATCGCCAAGGTCACCCGCGACCATTACATGGTGGAAATGGATAAAAAATATCCCGATTATAAATTCGCCGAACATAAGGGTTACGGAACCCGTGAACATCTTGAATGCTTGAAGCGCTATGGTCCTTCACCGATCCACCGCTGCTCTTTTCAACCAGTGCGCGATACCATGATGATGCTATGAAACGACAAACCACCGGAATGCTCGGCGAAAAGCTGGCGGCGGATTTCCTGACCAAACAGGGGTATAAAATCATCGAAACCAATTTCCGCTGCAAAGAAGGNNGGGGAAGTTGACATAATCGCAAGGGAAGGCGATTTTCTCGTTTTTATCGAAGTACGGACCAAAACTAGCCGCGCCTTCGGCACCCCGGAAGAGTCTGTTACCGCCAGAAAAAAAGCACACCTGCGAAACGTTGCCGCCCGTTATCTGGAATCATATGATTCCCAATTGCCGGAATGGCGTATCGATTTCGTCGCGGTGGAATTGGATAGAACGGGCAAAACACGCCGTATCGAAGTGATAAAAAACGCGGTGGAAGGCGAATAGTTCTGTTGCAAGTATTTTGGGGAACTTGATTCTGGTTACTTTCATTATTATTTAGTATTCATAATTTGTTTGGTATTGGTACTTTGTTGCTTGTTTTTTAGTTCTTCACCTGCTGTTCTCCATTGAACTCTCCAAATTTCATGCTATTATCTTATTAAAGGTCACATTGATGATTCACTCAGAAGATTAAAAACTAAGCTCGAGGTTAAAGATATGGAAACGGAGAATCTGGCTCAGTATGAGACGAATGTGTTGCTGGAAGACGGCTCGACGGTACTTTTAAGGTCAATCCATTCGGATGACGCGGAAGCATGTGTGAGTTTTATTCACAGCATTAACAGCCAGAGCAAATTCTTACGTTTGGGTCATCCCAAAGAAGCTCCCACGATCGAAAGTCTACGCAATTTTTGTAAGGTAGATTACGCATCCGCTTTTGTGGTGGCAGCGGAAGTAGTGCACGACGGCAAGGAAATGGTGGCAATTGCCCGCTATTATAAATTGCCCGGCAAAAATTCGGCGGAATTATTTATGTTGGTCGATGAAAAATACCAGGAGAAAGGTCTCGGTCTGATTTTACTGGAGGATTTAGGGAGAGTGGCGCGCGGTCAGGGTATTTCCACTTTTGAGACCGATGTCCCGTTAGACCGTGAACCGATCCATGCACTGATTTCCAGTTTTGGTTTTCATGTGACCAAGATTTCTGAGAAAAACGTATCGCATGTTATTTTACCGATCGTTGCCACCAAAAAGTCGATACACAAAGAAGAAGAAGAACAGCGTCTGGCTACCATCTCTTCTCTAAAATCGATCCTGTATCCTAAATCGATTGCCGTAATCGGGGCATCGCGTAACCCCGGCACAATCGGTTACAATCTGGTGCGCGCGTTAATTCAAAGCGGTTATGTGGGCGCGGTCTACCCGGTGAACCCGAATATTGAGGTTGTATCTTCAATAAAAACATACCCTTCGGTAATGGCAATTCCGGGTGATGTGGAGATGGCGATTATTGCAGTGGCCGCACCGGTTGTATTGAAAGTGGCGGAAGAGTGCGGGCAAAAAGGCGTCAAAGGTTTAATTGTTATCTCCGACGGTTTTAAAGAAGCCGGACAGGAAGGCGCAGCCCGCGAAAGAGAGCTGAGAGAAATTGCCCTCGGCCACGGTATGCGTATCGTCGGACCGAACTGCATGGGCGTGCTGAATACGGACCCCGCGATCAGCATGAACGCTACGTTCTCGCCAGCTAATAATTTGCCCGGTAATGTCTCGTTCCTGTCCCAAAGCGGCGCGATGGGCGAAGTGATCCTGGATTACGCGCGCTCTTTGAATATCGGGCTAAGCACTTTTGTCAGCGCCGGCAACCGCGCGGACGTTTCACCTAACGATCTGGTGCAATACTGGGAACATGACGCCGCTACCAAAGTGATATTGCTTTACCTTGAATCGTTCGGTAATCCCCACAATTTCATGCGGATCACCCGCCGTGTATCGGCGAAAAAACCAATCGTTGTTGTCAAGAGCGGTTCGACATCGGCCGGTTCCCGCGCAGCATCTTCGCATACCGGCGCGCTGGCTACTTCGGAAACGGTGACTCAAGCTTTGTTCCGCCAGGCAGGTATTCTGCGGGTGAACGGTGTGGAAGAGTTGTTCGATGTGGCGTCTTTGCTTTCCAATCAACCGCTGCCCAAAGGCCGGAGATTGGTGATTGTGACTAATGGCGGCGGTCCGGGCATTCTCGCTGCGGATGCAGCTTCCAATCATGGATTATTGTTGCCGGAGATCTCACCGGAAACACTGGCGGCAATCAAGACACACCTCAAGCGTAATATTCATATCGGAAATCCCATTGATACCACAGCGCAGGCTTCGCCGGCGGAATTCGAAGGTATTCTGCAGGAACTGGCATCGGACAAAGGCAGTGACGCCGTGCTCTTTATTTTTGTGCCGCCCTCGATGGTGGACGTCAAGGAAGTAGAGAACGGCTTACGCCGGGTTGCCCCGCTTTTCCGCAGCAACAAAAAGACACTGCTCATTTGTTTTATGGGGCATAAAGGCTTTTCCGCCGAAGTCGGCTCACCCGGTAAATATGTCCCCAGCTACCTGTTCCCGGAAAGCGCCATTTCCGCATTAACGAAAGCGGTGGAATATTCCGAACGGTTGGCGCGTCCGGAAACCGTGCCGCCGAAGATGCACGATATTAACCGCGACAAAGCCAAACAGATCATCAACGGCGTGATGAAACAGAGTACACAACCGCATACCTGGCTTTCGATACCCCAGATCGGCGATTTACTCGGGTGTTACGGCATCCGTTTCGCCGAGACGAAATTGGCGAAAACCGCCCAGGAAACAGCCGCGATTGCCGCGAAAATCGGATTCCCGGTCGTTATCAAGTTGGAATCTACCACAATTACGCACAAAACAGATGTTGGCGGAGTCAAGCTCAATATTAAAAATGAGGCTGAAGCGAAACAGGCTTTCGGTGATATCAAAGCTAAATTAACTGAATTGGGCAAAGTTGACCAGATGGACGGAGTGATGATCCAGAAAATGGTTACCGAAGGCATCGAGGCCATTGTCGGCGTTTCCAACGATCCGTCTTTCGGGCACCTGATCATGTTCGGGTTGGGCGGCGTCAATGCCGAATTAATGAACGATGTGGTTTTCCGCTTGAATCCGTTGACCGAGCTCGATGCGCAGGAATTGATCAGCTCGATCAAAATGTCCAAATTGTTCGACGGCTACCGTGGTACGCCGGCTAGCGATAAACCGGCATTGAATGACCTGTTATTAAGGCTTTCGGCGCTGGTCGAAGATAATCCGCAGATTACGGAACTGGACTTCAATCCGGTCAAGGTTTTAGCGGCAGGACTGGGATACTGGGTTGTGGATGCCAGGATTGCGGTGAGTTGAAGAACTTTCGTCGGAGATATTATTTCCTCACCCATTTGAGGGAGGGGGAATTAAGGTTTTTGTCAAGCCACCGGTGAATAATTTTCATTGACAAACCATTTTCATACCTTAGAATGAAAGTATAGAGGTGTATATTTGTACCAGAAAATCGCCCTCGATAACGGTCTCAGAATTATCACCTGCCCAATGCCGCATACCCGCTCCGTTTCAGTTTGTATTTATATGGGCGCCGGTTCCCGCTACGAGTCTGACGCTCAGGCTGGAGTCTCTCATTTCATCGAGCACCTGTGTTTCCGCGGCACGGAAAAAAGAGCCAGCGCCAAGGATATTTCGGGCGCCATTGAAGGGGTCGGCGGGGTGCTGAACGGCGGCACGGATAAAGAACTGACCGTTTACTGGTGCAAGGTTGCCCAGCCTCATTTCCATCTGGCTTTAGATGTCTTGGCGGATATGGTGCTGCACTCCCGCTTTGACAGAAAAGACATCGAAAAAGAGCGCCAGATCATCGTCGAAGAAATCAGCATGAGCAAGGATGCCCCCAATCAACTAGTGGGCATGATCCTCGATGAATTACTGTGGCCCGACCATCCCCTGGGGCGCGATGTCGCCGGTACCAATAAATCCGTTGCCGATATGACCCGCGAACAAATGCTGGATTACATGGCCAGCGAATATTCACCGGCTAACACCGTCATCGCCATTGCCGGCAATATCCAGCAGGATGAGGCTGTTAATGAAGTACAAAAGATCCTGGGCAAGTGGACGAACAAGAAAACCCGCCTGGACTTCGTACCTTATATAGAAAATAAAAACCCGCGCATGAAAATCGAGAACCGGGAAACGGAACAGACCCATCTTTGTCTGGCGTTACCGGGTCTTTCGTTACAACATCCCCAGCGTTTCACCCTAGACCTGCTAAATGTAATTCTCGGCGAAGGTATGAGCAGCCGCCTCTTCCTGGAGGTCCGCGATAAACTCGGATTAGCCTATAATATCCACAGCTACCTCGACCATTTTCAGGATTCGGGCGCGTTGACCGTTTATGCCGGCGTTCACCCCAAGAAACTGGAAATTGGCATCACCGCCATTCTGCAGCAATTGGCTCTGTTAAAAGAAAAGATAACCGAGGAAGAGCTCAACAAAGCGAAGGAACTTTCCAAGGGACGCCTTTTACTGCGCATGGAAGACAGCCGGAGCGTTGCAGGTTGGGTGGGCGGTCAGGAGATCCTCAACGGCAGCATCATGGATGTGGAAGAAGTGGTCGCCGTCATCGATAAAGTCACTGCCGAAGAGATGTGCGCACTGGCGAAAGAATTGCTGATCGGGGAAAAATTACGACTATCCGTCGTCGGGCCGGTCAAATCCGCAGACCACCTGGAAAAACTGCTCAAGATTTAGTCGGGGAGAATAGCCTCAACTGAGGTTGTCCGAACTTTTCTGGATTGTCGGGTCAAGCCCGACAATGACAAAAATAAATATTCTATTTCAGCAAAGCTGGAATAGAATGTTAACGACTTGTCATTCCCAACCTGATCGGGAATCCATATAAATAATTGCAAATAGTCATTTTTAAACAGCCTCTAAAGGGAGAGTGACAATTTCTACAGATCAAGGTAACGGATGTTAAGTGCGTCTCGTTATTTACTGTATATGGTGCAACCAATCGGAACTTAAACATGAAACAATCAGAATTGACATCGTCTATCGCAATATCATAGAATACTTTTTAAAGAACAAAAGAGGCTATCGCGAATATTCCATGTTTCAGATGAACCGGTCAAATATCGCATTCCTGAACCTCACATTCTCCGGACTTTTGTCCGGCGGGCTTGGGGTTTATCCGGTTTCAACTTAAAAATAATTTGACATAATCAGCAAATAATCGACCTTACAAGCCCGAGAGACAAAAAACTCCCGGGCTTTTTGTTTTTAGTTGTAAATAGACAAAATGAGCAGAAAATGCCGCACGAATTTAATGGAGAAGAATACAAAAAAGCCTCCACACACCAGAAAGAATGGGGAAATAAGATCATCGCAGAATTTAAGTTAAAAGGTGACGAGCGTATCCTGGACCTCGGCTGCGGCGACGGCGCATTGACCGTGGAATTAGCCCAACTGGTGCCCAATGGATTTGTGCTGGGTATTGACGGCTCACACGGCATGATCGAAACAGCTCGCAAACTGGAGACAAAAAATCTGTCGTTCAAAGTGCAGGATATCAATAACCTGGACTACGAAAACGAATTCGATGTCATGTTTTCCAACGCTACCCTGCACTGGATCAAAGACCATAATCGGTTGTTAAAGAATGTGTACCGCAGTCTAAAGCCAAACGGCATTTTGCGTTTTAACTTTGGGGCTGAAGGTAATTGCGTTAATTTCATCAGGATTATCCAGGTGGCGATGCAACTGCCCGAATATGCGGATTATTTTATTGGTTTTGACTCGCCGTGGTATTTCCCGGAATTGGACAAATACGAAAAGCTGGTGAAGGAATTTCCGTTTCGAGAAATGAGAGTGTGGGGAGAAAATGCCGACCGCTATTTCCCGGATGTCACTGCTATTGTTAAGTGGATCGACCAGCCGAGTATGGTGCCTTTTCTGGAAGTTATTCCCCCGGCGCAAAAAGAGGTTTTCCGAGACTACGTGGTGGAGAAAATGATCGCCGCTACGCTGCAGAAAGACGGCACATGTTTCGAGACTTTCAGGAGGATAAATGTGTGGGCGAGGAGATAGAGAGAAGATTGGTATTTTACTATTTAAACGCTACGATCTCAATTTCTATATCGATGTTTTCAATTGGGGAAATCGCTTGCATCGTAACCCTGGCGGGTTCATTTCCCTTAGTGAAGTATTGGCTGTATATTTCATTAACCTTGTCAAAATCTTTTAAGTTTCTCATATAGATTACAACCTTGACAATATCATCCATTGTTGCGCCACAACTCGATAACAGGAACTTAATATTGTCTAAAGATCGCTGTGTTTGCTCAACAATGTTTCCACTTTGAATAATCCCGGTTTTAAGATCCACAGATAACTGGCTGGTTAAAAATAGAAATCTGTCTGCCCGCACAACATGGTTAAAAGGCAGGTCAGGTTTTGCAATTCCCGGAATAATCATTATTTCCCTTTTCATTTATTAACCCTCCGATTTAATATTCAGTATTGACAAATCTCGGATTACTGCATACTTGATTTTTCTTTTGCCAGAGCCGCAATGTCTTGAGCTGCATCGAACTGGCACTCGTTCAATATTTCGCCGTTTAACTGGTTTATTGCCTCCAGTTGAACTATCGCTCTATACCGGCAATTTGAACAAGGTGTTTTTTCATATCCCCATCTAAGGACTTCGGCTAAACTGGGGTCGTGGTTTTGTTTAGATATATCTATGATGTCCCAAACAAGAGTGTGTAAATCCTCTTTGTTATATCGATTAGAAATAAGAGTTTTGGTGATCAACAGAGCGTCTTCTTTTTCATAATTTAATATAAATAGTCTCAATCCATTACTGTTTGAATCGGATAATTCATTAGCACTGACTTTTTGTTTTGCCCACTCGTGAATACGAACATCAGAAAATTGGGCCAATGCATTAATGGCGGCATCCTGGTATTGCCCGTCAGTTTCCTTTGCCCATTTGAGCAGACTTTCGTCAAAAGTGGGTATTTGAGAACGACGAAATACCCATAAAAGGCGTAAGCGGATTTCATCGTCTTTTTCTTTCAAAAAAGCATTGAAAATAGTTTCTAATTCTCCGGTGGTAGCATGTTGCCCAAATGTTGTATAAAACCCCGGGTAATCACCTTTTTTATTTTTAGCATCGTTTAAAATACTTATCAAATTATATTGCCTTCGTATCTCCTCATGACGACGTTTTAATCTGGTTTCTTTATCCGGGTGTTCTCCCGTAAAGACAGGGTTGCTTTTCGCCAAATATTCTCGATAGGTTTGGAGCGCTTTATCTTGACCTGCGAAGGTTTTTAAAGCCCGATTCAGGGCTTCTTCGATTTTGTTTATTGGGAAAAGACCGAAATGGTCAGGAACAATGTCGTTTGAGTTGTTCAGAAGCCGTGTGCCATAGATACGAGCCAAATCCAACGCTCCATCTAAACCTGTTAATGCTATCCATTCATCTGAACCGAGCCAATCATCGGATGATGGTTTACTTGCCTTTTCAAAGACACGTTTTTGTAATGCTTCTCTAGCTTGTTCGTCACCGTTTTGTGCCAGGATTAAAGACAATTCGAATAATTGTTGTAAGTCCCATGTGTCGCGCTTGGTTTTAAGTGAACTTATAATCGCGTTAGCTAATTCATCTCGTTGCGGGCTGTCTTTGAACATTGTAAATAGCCATTTAGCTTTACTCGATTCTGTTTGTGGGTCATAAGATTGGTCTTGAAGACAGGCTTTTAGTACAAGATCGGAAACATCATCCAACCCGTAATGAGATACATGCAAATAGGCCCGTCCCAATCCTTTCTGCAAAGCGGAGGCGAATTCTCTTCTGGTTAATCGTTTGATCGGATAAATATTTGTATTCATCATTAAAGCATGATTATTCTAACAGATTATGCGAGGAAATACACGCTGTGAAAAACTATGGATGTTTCGTGATTGCAAAGATTGTGAATTAATTATTGCGAATTACTGTTAAAACGTCAAAAACAACTTAGCTATACATTCTAATGGACTGCAAGTAGCAATAGGGGGGAGTTAGATGGATTCCCGATCGGGTCGGGAATGACAAGAATAAGTCAGTTCAAATTATCAACATAATTTGAACTGACTTTAACCTCCTGCTCTTCCCATCATTTTTATTTCTTTCATCAACTGCGCGAACTGTTCGAGATAAAGTGATTGCGCGCCGTCCGAGAGGGCATGCGCCGGGTCGTTATGCACTTCCACGATGAGGCCGTCCGCGCCGACGGCAACAGCGGCTTTGGAAAGGGGAATGACAAATTCCCGCCGTCCTGCAGCGTGGCTGGGGTCGACGATAATGGGCAGGTGACTGAGTTCTTTGATGGACGGAATGGCGCTCAGGTCCAGCGTATTGCGGGTAGTATTGGTAAAAGTCCGGATGCCGCGTTCACAGAGGATGATCTGGGCGTTGCCTTCGGACATGATGTATTCGGCGGACATCAGCAATTCGTCGATTGTCGCGGCCAGGCCGCGTTTGAGCAGTACCGGTTTCTTTGCCTGTCCGGCGCGGCGCAATAATGAGTAGTTCTGCATGTTACGCGCGCCGATCTGAATGATGTCGGCGTATTCTTCGACCAGTTCGATACTGGCATTATCGGTCGCTTCGGTGACGATCAGCAGGCCGGTTTCCTGCCGTACTTTGGCCAGTATCTTCAGACCTTCTTCCCCTAATCCCTGGAAGCTGTATGGCGATGTGCGAGGCTTAAAAGCGCCGCCGCGGAATATTTGTGCACCGAGCGCTTTGACATAATGAGCGATGGTCATGGCCTGCCGTTCACTTTCGACGGCGCACGGCCCGGCTATCATCACTATTCCCCCGCCGCCGATTTTCACATCCCCGATGCTGATCACGGTCGGTTCCGGTTTGGTTTCGTTGCTGACCATTTTAAACGGTTTGGTAACGGGAATCGCCTCTTTAACACCATCCATCGTCAGCAAACGGATGCCGTCAACGGGTCCTTTATTGCCGACAATACAAACGGCGGTGCGCTCCGCGCCGGGCATCGGGATTCCGCGGTAACCCATTTTCTCGATTTCTTTTATCACTGCCTGTACCTGTTCTTCGGTAGCATCATTTTTCATTACAACCAGCATCTTAATGCTCCTGTGTTTATTTTTAAACCTTTATGCTGTCCAGCGCTTTTCTTGTTTCTTTAACAAACATTTGAGTAGCCGTCATTGCCGCATCATCGGTTTCCATCAACTGGATGAGCCTGCTGCCGATAATCACGCCGTCGGCGTTTTGCGCGACCTGCGCAGCCTGTTCGGGCGTGGAGATGCCGAAGCCGACGCACACCGGCTGTTTGGCGAATTGCTTGACCTTGAGGATAAATTTGCCCAGTTCCGGGGGCAGTTCAGTGCGGGTGCCGGTAACACCGGCGATCGAGACGAGATAGATAAACCCGCGGGACTTGTGGGCGACCAATTTGATCCGTTCTTCCACACTGGTGGGCGCTAGCAGATAAATCAGATCGACGCCGGATTTTCCTGTCAGATTCTCCAGTTCGTCACCTTCTTCCGGCGGCAGTTCCGGGACGATCAGGCCGTCAATTCCGGAAGCGACACAGTCGTTGCAGAATTTGGCCAGGCCGTATTGGTAAATCGGGTTAAAGTAGGTCATGAAGACCAGCGGAATCGAGGTCTTTTTGCTCAGTTTTTTGGCGGTCGCGAGACACAGCGCGGTGTGCACGCCGTTTTCCAGCGCCTTAAAACTGGCGCGTTGGATCGTGGCGCCGTCGGCCATAGGGTCGGAAAATGGGATACCGAGCTCGACGATATCGCAGCCGCATTCCGCCAGTAATGGCACAACTTTCAGCGTAGCCTCGATGCTGGGATAACCCACGGTGACATAAGCGATCAATGCCTTATGGTTCTTTTGTTTAAAAACAGATTCAATCCGGCTCATTGTTTCGCTCCCAGTGCCTGATTCACGATATCCAGGTCTTTATCACCGCGGCCCGACAGATTAATGACGATAATCTGGTCTTTTTTGAGTGTGGGCGCCATCTTGACGGTATGAGCAATGGCGTGTGAGGATTCCAGCGCGGGGATAATTCCCTCTGTCCGGCATAATAATTGAAAACCCTCCAGCGCTTCTTTATCGGTGATCGAAGCGTACGTTGCCCGCCCGCTGTCCTTGAGGAAACTGTGCTCAGGCCCCACGCCGGGATAATCCAGTCCGGCGGAAATGCTGTGAGTGGCCAGTATCTGGCCGTCCTTATCTTGTAAAACATATGACTTGGCGCCGTGCAGAACACCTAGCGTGCCTTTCGCTAAAGTGGCGGCATGTTCGCCGGTTTCGAGGCCGTGTCCGGCGGCTTCCACCCCGACCAATTTGACGTCTTTATCATTCAGAAACGGGTAGAAAATACCCATTGAATTGCTGCCGCCGCCGACGCAGGCGACGATATAGTCAGGCAGACGCTGATAGTCTTTAAGGCTCTGTTCGCGTGTTTCCTTGCCGATGACGGACTGGAAATCACGCACCATTGCCGGATAAGGGTGCGGCCCCACCACCGAACCCATCAGGTAATGTGTAGTGCTGACGTTACTGACCCAATCGCGGAAAGCTTCGTTGATGGCGTCTTTCAGAGTGCGGCTGCCGGAAGAGACAGGCCTTACTTCCGCGCCCATCAATCTCATGCGAAAAACGTTTAATTTCTGCCGTTCGATGTCGTCAGAGCCCATATAAATCACACATTCCATGCCCATCAAGGCTGCGACTGCTGCGGTAGCTACGCCGTGCTGCCCCGCGCCGGTCTCGGCGATAATGCGTTTTTTACCGAGCTTTTTCGTCAGTAACGCCTGTCCTACCGCGTTATTGATCTTGTGCGCGCCGGTATGCGCCAGGTCCTCTCTTTTTAAAAAGATTTTAGCGCCGCCGCAATGTGCGGTTAATCTTTCGGCAAAATAGAGCGGCGTCGGTCGGCCGATGTAGTAATGGCACAACGACTGGAATTCCTGCCAGAACGCGGTATCGTTTTCCAATGCCTGATATACGGTTGTCAATTCATCCAGCGCCGGTACCAGTGTTTCCGGCACGAATCTACCACCGTAATTGCCGAAATATCCCTGTTTCTCAACCAAGACGACCACCTCCTGTTTGTTCAAAGTCAATTCTGTGTATTGTATCGATAAGTGCTTTAATTTTTGCGATATCCTTCTTCCCGCCAGTTTCTACGCCGGTGGAAACATCTACTCCCCACGGATGTGTTAATTCCAGCAGTTCCTCCACGTTATCCGGTGTCAATCCCCCAGCAATCATCACCGGGAATTTTTCTGCCACCGGTTTCGCAATCTGCCAGTGAAAAGGTTTTCCGGTGCCGCCGTATGCCCCTCCCGCCGTGGAATCCAGCAGGCAAATAAGCTGCCGGGGAGCAATGATAGTGTAGCCTTTACAGATTTCGGTGGAGATTTCCACTTGGCAGGCGTTGGCGGGGATATGAAAAACTCTGATCAGCGGTTTTTGTATTTGCTTGCAATAATCCCAGCTTTCGTCGCCGCTGAGCTGCGTCCAATCCAACTGGCAATAATCCGCGATCCGGTTGACTTCCTCGGCAGGTTTATTGACAAAAACACCGACGATCTGCGGGCGGGGGTTTAACTGGCTCACGGCTATGACGATTCGCCGGGCTTGTTCCGGCGCTACCTGCCGCCGGCTGGGGACAAAGACCATCCCCAGGAAATCGGCGCCTGCTTTGCCGGCTGCAACTGCAGTTTCAATATCGGAGATACCGCAGATTTTCACGCGGGTCATAATAACTCCCTCATTTTTGCCGCGATATCCGGCGCTGTAATCAGGGCTTCACCGATGAGCGCCGCGTTTACCACCCAGTCCCGGAGATTGCGCATATCTTCATGATTTTTGATTCCGCTCTCGCTCACCACAAGCCGGTCGCGCGGAATAAGGGGACTGAGTCTGGCTGTCGTCTTCAGGTCGACTTTAAAGGTACTTAAATCGCGGTTGTTAATGCCGATGATTTTCGCGCCGCTGTTGATGGCAACATCCAATTCCGCTTCGTTGTGAACCTCTACTAGAGCCATCATGCCAAGCAGGTGCGTCAATTGCAGCAGCTCAGCGAGTTGTTCTGTATTCAGGATAGCGACAATCAGGAGAAGACAATCCGCGCCGTAAGCGCGTGCTTCGTAAACCTGGTAGGGGGTGACTATGAAGTCCTTGCGCAACAACGGTAAAGGTTTATCTGCCAGCGCTTTTTTAATGTCGCGCAGGTATTCCAGACTGCCCTGAAAATATTTCGGCTCGGTGAGGACGGAGATTGCCGCTGCATCGTTGGCTGCATAAATTCTGGCAATATCAACGTGGTTGAAATTTGGGCAGATAACTCCTTTGGAAGGAGAAGCTTTTTTCACTTCCGCGATCAAGCGGACAGATTCGCCCCTTAGCGCCGCGGCAAAATCAAGCGGCGGTGGTTGCGCATTCGCGAGGTTTGCCATTTCTGCGACCGGTACACGCTTCTTCCGTTTTTCCAAGTCGATCGTGACATCAGCGAGAATTTTGTCTAAAAACATCGTAACCCCTAACCTGCGTTTTGACTGAATTTGATCAATTCTTCGACTTTTTGCAGTGCTCTCCCACTGTCTATTGCCACTCCGGCCATAATGATTCCGTCTCCGAAAGCAGTCACTTTATCCCCGGCGATCAGCGCTGCCGCGGTGTTCATTAATACGATATCGCGCTGCGGGCCTTGCTTCCCGGATAAAATACCGCGCAGCAGTTCGGCATTGTCTTTGACAGAGCCGCCTTTCAGACTTTCCGGCGATGCCAATTGCAGGCCGAACTCTGTCGGCGTAATTTCGTAGTAAATGATTGCGCCGTTTTTTAATTCTGCGATAAAGGTTTTTCCTGTATTGGTGATTTCGTCCAGTCCGTCTTCTCCATGCACTACCAGGGCGTGCTGACAATCAAGCATTTTCAGAACGGTGGCCATTTTCATGGTCAGGCTTTTTTCCGGCACGCCCAGCACCTGTGCTCCAGCGCCGGCGGGATTGGTTAACGGCCCGAGGATATTGAACACGGTGCGGATGCCCACTTCTTTGCGCGGTCCGGCGGCATATTTCATTGCCGGGTGAAAAACCGGCGCCAGCATAAAACCGATGCCCACCGTTTCCAGACACCGCTGGACTTGCTCGGGATTGAGGTCGATCTTCACGCCCAGCGCTTCCAGCACATCGGCGCTACCGCACTGACTGCTCATGGCGCGGTTGCCGTGTTTGGCCACTTTCAACCCGCAGGCCGCCGCAACAAAAGCGGCAGTAGTCGAGATATTAAAGGTGCCGGTGCCGTCGCCGCCGGTGCCGCAGGTATCAACCACCGGCTCTGCAATCCGTACTCGCAGGGATTTTCCCCGCATGGTTCTGGCTAAACCGGCGATTTCTTCTACGGTCTCGCCTTTAAAACGCAGGGCTGTTACAAAAGCGCCGAATTGAGCCGGTGTAGCTGTCCCTTCCATGATCTCATTCATCACAGTCGAGGACTCATCCATAGTCAATGAATGTCCCCCGACGATTTGGCCGATTGCTTCTTTTATCATCTTAATTGGCTCCTTTCAGGAAATTTCTGAGTAATTCTTTACCGTGTTGAGTCATGAAAGATTCCGGGTGGAACTGCACACCCTGCAGCGGGTAGGTTTTGTGGCGCATCCCCATGATCGTGCCGTCATCCGTCCACGCGGTGATTTCAAAACAATCTGGGAGATTTTCCGCCTTCACAGCCAGTGAGTGATAACGAATGGCGGAGAATGGATTGTTCAAATCTTTAAACAATCCATGATTATTATGGTGTATCAAAGATGATTTACCGTGTATGATCACCGGTGCATGTCCGACAGTTCCTCCGTAGCTATACCCGATGCACTCATGTCCCAGACAAACCCCGAGTATCGGTAATTTCCCGCTGAAATGCTTGATTACCTCGTTGGAGATACCGGCATTTTGCGGCGTCGATGGCCCTGGCGAGATGACGATCCGTTCCGGCTTTAGTTCTTCAATTTCGCCGATAGTGGTTTTGTTATTGCGGAATACCAGGACATCTTCCCCCAGTTCGCTGAAATACTGGAAGAGGTTGTAGGTAAAACTATCGTAGTTNNGGCTTTATTCAAGCTTTCTTCATATTCACGCTGCGGCACGCTGTCGTACACGATTCCAGCGCCGGCCTGCACGTAAGCTACGCCTTTGTTGACCACCATTGTACGGATGGCAATGGCCATATCCATGTTACCGGAGAAAGAAAAATACCCCGCTGCTCCGGCGTACGGCCCTCTTTTTTCCGGCTCTATTTCCGCAATAATTTCCATGGCGCGGACCTTGGGGGCACCGGAGACAGTACCTGCCGGAAAACAGGCGCGTAAAGCATCGAAGGCATTCATATCAGGCTGGAGTTTACCCTGCACATGCGTCACCAGATGCATTACATGCGAATAACGCTCGACATCCATCAGTTCGCTGACCGCGACTGTACCGGGTTGACTGACCCTGCCGATGTCATTACGCCCCAGATCGACCAGCATGATGTGCTCGGCGCGTTCCTTTTCGTCGTTGTGCAGTTCTTTTTCCAGCCGCAGGTCTTCTTCGGGTGTCTTTCCGCGCGGTCTGGTTCCGGCCAGCGGGCGGGTCATAACGTTGCCGTCCTCCACTCTGACCAGCACCTCGGGGGAAGCACCGACAATCTGAAAATCTCCATAGTCAAAATAAAACATATAAGGTGAAGGGTTGATTGTGCGTAATGCGCGGTAAATTTCGAATGGCGGCAGTTTAGTAGGCTGCGTCAGCCGCTGCGAAAGCACGACCTGAATAACCTCACCGGCGGTAATGTATTCCTTGATTTTTTCGACTGCCGCCTTAAAATCCGGACGCGTAAAATTAGAGGTGAGTTGAATACTATTTGCAGCAGGTTTATTTTTAGCTGTTTTTTTATGCGGGTAGGGCTGATTCAGCCTATCAATCAGGTCGTCAATCTTGTCAATTGCCGTTTGATAACCTTTATCGATATTTCCATTTAATTTTACATAACTTAGTACTTTGATCTTGTGGGTGACATGGTCAAAAACCAGCATAGTATCCACAAACATGAATCTACCTTCGGGAATATTTAGCGGATCTTTTTCCGGTGAAGGAATGTTCTCAAAACGGCAGACGGTTTCGTAGCTGAGATAACCGACGGCGCCTCCGGAAAAACGCGGCAGTCCTTCCTGCGGCACCACTTTATATTTGTGCAATTCTTCGGCAATGATGTTCAGCGGGTCGGTTTTGTCTTGTGCGCGGATGGTCAGGTCTCGGTAAGGTTCGGTGCCGATGAAGCTGTAGCGNNTCCGCCAGAGTAGGGTGGTACATCATAATCCTCCTTACCTTATTCCTCTCCCTCCAGGGGTGAGGGAACTAAAGTTATTTGCCCGAATTTTAGGCAAATAAAAAGCCCTTCGCTTAGGGGCGAAGGGCTTTGCTTCNNCGATACCCTGGGCTCTGTTAACGGTGCCCTCTCCGGCAATCCTTACTCGCTCTTAAAGAGCTTTCATATGCGGCTCCCGAATCCATTCAATTCCTGCGCTAGCACCGGCTCACACCTTTCCCGGCTCTCTGAGCTCCGCTGGAAACCTACTAGTTTCGTTCGTAGCTTTTAGTTATATTCAATTAAAATTTAATATATCAAACCGGAACGAAGTTTGTCAAGTCTAGCCTCATTTGCCAGTTGGGAGTGACCAGTTTTGAGTATTACTAATAGTTTCATCATTAAATAGATGCTATCTTTAACCTCCAAATACTAAATTTCAATCATAAAATAAGGCGCTATCGATAGTAATTTGTTAGTTCAGAATATTATGAGACCACTAGAAAGTAACGATATATTTCCCGGTTAGGAAATGGTCTCCAATGATTTATTGGTTAAAGTATCGATGATAAAACATATTCTGATTGACATGTAGTGGGTTCTTATTATTACCGGAAAAAGCAAAAGCAAACTATCCTTTATCAAGACAGAGAGTACCTGCTATAGTTACTTCAATAAGATAGAAGACCTGAAAAAGGAAAAATTGAAAACCGTCTTATCTCAGATCATTACATCTTGGCGGCTGGAAGGCGGAAACCGGAAGATCCACACAAAACTTCCTGCAATACGTCTTATCATTTACCAGATCGTTCTGATCGCGGGTATTATTGCGCCGGTATTGCTTGTTATCACCGATGCCATTGGAGTTTTACTCGGGCGGCAATATAACGCAATCACTCAGTCAATCAGTGATTTGGGTCTTGGCCGGACCGGTTGGCTGCAAAGTGCTGCTTTTATTATTTTTGGTATGACGACAATTTCTTTAGCATCCGAACTGCATTCTGAGATGGGTAGTTCGCGTGAATCCCGTATTGGTTTGAGAATGATGGTATTGCTTGGATGCGGGTTCATTTTGCTGGGATTATTTCGTACTGACCCGCTTGGAACAAGTCACTCGATTCACGAAATTATCCATCACTATTCGGCATGGGCCGAAGGCGGACTATTTCCAGTGACATGTTTCTTTTTTGCGGACTTGTTTAGATCTAGACCAAGATGGAATATATTACATCGGTATTCGGTATTTGCCGGAATTTCAGGTTGTGTCCTCGTTGTAGTTTGGGTCATATTTGAAAAGAATTGGTTTGGCTTGTCGGAAAGGCTGATCATATTCAACGGACTCATCTGGTTCGAGATAATTGCCGTTCATCTGAGAAATATATACAAATTTCCGCAACATATCAGGGAACACTATTAACCTTGCATTATACCAAAAGGCTTATGTATCTATAAAGTGCATTCTTCCTAGATTCAACAAGGCGTCGATCCGCAGCAAATTCAAAATACTATTCCTGATAATGTCATGGTTTTGTAATGTAATTGTCCTTAATTTTATAAATGTTTAACGTTTCCCGTGGTAAATTTGAGTCGGTGTAAAGGATGTTGTTATTGGGGAAGAAGTTCATGGTCAATTAACCATGAACTTATCGAGATCACAAATAAGGAGAAAACATGTTTGAACGAATACTATTACCATTAGATGGTTCCGAACTCGCTGAGATGGCCATTCCTTACGCCGAGGAGCTTGCCGGGAGTTTAGGCTCGGAGATAGTCCTGTATCATGTGTATGGTCATGAGCATAAACACCAGGAGCATATGCATCAAACTTACCTTGATCGATTGGTTGATTCAATCAAACAAAATGTTAATAAAGGCGATGCTAAGGATAATGAAATCAAAGTAACTACCGAAGTCGAGGCAGGGGAGCCCGCCGAGAATATCTGCAACCTGGTGGCTAAAAACAGGGTAGATTTAATAATTATGACCGCAGTCAGTGTATCCGGTCATAAAATCGGTAAAATGCTGGGGAGCGTGACTGACCACCTTTGCCGGACAGTGCCGATACCGGTGTTAATAATCCGGCCGCAGGATATGACGAGAATCGAAAGTAAAAAGCAATTAATAAATCGCCTGTTCCTGCCTCAGGATGGCTCGGAACCCGGGGAATTGGCTTTACCTGTTGGAAAAGAGTTAGCTGCCAGGTTGAAAGTACCAATTACACTGTTCCAGATGGCAAACATGCTGCGCATCTACGACTATGGTGTTGGTATGGGGTATGGAGGATTTGTTGATTATGGGAAATTTGATGATAGTGAGAAGATACGGGTAAATGAAGAGATTTTAGAACTGGAAAATAAACTTAAACAGACAGGTCTGGATGTAACACATAGTGTAACGTCCGGGGTTGATGCAGCTAGTGAAATTATGAAAGCGAGTAAAGAGTCAGGCGCTGACCTGATAGTGATGTCTACTCACGGACGGTCAGGCATCGACCGTTGGGCTCTGGGCAGTGTTACTGAAAGGGTACTCCGTTATGGGGAAATGCCGTTATTACTGGTTAACGCAAGAGTAAGCTAATGAAAAATAATTATTCTTACATATAGGGTGTTAGAAAAAAGAGTGCCTAAAAACCTAAGAAAAGGGGGCAAAATATGAAAAAACATCTGAGGCTCATAAGCTATTGTCTCACCGCCGGGCTATTAATCTTGAGCTTCATAATGACTTCCTGTACAGCAACAACGGTTATTGTTACATCAACTGTTACGGGAACCAGTACTGCAACCACACAAAGCGGAGTAGTAAATATTCCCAGTTTTGCTAACCTGATCGATGCCGCCAAACCCTCTGTAGTGGAAATTAATGTTACAGCTACGGTTGGCACGGGCCGCCGCACCGTCCAGCAGCAGGGCGCAGGTTCAGGTTGGATATTGGATACGAACGGCACGATCGTANNACCTCTGACGGCAAGATGTTTCCTGCTAGCGTGATCAATACGGATCCGGTAACTGATCTGGCGGTGATCAAGATCAATGCCACGCAACTCCAGAGTATGAAAACAGGGGATGCCTCCAAACTCCGCGCCGGAGACTGGGTGCTGGCCGTAGGAAATCCCTTGGGAGAAGGTATCACCGCAACNNACGCTCTGCCGGTAATCCAGAAACTATCCGGCAAATAGCCGAACTTATTTAGTGGCGTTGAGTCTGTCTTCCAGCGCTTTCTGGCGGATGGTCAATGTTAGATCGCTGCGGGTTTTCTCCAGCACGCCGCGCATAGCATCGGTGGTGCGGCGCAGGCCGTGGGTGATGGCATCCGGGAAATCCAGGGTCACGAGCACATTATAAATATCATCCATNNTCCATATCGGAAAGGAACTCTTCGCCGCGGGAGAGGTCGCCTGTGCGCATTTTATCCAACAGGTAGCGCCGCAGTTCGCCGACAGCTTCGGCCAGACCCAGCAGAAAAGCAACTTCATCCACACGTAACTCCTCGGGTGAAGGGGGTTGGTTTCCTTTGACCAGCGCTAGGGTAATGGAGCCTTCAGCGAATTCTTTTTGCGCATCGATGAGGAAACCGGTGCGGATATCGATACCGTCGGCCAATGCCACTTCGGCTTCATCCAGTAACTTTCTGGCAGAATTCAGTAATTCCTGCGATTTATCCAGTTCTTCGCGGTGTAAAGCGCGGATAGACAGGCTGCTGAAACGGATCACCTCGCGGCAAATCGGCAGAACCTTTTCGCGGGCAGCATCTTTCGCCTCAAAACTCTCACGGATTTTATCGGTAATAGTGTCTAAATTCTCGGTCAATCTTCCCATTTTATCCCTCAAAATTTTTTATTATTGCCTCGGCGGCTTTTTCCGGTGAATCCGCTCCGAGCAGCGCGCCGATCACGGCAAATGAGTCGGCCCCGGCTTTTTTCACTTCACTGACATTGTTTATATTGATCCCGCCAATGGCGACCACCGGTACGGAAATAGCCTGTTTGATCTGCCGTAAAAGCTCCAGTCCGATAATCTCCACGTCTTGTTTACTGGGCGTCGGGAACATTGCCCCCACACCCAGGTAATCGGCGCCGTCAGTAACTGCCTGCTGCGCTTGTTGTATCGTAGCAGCAGAACAGCCGATCAGCATATCCATCGGCGCTAACTTACGGGCAACATTGACGGGCAGGTCTTCCTGGCCGATGTGCAGGCCGTCTGCCTTGATTGCCAGTGCGATATCGAGGTTGTCGTTCATAATGAATAATGCGTTCTGTTCCGTACACAGGTTTTGCATTGCCTGAGCAATGGGCAGCAGGTCTCTTTTCGACGTGTGTTTGTCACGTAATTGAATTATTCTAGCTCCGCCTTTGATCACCTGACGGGTGATTTCCAGGTGAGCGCGCCCTTGTAATGATTGTGTATCGATAACGGCGTAAAGCCCTTTGATCTGTTTCGTTTTATCCTGCCTCAACAGCCGGGCCAGTAGATTTTTTTCGATGGTGTACATTTCGAAGCGTGCCTGTTCGAACCGTCCGGAACTGACCGGCAGTATGTTTCCTTCGATTTTGGCGGCCTCTTCCAATGTGCGCAGCGCTTCCTGTACACGACGGGAATTCGCTACAATAGCCGAAGACAGACTCTTTTTATCCTGGCAGCCCTCTACTTCAATCCGCGCTCCGACGTCTCCCTGCGCATCTCTGGATTGAATCAGTTGCCTTTGAAACTGCCATTCATTGGTGATAATGAGATGGCGGATAGTTTTAAGTTGGGTTGTCAGTCCGGCATCATTTAAAAGAAAACGCGCGGTATCTTCCAGAAAACGGAGGCCCTCGGCGGCTCTGTTCAAACTGGCATCGATGATACGCAGGGTTTGCGGTGAGATTGATTCCGGTGTAGTCATAATCTATTCGTGGTCAATTCTAACACGGGCGCAGAGTGAAGACAAGTACGTGCGGTTCATTACGGCAGGTTTTCAACGGACATCTTTTAGCAATCAGATTACAAAAATTGATATTCTGAGTGATGTCAAAAAACAAAATACGAAAGTCAGACTTAAAACTCACAACTCAAAACTGCGTACTAACGTAACAGTGAATTACTTGTTTGCATAACCTATAATATAATATGTGTGTTTTTAACTCTCTTAAGGCAGGTGATCTCCCATCTCCGGTCAAACCCCAAACCCAGTAGAGCAGCCTACTATGCCGTCCGGTCTGAATAAGCTACAGGTCAGAAAAAGCCTGAAAAACAGTGTACTGGATGCCTCTTTTTACTCATCGATGATGGGGTTAACGCAGAACTACATTTCCCCCTTCGCCCTGGCGATGAAAGCCAGCACCACCCAGATCGGTTTCCTGACCGGTATCCCGTCTCTTGCCCAAGTTTTAACCCAACTGGTTGCCCCGTGGCTGGCTGAAAAAGCCCGCAGCCGGAAAAATCTCATCGTTCTCGGGTCTTTTCTACACGGTCTGATGTGGTTGCCCGTTTTACTGATTCCTTATGTTTTTCACACTCATCAGGTCATGTGGCTGATCGCGTTTGTGACAGTATTGGTTGGCTTCGATAGCCTGGGGAATGCGCCCTGGAACAATATGATGGCGGAGATTGTCCCCGGCGCCATCAGGGGCCGTTATTTCTCTGTGCGCAACCGGGTGGGTAGTTTTGTTTCATTTGTTCTATCCTTTGTCGCAGGCGGTATATTGCAAGCCCTGACCGGAAATATCTTTCTCGGCTTTGCGATTGTTTTTGCCGGCGCGATGTTTTCCCGTTTTGCGTCTGTGTATTTCCTGTCACAGATGGACGAACCTGCGGTTGTCGTGCCGAAAAGCAAACAGCCGGGCTTATTTAAACTAAGCCTGACACTGGGCTCCACGAACATCGGGAAGTTTATTCTTTTTAACGCGTTGATAAACGTCGCAGTAATGTTTTCGTCGCCGTTTTTCTCCGTCTACATGCTGCGCGACCTGAAATTCAATTACGTCACCTATGTCATTATTAACGCTGCCTCGACGCTGGCAACCATGCTATTCATGCCGTTGTGGGGCAAACGCGTTGATAAGTTCGGCACTATCCAGGTGCTGAAAGTATCCTCACTGTTCGTGCCGTTGGTACCGGTAATGTGGTTATTCAGTACCAATGCGTATTATCTCTGTTTTGCGCAGGTGCTTGGCGGTTTTGCCTGGGGCGGTTTTTCGCTCGCTTTCGGCATCTTTCTATATTACGCGGCGCCGGCGCAAAACCGTATCCGCTACATCGCATTAAGCAATACCCTGATGTTTGGCGGTTCGGCGCTTGGTGCGCTATTCGGCGGTATTATCGCGCCCCACCTTCCGGTGGTGATGGGAGATAAATTGCTCACGGTATTTTTAATTTCCGGAGTGGCGAGAGCTGTGATCGTCATACTTTTCATTTCCCGTATTCACGAAACACGGC
>PMMG01000104.1:0-2945 GCA_003162335.1 Dehalococcoidia bacterium
TTCTCCCAGCGGGGAAACATGGCTAAATTAATACCGGACAACTCCAGCCCGCAGCTTTCCACCCATTTTCTGAAAGCGACCAGGTCATCAAGTTCATAGTAAGCCCCTGCTTTCAGTTTTGAGAAAGGATAATCTCCTTTGGGCTCACGTCCCGTTTCCAAGGCAACCGAGAGCAGATTGACACCCAACTGTTTCAGGAAGATCATGTTGTTATCGGTAAGTGTACTGCCCAGGGCTAAGCGTTCGCCAATTTTCATAAGGCATTCTCCTGATTTTGAAATTTGGATGTGAACCTGTTTAAAATAGCGCTATATTATTCGAGGAAGCAGAAACCTCCACTTTTACATCAGAGGTTTCTGCTTTACAATTCTCTTTACTTTTAACTTATTTGAAGCCTTTCAGGAATGGTTTGTCGTTCTGGAATAACTCGTCCACCATTGCGCGGGTTTCATCGATGGTGAGTTTGGTGGCGCACAACGGGTCAAGCAGAATAGCCTGGTAAATTTTGGTTTTGTCTTTTTCTACGATGCCTCTGACGGCCAGCTCCTGTTCAAAAATATTCGATTGATTCATGGCGGCGCACTGCGGCGGCAGAGCACCGACATAGCAAGGATGAATGCCGTCTTTGTCCACCATGCAGGGCACTTCCACGACACAGCCCTGCGGTAAGTTGGTGATCAGACCTTTGTTTTTAACGTTGCCGTCAACCCGGCGCAGGGTTCCCGTCTGCATAGCCTGGATAATATCGGCGGCATGTTTGCTCCACCGGTATTCGCTGGTGATCTCGAACTTGAAGCCGCTGGCGAGCTGTTCGCGCAATTCTTTGTTTTCGTTGAACGTAGCTTGAGGCGCGCCGCCGAAAATCGGACCGTAATCATCCAGATGATATTTTTCCGATAGTTCCGGACGCTTGCGGAAATAAGGAGTATACATCGAAAGATGCGCCTGGCTGCCGCTGGTGAAATAGCCGAAATTATGCAACATTTCCACTTCCACGCGGTCGACCTCAATCCCTTTGCCNNAGCGGATACGCATCTTTCCCTTTGACCTTGAATTCCAGGTAGAAGGAGAAATGATTGATACCGGCAGCCCAGTAAAAGACATCTTTCATATCGGCGCCAAGCATGTCAGCCAATCTCTTGGCGGCGGAGGGAGCATTGGGGCACAGGCCGATGGCCTTGATTTTGGAATAATCATTGATGGCCCAGCAGATCATCGCCATCGGGTTGGAATAGTTCATCAGCAAGGCGTCAGGGCAGAGTTCCTCCATATCATGGCAGACCTCCAGAATTGCCGGTATCTGGCGCAGGGCTCCGAAAACACCGCCGGTACCCAGCGCGTCAGGAGAAGCTTCTATGCCGTATTTTACCGAGATATCGCGGCCGTTCAGAACAGGTTTCCAACCTCCGGCCCGGATGGCAGTGATAACAAAATCAGCGCCTTCCAATGCTTCGCGGCGGTTCAGTGTAGACACGATTTTAGTCTTGAATCCATGCTGTTTGATCATTCTTTTGGCAAAGGCCGTCATCAGATCCAGACGCTCATTGTCAATGTCCATCAGTGTGATGGTGTTATCTCTCAGCTCAGGATATAACAGGATATCGGTGATAATATCCCGTGCGAATTTAAAACTACCGGCACCGATCAGTACAATTTTTGCCATTAAAAATCCTCCTAAATATTATATAAAAATGTGGTAGTATTAGGCTCAATTATACACCCGCATGAAATTATTCACAAGTTATATATGTGATGAATTAAAGCTGGAAGTTATTGATTGTCAAATGGTTAGAATAAGGACGGGAGGGTTGGAAATTAACCCATTGGATAGTGCGGCAGACACTACATGGATTACAGCTTTCGCCGTAATGGAGTTGGTGAGTTTTAATCGGAATTGACAAGCAGGCGACAGACGTTTATTATCGGTATCGAGGCTAAGAAGACTTTTTGTTTAACGACTCAAAAACAAAATGAGGAGATAAAAATGCTTTCCCGTGAAAATACTATATTACTGGTAATCGATATGCAGGAGAAACTGACCCGGGTGATGGCGGAGAAAGAGCAGTTGATTTTAAACCTGCAGAAGTTGATCAAGGGCGCAAATGCGCTGGGAATACCGGTAGTGCTGACCGAACAATACCCGCAGGGTCTGGGGGCGACCATTCCGGAAGTGGTGAGCCTGTTACCGGTGACGAAACCCCTGGCGAAGATGGCTTTCAGCTGCTGCGGCGATATTGAAATACTGGAATCATTGAAGAAGTTGAAACGGCAGCAGGTGCTGGTAGCCGGAATCGAAACGCATGTTTGCGTTTATCAAACCGCCACGGATTTGCTGAAATTGGGATTTGAACCGCAGGTAGTTATCGATTGTGTATCCTCAAGAACGCTGGAAAACAAGAACATCGCTATCGAAAAAATGAGGGACACGGGTGCGAAAATTACCAGTGTAGAGACGGCCCTCTTCGAATTATTGAAAACGGCGGAAAACAAAAATTTCAAAGAAATTTCCCGCGTTGTGAAATAGCCGTTAATAGACCGAATCCGATCGCCCTTTCATAATCTTCAAAATTAGAAAGCCTGCGGCAATAATCAAAAAAGGGAGATTCAGGGTTAGCTTGAATCTCCCTTTACATTTTGTCATTGTAGGGCTTGACCCGACAATCCAGCCGCATGTTAAGTCTAAAGAATCCGGGTAATAGGGGTATACAAATTACCTATTTCACTAGGTCGCAGGCTTCGGCGGGCATCCAGTGCTGGTCTTTGCCTTCCCACTTGATGTTGCAGCCGAGAGGATTGGTGAGCGGGACGCTGACAGTTTTGCCGGAGAGCAATTCTCCCAGCGCCTTGTCCAGGTCATTGACCGTCATTTTGGCGGTTTCCCTCGGGTTATCCACGCCGCGGCCGGTATAAACCAGTTTGCGGTTAGCGTCGAAGACATAGAAATG
>PMMG01000104.1:2965-9086 GCA_003162335.1 Dehalococcoidia bacterium
GGGCAGTGGTTGCAGGTGAAAAAGACGACCAGCGCCTTCGCGTCTTTGAAGTCAGCGAGTTTGTAGGTCTTGCCGTCGGTGGCGGGAAGGGAGAAATCCGGGGCTTTTGCCCCAATTGCTAATGTGTAAGCCATATTATGCCTCCTGAGTCTTTTTAATGTTATTAACTACCAATAGTAGATTGCTGATTTAGTGTCTTTTTCACTTATTTCAATGTTACGGAACAGCTCTCTCCCTTTCGCGAAAGGCCGGAGGTCCCAGGCTTGTCCGCGGGAGAGGTTAGGAGGGATTTATCTATTTTCCCCGCTGTCTTTTTGTGAGCACCTACTTTATCAGAAGTCTGAATGGAGCACGAAAAAGGGGGCTTTTATACCCCCTTTTCTACGATTGCTGTTATTTCGCAGCCTTTTTAACTGTCTTCTCTTCTTTCTTTATCGGTTTCGCCGCCGCGCCGCAGCTGCCGCATCCACATTTTTCAGCCATTTTATGCACTCCTCTTTTTTATTTTAATATCGCCAATCGATTTAATTAACATATTATAGCGCATTTGGAAATAAAGATGTGATAAAGGTCGCAAGCTTAACTCAGGTCTTTTTTGATCTGCTCGAACTGCTCTTTAGTGATCTCGCCTTTGGCATAGCGCTCTTTGGCGATATCCAGAGGAGTTTGTTTTTCCGCTGTCGTGTTGTGCTTGCTGAACCAACGGAAGCTGAGCACCGCCAGGGCGGCCAGACCGCCCCAGATCAACACCATAAAGGCGACCATCGCTGCCATCCACCACCCGCTGAAATTATGCAAACCGTACATATTACCCTCCTCCCATCTCCTGACTACCTTTAATTATACTGCATGAGGCCGGGGGCGCGCGTGATTAAGGCGGTAGTTAGAGCAGTTTCGGTTTTTCCGAATCGGTGTTTTTAGCCTTTGCGGCTTTGGGAATCGGGGCAATCCACGGCGGAATNNAAAAATCACCGGATATATTTATTAATCCGGTCTGCTAAATCCCTTTGATCTTCCGGAGATAAGGTTAAGAATTCGTGCCAGATACCATCCTGCACCAGATCCGCCGCGTCTACCTGGTTTAGATCTTGAACGTTTGCTGGTGGGGTTGTTTCCACGTGCTTTTCGATACTCCATCCCCTCGGTGCGCTGAATTTGGCCATGTTACCGACAGTTTTTCCATAGTGGCCCAGCAGTTGGTCAACCCTTTGTCTGACCCAGACTGCCTCCGGCGAATTATCTTCGAGGCGGACGAACCATTTAGCCAGGACAGGTTCCGCCACCCGGCCGTCTAACGCAGAATAGGTTCTGATATAATCAAATCCGGTCATCCCTTTATAACGGACGAACTTGCTCGGCCCCACGGCATCTAATTCAGGCACATAATACCAGGATTGGAAAAAACGGACCTGGTCTCTAAAACGTTTGCTTTTTTCCAAACTTTTATTAAATACCGCGATTGACTCTAAAACATCGTCATAGGTTTTTACGGTTTCTTTTTCCATATTCTTTCCCTTCCTTATCACTACTGCCTCGCAACCTGATTATATCCCTCGAATGATGACGGAAATATAACGAAATACGGGAAAAAATAACAAATTCGTAACAATATGCAGTTTTTATCTGTACGTTTGGGTGAACTCCGCGTTGGCCAGGAATAATTCGTCGACCATGTGGCGTGTTTCATCGATGGTAAGCACGGCAGAGGTCAGCGGGTCGAGCAGGATCGATTGGAATATCTTTGTTTTATCAGCTTCAACAATGCCGAGAACGGCCATCTCCTGCACATTGATATTGGTACGGTTTAATGCGGCCAGTTGCGGCGGCAGATCCCCGACATAGCAGGGATGCAGTCCTTCTTTGTCCGCCAGGCACGGCACTTCCACGCAGCAGCCCTCCGGCAAATTAGTGATGAGCCCTGTATTGCGCACGTTGCCGGTGATCCGGGTTGGTGTGTTGGTTTCGATGCTGTTGATAATCGAAACACCGTAATCGTTTTTGCGACTGACAGGGAGTTCATCGTTGGATGTGGCTGTTCGCCTTAACTCGGCATCTTTTTCCAACCGCATTTTTTCGCGTTCGGCGTCATTGCGCACCGTCATCGTGAGTTTGAACTTCTCGATCAACTCCGGGCGTTTGCGGAAATAGGGCAGGTATTCCGACAGGTGCGGGCTGGTTTCGGTGCAGTAATAACCGAAGGCTTTAAAGACATCCGCGCGCACGATATCCGGCCCGAAGACATGTGCCTGCAGCCCGGAATAAACCGCCGGGTCCTGGAATTTCTCTCTGAGCATAGGATAAGCGTCCTGACCGCGCCATTTTAACTGCAGGAACCAGGCCATGTGGTTGATGCCGCCGATCCAGTAGGAAAGTTCATCCAGCGGAGCGCCGAGGTATTTGGCCAGATCGGCAGCGGTGCTTTGCACGCCGTTGCAGATCCCTACATTTTTGATTTTTGTATAATCGCTGACCGCCCAGCCGATTATCGCCAGCGGGTTAGTGTAGTTGATCAGTAATGCCTGCGGGCAGAGTTCGGCCATATCGCTGCAGATATCCATCATGACGGGGACATTACGCAAGCCGAAGAAGACGCCCAGCGGCCCGATGGTATCGCCGGCGCTTTCATCCACGCCGAATTTATCGGTGATCTTTTTATCGGCCTGACCGGCAGCCCCGCCGCCGACTTTGATCGCGACGAGAACATAGTCCGCGCCTTTGAGCGCCTCGCGGCGGTTCATGGTGAATTCGATATTTGTATTAAAGTTATGCTGTTTCGCCATTTTCCGGGCGAAAGCAGCCACCAGTTCGACGGGTTCCTGGTGCACATGCCCGACCAGCGTGATAGTACTGTCTCGCAATCCGGGATAAGAAAGGATATCGGTGATGATATTACGTGCGAAGAAATGACTGCCGGCGCCGATCAGTACGATTTTTGCCATGATAATACTCCTGTTTTTGTTTCTGACATTGATGATAGTGGATAGTTAGGCTGATTGTAAAGGACGAATATTTAAAGGTAAAGGCCTTATTGGCGGCCGCCCGGTGATTGACGTTGATAGCTTTTAGAATTTTGTATTTGGAATTTGCTTGGAGTTTCGAATTTGGGATTTAGTATTTAGCGAAAATGGTATTTATTCTTGCATGACAAGCTTCGTTAGTGTACTGTGATATTAATGAACTCCACTTCGTTTAAAAAATTTATCGCGCCTTTAGTACCGTACATCACCGTCGGTATCGGCTTGCTGGTTTGTCATAATGTCTGGCTGGCGGTGCTGAGTTATCACGCAGCAATGGCGCTGATTCTCCTATTCTCGAAGTCACACATCAATATCAAGCAAGGTTATCAAAGCAAGACATTTTGGATCCCGGTACTTTTAGCTTTGATCGGGGTGGGCGCCGGAATACTGTTATATCTGTTATGGCCTTATCTTGATGTGCCAGGTGACTTCCGGCAATACCTCCGCAGTGTCGGGTTGTATGGATGGACCTGGCCGGTGTTTATTGTGTATGCCAGTCTGATTAATCCGTTGCTTGAAGAGTCTTACTGGCGGGGCTATCTGGGGTCGTCTGCCAAAAACATAACCGTCAACGATTTATTATTTGCCGGGTATCATTTGCTGGTTATTGGCGGGAACGTCCGGGTAATCTGGCTGATCGCGGTGTTTTGCGGTCTGGCTATTGCAGCGTGGTTCTGGCGGCAGATAAACAGAATGAACGGCGGGCTGCTGGTATCGCTCATTTCCCATCTGACAGCTGATGCCGCGGTTTTTTTGGCGATCTATTACTTTGCAGTGAGATAACCTGAAAAAATTCATTCTAAATTTAATTTTAATGTTCGTTTTAGTGACGGCATGCAGTTATCGACCTCCATCTCAAACCACTACTTTCGTATTCTCCGCGCAAAACAAAGATTAATCCTTTTTGAACATTAAAATCAGCCAAATGGTGGATGCGCAGCGCCCTCGAAATCGTTTAATCTGTTAATAGGTGAACAAGACATATTCGATTAAAAAAGGGGTAGGACGATGAAACGTATTATCGAGAGAATTAACTTCAGGATCAAGTGGCTGGTGATGTCCGATAGGAGAAGGTACGCTTACCTGTGGGCACGCACACAAAATAATTGGTAGTTTTTAACAAATCTTTTATTTTTTATGTTACTAAACATGATATGTTTTAACTTCTTCGTCAGAAGCAGATTGTCAAAATCCGATTCAGTTTTTATAGCTTTTATGTTCGTCCCCATGTTATACTGATTTAGTTAACATTGGTTTTAACAAGGATGCCCCGTTGGTGCGTAAACAGTTAGCTCCCCCGAAAAAGTAATTTCAGAAAACACCGGTTTCCTAACAAAAAAGCCCCCGGAAGAACAACCGGTGGCTTTAACTTTTCAATGTTTGTGCACTATTTCTGAAACTAAAGTTGCAAAGTAATTCTGGTTTCACCATATGAATTTGTGCCGATAACAAACCCAAACTCTTTCGCCAGAGTCAGCATCTTGTTATTGTCTATTAACACTTCTCCATATATACTTTTCAATCCCATTTTCCTTCCCATTTTAATCAACGTATCCATGAATTTTGTGCCTAAGCCACTGTCCTAGAAGTTGTCGGCTACTAATATGGCAAATTCGCCTGTTTGTAAACCTGAGTCTATAAAAAGCCTGACCACACCAACGTTTCGTTTCTTGCCATTTGAATTGTATTCAGCTATGATCGCAATCTCGTTCTTGTAATCAATATCGCAAAATTTACTAACCATTTCCTCAGTGGCTTCTTTGATCACATGGAAAAATCTGTATCTTGACGACTGCATCGACAATCCGTCGATAAGTTCTTTCTCTATTCGCTTATCACTCGAAGTTATTGACCTTAATATTACGATTTTCCCGTCTCGACTCGTCCAGTTTTCCCTGAATGCAGAAGAATCGAGTGAATCATGTGAATTGTCTGGTGTTTTAATTGTCATGGCTTAATTATATCATTCACAAACCGAAACGCCTGACAACTTGATAGTATATTGTCCAGGGCTTTCAACTTTACATCATGGTGGGCAGTATTGTACGGTAACTAGAACCGAAATATTTGAATTTAATTTCAAATTTGGAAATGAAAAACCAAAAGGTCGTATAATTTAGTCCGTAATATAATACCTGGCCTACAGTGTTAGGAAAAACAAAATACAACCGTTTATCGCCTGGTCAACCGGTGCGAGTGAACAACCTGCACACCGATGGCCTATCCGTGCTGAACAACTCTTAATTTTAGATTTTTGAATTTTCAAATGTAAGCAATCCGCCGTTTTTGACGACACTTGGCAAAAAATCATAGTCCTTGGGCTTGCCATTGAAATAATAGTTTATCAACCTGGCAATTACACCGTGAGTAACGATTAAGACGTTTTTGTCTTTGTGGTCTTTCACAATCATGTCACAAAAATCGCAACCCCGTTTCATAAAATCTTTGAAGCTCTCCGTGCCTTTATCGCCGCTCATCACTGCTTTCCACAGGAGTTTCATGGTTTCCGCATCAGTTTGGTCTGCGCCCTCAAACTCACCGGCGTTTATTTCAACGAGCCTGTCATCAAACACAATCGGTCCTTGGTAAATAATTTCGCAGGTTTGGCGTGCCCGTGTTCGAGGACTGCAAAAACACGCATCGAAACTAACGTTCCTCAAGTTTTCGGCTTGCAGTTTTGCCTGCTCTATTCCTGTTTGATTCAATAAAGTATCTGTTACACCGTTGAACTTCCTGAATAAGTTCCAATCGGTTTGACCGTGACGTACGAGGTATACCATAATAATTTACCCTCCGTCAATATGATTTATTTGTATAATAGTTTTCCTGTCAGGAAATGAAAAACCGGAACGCTAATACTTTTGTTCGTTAAATAATATGTTGTCCGCTAGATTTTTGAATTTTCAAACGTAAGCAATCCGCCGTTTTTGATGATGGTACCTTTAACGAAATCATAGTCCTTGGGCTTGCCCTTGAAATAATAGTCTATTACCCGTACGTTTCCAGCGGCAGTAACAATTAAGACGTTTTCCCCTTTATGGTCTTCCATAATCATATCGCAAAAGTCGCAATTCCGTTTCGTAAAATCTTTGAAGCTTTCCGTG
>PMMG01000104.1:9196-9356 GCA_003162335.1 Dehalococcoidia bacterium
ATCATAATTATTTACCCTCCGTTGTTATGATTTTTTTGAATACATAATATAGTTTTCTTATATGAGCGGTATTATATCATGTGTTCTGTGTATTGTATAGTACTGGTATTTCGAGGCTAAAATAGTAGGCGGTATTGTACGATCGCTAGAACTTTTAAAG
>PMMG01000125.1 GCA_003162335.1 Dehalococcoidia bacterium
TGTTGGATATGATGGACATCGACAATATCATGTTCCCGGATACCTCCGGAGTGCTTGACACGCCGCTAACCGGAAAACAGGAATATTTCCCTGCCGGAGGCACGACAATCCAAGCTTTACGTGCAACAGGGAAAAGCAAAATCACAATCGCATTAGGGCCAACCTCATCGTTAGCAGCCGCGCGTTTACTGGATACTAAATGCAAAGTGCCCTACGAAATACTTGATTTGCCAATCGGATTGGAAGCGACCGATGCTTTTGTCGATACACTCAGAAGAAACTTTCACACCGACGTTCCGGACGAGATAAACGGGGAACGCGGCCGGCTGCTCAACATGATTTCCAATATGCATCAGTATACTTACAACAAACGGGTAGCCCTTTGGGGAGACCCGGACCAACTGGTAGCGTTAACCCAATTTCTGGTGTTGCTGAATATGCGTCCGGTTTACATTGTCACCGGGACGCCCGGCAATAATTTCATTGACCGGATTAATGCGGTTCTTAACGGCATCGTACCGGAAGCTAAAGTGCTGCAAGGCCAAGGGGCAGATATGTACAAAATGCACCAGTGGATAAAACAGGAAGGCGTGGATTTACTCATCGGCAATACCTATGGCAAGTATATTGCCCGCGACGAGAATACCCCCTTCATCCGTGCCGGCTTCCCGATATTGGACCGTGTCGGGCACCAGTATTTTCCGATTGTGGGATATAAAGGGGCAATGCGCCTGTGTGAAATGATATTAAATGCTTTTCTCGATAAAAAAGACCGCGAATGCCCCGAGGAAAGTTTTGAACTGGTGATGTAAAGGGAGGTATCGCGATGATTGATATACTGAAAGACCGTCAAAATCAGGTATTCGAAGGACGCAAAGACCAAAAATTTGAAATGTCCTGCGATAAGATCAGCGCCGCCGGTTCAGTCAGCCAGCGGGCATGTGTTTTTTGCGGCTCGCGGGTAGTTCTTTATCCCATCGCCGATGCCGTACACCTGGTGCACGGCCCGGTGGGTTGTGCCGCGTATACCTGGGATATCCGGGGAGCGCTTTCTTCCGGCCCGGAACTTCACAGGTTAAGCTTCTCTACCGACCTTAAGGAAAAAGATGTAGTCTTCGGCGGGGAAAAGAAATTATACAAGGTACTGACCGAACTGATCGACACTTACCACCCCAAAGCGGCCTTTGTTTACGGCACGTGCATTGTCGGTGTTATCGGCGACGACATGGATGCTGTTTGCAGGACAGTCAGTCGGGAAAAAGGCATTGATGTTATCCCTGTACACTCCGAAGGTTTCAAGGGCACCAAGAAAAACGGTTATCAGGCGGCCTGCACCGCGTTGTCCAATATTATTGGAACCGGAGATATCTCCGGCATACCGGAGGCCAGTCTGAATATTATGGGAGATTTCAATGTTGCCGGCGAGACCTGGCAGATCAAAAGCTACTATAAAAGAATGGGTGTAAATGTGGTTGCTTCAATTACCGGTGACGGACGGGTGGATGAAATCCGCCGCGCTCACGGCGCTCGCCTGAATGTAGTACAGTGCTCCGGTTCCATGATGACGCTGGCACAATCGATGAAGGAAAAATACAACATCCCGTTCATCAGAGTCTCTTATTTCGGCATCGAGGATATGAGCAAAGCACTGTATGAAGTAGCGGAAAGATTAGGCGACGCGGCGATGCTGGAGCGCACAAAATCCCTGGTGCAGGAAGAAGTGGCGGCTATCATGCCTGAAATCCGTTATTACCGCACCAAACTGGAAGGCGCCAGGGCTTTGGTTTATACCGGCGGAGCTTTTAAGGTTTTTTCGCTGGTACGTTCACTGCGCACGCTGGGAATGAAGACGGTAGTGGCCGGGTCGCAAACCGGCGATAAAGAAGATTATCAACAGTTGCGCGACTTGTGCGACGAGGATACGGTTTTATTGGATGATACCAATCCAATGGAATTGGCCAAATACATTCAGGAAAAAGATGTAGACCTGCTTATCGGCGGCGTCAAAGAGCGCCCTATTGCCTATAAATTAGGCGTCGGGTTTTGTGACCACAATCATGAACGTAAGATATGTCTGGCCGGTTACAGCGGTATGCTGAATTTTTCCCGGGAAGTTTATTCTTCGGTGTGCAGTCCGGTGTGGTCCTTGATGCCGCGGCGCCGGAAATTCACAGGAGGTATTTAAGATGGTTATTGCCGATATGAATCCCGTCCCTCATGAAGCCGCCCGTAATGCCTGCCATCTTTGCGCTCCGCTGGGTGCCGGCATGGCTTTCGCCGGTGTTGCCAATACTTTACCTTACCTGCACGGTGGTCAGGGCTGCGCCACCTACATCCGGCGGTATACAATAAGCCATTTCCGCGAACCGGTTGATATCGCTTCGTCGAGCTTTGGCGAAAATGCCACGGTTTTCGGGGGGAAAGGCAATCTGTTTAAAGGTTTAAACAATGTGATCAAACAATATCATCCGGCCATGATTGGTGTGGCCAGCACCTGTCTCGCTGAAACCATTGGTGAAGATGTCGCCGCGCAAATTAAAGAATTCTATCTGCAAAGTGACGGCTGGTGCCCGGAACTCATATTTGCCCCGACTCCCAGCTATGTTGGTTCCCATTACGACGGATTTCACCGGGCAGTCTTCGCGACTGTCACAGCATTGGCAAGGGCCGGAGAAAAGAAGCAAAATATTAATATTTTGCCTAATATGATTTCTCCTGCGGATATCCGTTACCTGCGGGAGATGTGCAGCGATTTTAGCCTGGAGGCGACTATATTACCAGATTACTCAGAGACGTTGGACGGCGGCAGCTGGGCGGAATATCACAGGATTCCCGAAGGCGGGACATTGCTCTATGACATCCGGCGCATGGGGCAATCCGCTGCCACGATTGAATTCAATAATTTCCTGGAGCCGGAGGTTTCCGCCGGCAACTATTTGGCGAAAACGTTTGGCGTGACAAACCACCGCATTGGGATTCCCGTAGGGGTAGCAGCCGTAGATGAGTTCATGAAATTATTGGAGCAATACAGCCGTATCAGTATCCCTGCTAAATACATCAAAGAACGCGGCCGCCTGCTGGATTCTTATGTTGACGGGCACAAATATGTTTTTGGTAAAAGAGCGCTGGTTTTCGGCGATGTGGATTTTGCGGTCAGTATCGCTGCGTTTTTAGCTGAAATCGGCATGATTCCCATTATTTGTACCGCCGGGAAAGAACGTAATTTACCTGAACTGATAAAACCCCACATGCAAAAAGCCCTGGAATTTCACATATTTGAAGGGACGGATTTTGTGGCAATGGGGGAAATCGCAGATAAACTCAAGCCGGACATTATCATTGGAAGCGGAAAAGGTTATCCTCTGGCACGCCGTTTGCAAGTACCTTTGATCCGCCTCAATTTTCCGATTCATGACCGGTTGGGGGGGACCCGGCTGCGCTGCCTGGGATACGGCGGCACACAGGAGTTATTCGACCGCGTCGTTAACGGCCTGCTGGAAAAACAGCAGGATGATTCGTCGATCGGGCATGCGTATTTATAGCGGAAACCATTTTAATTAACATTGTCCCTTGTGCTAAGAAGGAGGGCTAATGATGGAAAATGACATAGATAAGCAAACTAATAGCTCTATCCGGGCGGCAGTGACCACCTACGAAGGTTTATTGATTAATCAGCATCTCGGGATGGCCGACCAACTATGGATATTTGAAATTAATGAAGAAGGCTCCCGTATGATTGAGCGCAGACGGACCCCTCCCGTGGGCACCGGTGACGAACGCTGGCAGGAACTGTCCGGAATACTTCATGATTGCAGTGTCTTACTCACGGGCGGGATAGGTGAAAGGCCTTTGGAAGTATTGTCCGCTAAAGGAATTAAGGTATATGAAGCCGAAGGCATGATAGAAGATGCCTTTCTGGCAATTGCCAAAGGAAAAGAGTTGCGGATGCCGCACCGAAAAGCTGGCGGCTGCAGGCGCGCCGGTTCAGCGTTCAACAGCGATGGTTGCGGTTAAATACATTAAATATAACCCGGTTTTAAGGAGGGAGATTAAACATGAGAAAGCCCGATTATCATTTCCTGGTTTGTAACAGTTTCCGCGTTAGCGGCGTGCCGCAGGGCGTTTGTAACAAAAAAGGCGCAGTCGATTTACTCGGGTACTTGGAGAACGAAATCGTTGACCGCGGTCTGAATGCTCAGGTCTCCAGCACCAGTTGCCTGAAAATCTGTGAGCATGGTCCGGCAATGGTCATTTATCCGGCAGGCTGGTGGTATAACGAAGTGGATATCAAAAAGTTGGACACGATATTGGAAGCTTTGGAAAATGGCCAGCCCGCTGCCGAATTACTGGCTACCTGAAAGGAAGGAAATCACGATGGAACGCACGATAATTCGTCCTGCCCGATATGATGATGTGGAGGCAATGTTCGGATTGCTGCAGGAACTGTTTACACTGGAAAAGGATTTTTCTCCGGATCCGGTAAAACAGCGTTCCGGCCTGAAACAGCTCCTCACTTCACCAACAGCGATTATTTTCGCGGCGGAATACGACGGAGAAATTGTGGGGATGTGTACTGTGCAAAAAGTGATTTCCACCGCCGAAGGGGGAATGTCCGGGTTACTGGAAGATTTTGTAGTTACGCCGAGGTGCCGGGACTGCGGCATTGGTCAGTCGTTAATCGTATTTGCAGAAAAATGGGCAATAAATCAGGGTCTCGTGCGGTTACAGCTTTTGGCAGAAGGGGATAATATAGCCGCGCTGAGATTTTATGACCGGGCAGGCTGGCAAAAGACGGGATTGATTTGCCGGAGGAAGATATTGCGCGCGAATTCTCAAATCTAACTAAACCTGTTTTGCCCGAATAAGGGAGCAATAATATGGAAAAGACAGATTGCCAGAAAAATCAATACGGACACCCATGTTTTGATGCTGATGCACATTGCTCTGTAGGGAGAATTCATCTGCCCGTCGCTCCCCGATGCAATATTAAATGTAAATATTGTTCCCGAAAACATGATTGCGCGAATGAAAACCGTCCCGGGGTTACTACCAAAATAATTAATCCGGAAGAGGCATTGGAAAATGTTAGAATGGCGGTGCTGCTGGAACCGAGAATACGCGTAGTCGGCATCGCCGGACCGGGAGACCCTCTGGCCAATCCGGCGACATTCAAGACTCTGGAGTTGGTCAGAACCGGATTTCCACGAATGTCGCTTTGTCTCAGTACCAATGGGTTGCTGCTGCCGGAATACATCAAAGAACTAATCGCGCTGGATTTGGATTCTCTGACAGTAACCGTTAATGCGATCGATGAGAAAGTGGGCGCGCAGATATATTCTTTTGTGCATTTCCATAATTATGTACTGCGCGGCGCGGAAGCGGCGGCCTGTTTAAGAGACAACCAGCTTGAAGGAATCAGGCAAGCTGCCGCGGCAGGTATCAGGTTAAAAGTGAACTCGGTTTTGATTCCCGGTATTAACGAAGCGGAGATGGTGCCGCTGGCAAAAACATTGAAGCAACTAAATGTTTCCGTAATGAATATTATGCCGTTGATTCCCCAGGCTGATTTCGCACACCTTCAGCCGGTGCCGGAGGATTTACACCGGGAAATCCGGGAGCAATGCGCGCCGTTTATGAATCAGATATCGCACTGCCGTCAGTGCCGTGCAGATGCTTGCGGACTTCTGGAAGAAGCTGTTAAGTTTTAAACCCGGTATTGGTTGTGTAAGTTTAGAGTCAAATTTTCAAATACCAAGCATAATGCAGCAATCTATACTGCGCTA
>PMMG01000169.1:0-2019 GCA_003162335.1 Dehalococcoidia bacterium
CCCTGTTTATACAATTCCGCTTCGATATCATCCGCCACCTGGTCTATCACACGCGCCGCGACCGGCCGCTTTTCAAAGGCCTTCCGGATGCCGTTCAACAACTTACTTTTGTCAAACGCCTCTCTGCGTTTATCCTTTTTTACAACAAATAAGCTGCTTTTTTGAATGCGCTCGTNNGGGACATTTCATATCCCACACTCAATTATACAGCAATACTTGTATCTACATTTGGTGGTTGAGAACCAATTTAACCACAACAGATTGTGGTTTGTCAAGGGTTTTTTGAGTGTAAGAAAACAAAATTTTCGGATTAAAACAGAGGTACTTTCGTTATGTTATGCGTAGTGAACTTTTAGCCAGGAGATACACGGAATTGAGCAGTCTCGGTTGGAGAGAATTATATTTAGTATTCTGAATTTAATAATTATTTGAAATTTGATACTTGGAAATTGGAATTTAGTTTTGCTTACATAGATACAGATGCTATATAAAAACGAGGGGTGTTATCGGGTAGACCGGTGGTTTGGTCTACCCAATAACACCCATATTCAAAGAGTTTGGGCTGTCAGTTTTATCCTAGCCCTCTTCTCAGTCTCAAAATGACACTTACCGGGTCCAAGAATTGTAGGACGGGGCTTTCGGCGCTTGCTGTTTCTGGGGCGCAGGGGCAGGAGCAGGGGTGGGCATGTGGCGCTGGGTGAATTGTGCGCGGCGCAGGAAAGCGGGGACATCCAGCTGCTCTTCGTTATCGCCTTTTAAAGTCTTCAGGTATCCGCTGATTTCAGCTTCATTGACATTGCCTCCGCTCATAGATGTGGTTTCGAAACCGGTAGCGATCAAGGTGATCTTGAGGTCTTTGTCCATGCGGCTATCGCGGCAGACACCGAAGATGATGTTGGCATCGGGGTTAACGGCCTGTTTGATGATTTCAGCTGCTTCGTTGACTTCGAACAGTGAGAGGTTATCGCCGCCGGTGACATTGAACAGAACGCCCTTGGCGCCGGTAACTGATACATCAAGTAACGGGCTGGCTAAGGCAGCTTTTGCGGCATCCACTGCGCGGTTCTGGCCGCTGCCTTTACCGATTGACATCCAGGCAGGTCCGGCATCTTTCATGATCGAGCGGACATCAGCAAAGTCCAGGTTGATCATACCGGGGACAGTGATAACCTGAGCGATTGCCTGTACGCCGTTGGCAAGAACTTCATCAGCCAGTCTGAACGCGGCATCAACGCCGGTCTTCTGGTCGCAGAGAGTGAACAGTCGATCGTTCGGGATAATGATAAGAGTATCAACTAACGGCATCAGCATTTTAATACCATCTTCTGCTACTGCCATACGGTGGGTTCCTTCAAATCCGAAGGGTTTGGTGACAACTGCGATTACCAATGCGCCGGTCTGTTTCGCAACTTCGGCTACAACGGAGGCAGAACCTGTGCCCGTGCCGCCGCCCATGCCAGCGGTAACGAAAACCATTTCTGCGCCATTAACTACTTCTCTAATCTCATCGCGGCATTCTTCAGCCGCTTTTTGTCCGACATGGTGGTCGCCGCCGGCGCCTAACCCTCTTACAAGCTTCTCACCAAGCTGAATTCTGGTAGGAGCTTCGGTGATTGCCAGGGATTGGGCGTCCGTGTTCATGGCGATGAATTCTACGCCATCGACTCCGTCTCTAACCATACGGGTAACTGCATTGGACCCACCACCACCCAGACCGACAACTTTTATTCTAACCGGACTAGCGGAAAAACTTGACCTTGCCATTTTATATTAATCCTCCTATTCAGATTATTAAGTTATTTTATTTTACTTATTTAGGCTGCTTGTGCTTGTTTACTGAAAAGACCCCTGATGCGCGACATCAGATTGACAAGTCCGTCGCCAAAGAGATTCTGCTTTGCTTTAATGTTGCTCTTGGGTTTCATGCCCCAACACAGGAGACCGACGGCAGTGGCGTAAGCCGGATCACTTAATTGATCGCTGATACCGTATACATTTAACGGAGCGCCGACTCTGACC
>PMMG01000169.1:2121-2612 GCA_003162335.1 Dehalococcoidia bacterium
ATATCCCTGGTCATCTGATATCCCGCGACAGGAACGACAGCGGTGTGCCAGATTGAACCGTCTTTGAATACTGAAATATCGGTAGTACCGCCGCCAATGTCCGCCAGAATTGTGCCGACCTGTTTGTCATCTTCGGTCAAGCATGCTTCACTGCTGGCTAACGCCTCGAACACGAGGTCCTCCACATCAACTCCCACTCCGCGGATGCATTTGACCAGGTTCTGAACTGAAGAAACACCGGTTGTAATGACATGGGTTTCCGCATCCAGTTTGAAACCGTGCATCCCGACAGGATTCTGAACGCCATCCTGTCCATCCACCGCATAGTGACGCGGAATCATGTGCAGAATTTTTTGATCTGCGCCCACTTTTAGACTCTGGGCATTCTGCAGTACTCGCCGTAAGTCATCCGGGCGTACCAGACGGTCATTGCGCGTCACGGCAACGACGCCCTTGTTGTTGACTCCGCTGATATGGCGTCCGGTGACACC
>PMMG01000169.1:2642-4230 GCA_003162335.1 Dehalococcoidia bacterium
GTTTTCCTCCTCGGTAAATTTTGGTATACTAACTTTCGATAATATTCATTTAATTGAGAGAATAGCCCCGCCGCATTTCGTTAAAACTGACCTGGGCATTGGCGATTTTCACCGGCGCCGCAGAACTGCCGATCCTTTCCGCTACTCGCATCTTGGCGCTGCGGCTGCGCGGATTATCTTTCAGTTCCTGTTCGGAAGGAGTAATGACCTTCTTATTAATAAGCCGGAAACTGGCNNCTGCATAAAATGTTTGACAATGCGGTCTTCCAGGGAATGATAACTGATAACTACCAATCGTCCGCCGATGCCGAGCAGATCGATGGCTTTATCCAGTGTTTCTTCCAGATGCTCCAGTTCTTCATTCACCGCAATGCGCAATGCCTGGAACGTCCGTGTGGCCGGATGAATTCTGCTCCGTCGGCCGCCAACGGCAGTTTCTACAACAGCCGCCAACTGCGTGGTGGTCGTAATCGGTCTCGCCTGGACGATATACCGGGCGATTTTAAAGGCATGGGGTTCTTCCCCGTATTTCCTTATTAACTGAGCTAAATCAACCTCAGAATAAGAATTTACAATGTCCGCCGCGGTCACTGCCTGTTTGGGATTAAACCGCATGTCCAACGCCGCTTCGTATTGGAAACTGAAACCGCGCGGATCGTCTAAAAGCTGCATGGAAGAAAGACCAAGGTCTAATAAAATACCGTGAACCGGGTAAAAATCATAATGATGACAAATTGCATCGATATTTACGAAATTATCATTGACCAGCAGCACCGAATCGGTATATCGGGAAAGATTAATGGCGGCTGCTCTGATTGCTTCGGGGTCAGCGTCAATACCGAGTAATTGACCGCCGGGGGAACTGTTCTGCAGAATAGCCATGGCATGTCCGCCGCCGCCAAGGGTACAATCAACATACCGGCCTCCGGCCTGGACAGAAAGTGCTGCCATCACTTCCTTGAGTAATACGGGCTTGTGGGCGACCGTCAACACCTGCGGGCTCCTTAATGTTTTTCTAAGGTTTCGATGATTTGCCAGGCTTGTGCCAGACTATTGGTTTTTTCTTCTTCCCACAACGTTTTGTCCCATATCTCAAGGTAGGTATTAGCCCCCGTGATGACAACATCCTCACCAATGCCGGCATACTGTCTGAGCGGAGGCGGCAAGGCAATTCTGCCCTGACCGTCAAAATTCAGACGAAAAGCCGTGGAGAAAAGAGCCCTGTTCAACTTCCGCATTTTATTCGATGCCAGCGTGCCGGAATTCAAGCTTTCGGAAAGTTTTTTCCATTCCAGCGGGGTGTAGGCGAAGATACATTTTTCCGGACCGGGCACAAGGATAACACCGTCATTCAATTCCGCACGGAACTTCGGAGGAACAGGTACCCTGCCCTTTTCATCTAGCTTGTAATCGTACTCGCCGAGGAACATCGAAAGTCCTTAATCCACACTATTCCCCACTAACTCCCAACATCTACCATTTTTACATAATCTATCATATTTGTCAATAGTTTTAGCTTCAAATTTAATGTTTTTTTGTGGTACTTTCGGCTATTGACACGGTTAAAAAAGGGTCTATAATAGCTGAT
>PMMG01000174.1 GCA_003162335.1 Dehalococcoidia bacterium
AAATCCGCGGATTTGGAAACCGTGGTGTGCGCAGGAGAACAGGCCGCAGCCGGTAATAAACTTATTAAGAATATCCAGACTATTGGCAAAAGCGCCCGCCTTAAATCGCGTTTACCCATAAGGCCTCCCTGTAATAAATATGTATTACCTGGTTTTATTTCTCCTTGTTTATCTCATCAGTCATATCAGCAATAAATGTATAATAATAATCATACATTGTCAAATAATTTCTTCCCTTTTTCCTGCCCGATGCGCTAACATATACACATGAACAACTTTAGAAAATACGGAAAAGCTCCTTTCAATATTGCCGTTGTCCACGGCGGCCCCGGCGCGCCCGGCGAAATGGCGCCGGTAGCCCGTGAATTGTCTAAAAACTTCGGTATTCTTGAACCGCTGCAAACCGCTGATTCCATCGACGACCAGATTTCGGAACTCAAAAGCGTGCTGGAAAAATCCGGCGATCCGCCGGTAACGCTCGTCGGCTTCTCCTGGGGCGCCTGGTTGAGCTGCATTTTCGCCGCACGTAATCCTTCAATGGTAAAGAAGTTGATTCTGGTCAGCAGCGGCCCCTTCGAGGATAAATATGCCGCCCTGATCATGTCCTCGCGTCTCAACCATCTCAATGACGGCGAAAAGGAAGAGGTTTTATCGCTGTCATCCGCGTTCAATTCAGGCGGCATGAATAATGACAATTTCACCCGCTTTGGGGTATTGATGGACAAAGCCGATTCCTNNCCGGTGTACAAGAACCTTTATCCCGTGTTTTGCAAGATTTCCATTTCATCCTGTTAAAAAACTGCGGCCACCACCCCTGGTTCGAACGCGAGGCAAAAGAGCAATTCTACGATACGCTGAGAAGGGAAATCGGGTTGAAATTATAACGAATTGAGGAATATATTCTTCTAAAATATCCACCTTACATCCAAAAACCGGTAAATATATCACACTTGACAACTTTAGTGACGTTATAGTAAATTAGTTATTACAATGTTCACTTTGATTTTTAATCGCCGCCGGAATTTTATCGCCTCCATTACAGTTACCGCAGCAGTCATTATTACTGCCGGGGAGGACTGGCGCGTCTATTAAAAAATTCTGGAATAGCTTATTAAAATAGACACCGAGAGCCCTCTCCCCTGAACGAGAGGGCTCTTTAATTTTCAAATATTTCAAAGGTTATCAGATGGAGGAGAAAACATATGATTGCGCGAAACGGGCGGCGCTAAAATTAATAAATTGTATAAATAATAGGAGATATAAATGGATAGTATATTTTCAGACCGCATCGCCGATGTTCCCAGGTCGTTTATTCGTGAAATACTGAAAGTGACGCTCGACCCGACTATTATTTCTTTTGCCGGCGGACTGCCCAACAGAAAGTTCTTCCCCGTCGCAGAACTTAAAATCGCTACGAATAAAGTTTTCGATACAATGGGCAGGGACGTTTTACAATACAGTTCTTCCGAAGGATTCTCAGGCCTTCGGGAATTGATTGCAAAACGGTATCACGATAAGAAAAATCTGGAAATCCCGGTCGNNGTCATTGAAGAACCGGCATATTTGGGGGCAATTCAGGCTTTTTCTATTTTTAGACCTCGGTTTAATCCGGTCGTTCTGACCGAAGAAGGATTGGATCTGCGACAATTCAAGTCGGTGATGTCCAGGCACAAGCCAAAGCTAATCTATTCCGTGCCGAATTTTCAAAACCCGTCAGGGATTTCCTATTCGGAGAAAACACGGCAAGAAATGGCTGATATTCTGCAAGGCACAAGCACATTGCTGATCGAAGACGACCCCTATGGCGATTTACGTTATGCCGGCAGCGCTAAATCATCTTTTAAGGCGATACTGCCGGCCAATACCATATTATTGGGGTCGTTTTCCAAGACAATTTCTCCCGGTTTGAGGTTAGGGTGGATCGTGGCGCCGCATGATATTATGGAAAAATTGATTATCGCTAAACAGGCGGCTGACCTGCATACTACCCACTTCACACAGTGCATTCTTTATCAGTATCTAAAAGACAATGATATCGATGCGCATATTAAAAAGATAAAAGAAGCCTATGGCAAGCAGGCAAAAGCGATGCTGGATAGCATTGAGCGGTATTGCCCGGATGGGGTTGCACACACCACACCTGAAGGCGGCATGTTCCTGTGGATAACCCTGCCGGAAAACGCTTCCTCGCGGGATTTGCTTGATTTGGCGATTAAAGACAAAGTCATCTTCGTCCCCGGCGACCCTTTCTACGTCAACCGGCAGAACGCCAATACGCTGCGGCTTAATTTCTCCTGCATGGACGAGGAGACCATTATCACCGGCATTAAAAGCCTCGGCAAAGCAATGCAACAGCTCCTGAGGTAGGCTGAACAATTATTTTAATTCGGTAGCATTATTAAACAAATAAAGGCCTGCTCTGCTGAGGAAGTGTAAGAAGGGCTTTTAGCCCTTCTTTGTAATATAAAATCCTCTTCCCCATTGGGGAAGAGCCGGAGATAGGGCGTTGTGATATTTCTCCAAAAATCCAGAGTTAATTCCATCTTTTACTCTTCCGGGTTAACTGAAAACTGAAAACTCGTCATTTCTATCTCCCTTCCCTTGACCGTTAACACTTCATCCCATATAATTATAATAAATCATCTATAAAAAGTTCTGATTAAATCAGTTCGTAAGGAGAAAATGGATAACTCCGGAACACATAAAGCGGCCTCGTTTTTCCGCTGGACGGCCAGAATCATCGGGGCGCCGGTGACTCTGCTGGTATTTTATCTTTTCACCCTCATGAATATTGAAACTGTGTTTATGCGCATTCCCCATCCCATGCCGGGTATTCCGGCTCGTCTTCCGTTAACTGCGCAAGCCGTTATCAGCATTGTCTTTGGATTACTCGTTTTAGTCGCCTATGTCATCGCCTGGTGGAAAGAGCGTTTGAGCGGCTTCCTGTTTGTCTTATCTTCGTTCTGCATAGTTGGCATGATGATATTCATGCGTTATGAGAATTCCATTTACTTTCAGCCTCAAGCTTTCCAGTGGTCAACAGATTATTTAAAGGGATGGTGGCTGATGTGGGCATGGACCGGCGGCCTGCCGTTGCTCATTATCGGCATATTATTCCTGATTGCGGCCTGGTTATCACGGGAAAAAGCGATTTTTCCGGAGCCTGAACCCGCTGCTGTGGTTGAAAGTTAACCGGAAACTGTTTGCCCTGTTTAGTTAATTCCGCGGCAATCTGTTTTGCCCAGGTATTAATCACGTTCCAATCGCGGAAATCGCCCTGTTGTTCTGGCATTCTCTTCATGATCGACCGCTCCAGGAAATTCAATTTGTTCATGTTGATTGCGCCCCAAAAAACCGTGACTCCCCGCGGCTTTATCTGTGCTAAAACAGGTTCCAGTGTTTTCTGGAAACGCTGGCCTTTTACCATTTCCACCGGGTCGCCTTTACCCATCGGCCCGCTCGAAAATATCCAGGTCGGTTTATCCGCCAGTATTTTCCAGTTTTTCTTCAGGAAGGCCGTGGCGTCCGCCCGCCATTGGAACATGTACAGCGCGCTGCCGATAACGAAAGCGTTGTACGGCGTCACGTCTTTTACGTTTTTCACCGGTACTACATCCACCTGCAAACCGGATTGCCGCAGCGCCTCGCCGATTTTCCCGGCAATTTCCACGGTCGCTCCGTATTTGGAAGAATAACCCACCAGGACTTTACTTTCCATCTGAATTAAACCTCCTGTTGTACTTATCTATTCTTTAAAAGCTATCGGGCCTTTTTTATTGCCGTGCTTTTCGAAATAAACAAAATCCGCCAGCTTTTTCCGCGTATGCACCGGCGCTTCGTCCGGGTAGCCGATCGCCAGCACACTCACCAGTCTTTTCGTCACCGGTATGCCCAGGATTCTCTTGACGCCAAATTCGATTATCGGGTTTACCCAGCAAGCTCCCAATCCCAGATCGTGCGCGGCCAGCCAGATGGCGTATGCGGCAATTGATCCATCCTGTACCTGGCAAGTGCTTTTTAACCGGTCAACCGCCACCGCGATCGCCAGCGGCGCTTGATTCAAAAAAGGCCCGAGCATAAACGCCCGCGATATCCTTTTCTTTGTTTCCGGGTCGGTAATGACGATGAATTCCCACGGCTGACAGTTCACAGACGACGGCGCCCAGCGTGCCGCTTCCAATAATTTTTCAATCAACTCCGGAGGCACCGGATCTGTTTTGAATTTGCGGATGGCCCTTCTGGTCCTGATTGCTTCAAGTAATTCCATTTTTCCCTCCGGCGCTGATTTTCCGCTATTTTCTCTTTGCGCTATGGTTATTGTAACCCAAACCCGGATAATATTTTGTCAACAGATATCAACGCTCCGATAACTGAGCATTACGCTCAAAATACTGAGCGACAATCAAAAGCCAAGACCGAGGGGAAAACTTGATAACTGACAAAAGGTAACTGACAACTCAAAACTAATCACTGATAGCTNNCGAATTTCATTCCCCTTGCTGATCGGGGTTTTCCCCAGGAAGATGCATAGCGCCGGACCTTCCAGCCACAACGCAATGTCTCCCGGCGCCACGGTTAACTTGCCGTTTTCCTCGTCTGCCAGGAAATCCACGTCGAAATAAATTTCGTCACCCCAGAGATTAGCCTCGCCGCTGATCGGCAAGGATTCATAGACCTTGCGGGCTGTTTTCGATTCGTTGAGGATGGCATCGGCTTCGATGTTGCCCACGACGATTTTTATCTCTTTGCTCATCATGCCCTCTTTAAAAAGGGGTTATCTCTGGATCCTGTATACCATTGACTGGCCGAAATTTATCGTATTCTCAAGTGATGGTACGGTTATTTTGATACCTCAACCTGTATCCTTCAAGCAATAGATGGGGCGTTGTGACCACCGGTTATCCGGTTCATGGTATCTATTCTATTGCCAATAAAGATTACTTTGCCCCATTTTCGAAGCGGGCTTTCAAACCCGCTCCCCCGGTGTTCTACTAACTTGCTATTATATTATTTTTCGACCACCATTGCCATACCCTGGCCGCCGCCGATGCACATTGTGATGAGCGCAGTTTTCCACTTTTCATTTTTCATCTCGTACATTGCCGTTACCAGCATTCTGGCCCCGGTTGCGCCGATCGGGTGCCCCAGTGAAATACCACTGCCGTTGGGATTGGTGTTTTCGATCGAAAGTCCTAATTCTCTCATCGAGGCGATTGCCTGCACCGCGAATGCTTCGTTCAATTCCACCACATCGATGTCTTTGGCCGTCATATTCGCGCGTAGCAGGGCCTGTCGCGAAGCCGGGATCGGTCCTAAGCCCATATAAGCGGGGTCGACGCCGCCGCCGGCATAGGATTTGATTGTAACCCACGGTTCTAGCCCCAGTTCTTTGGCTTTGGCGCGGGACATCACCAGCACTGCTGCCGCCGCATCGTTGATGCCGGAAGCATTGCCAGCGGTCACAGTGCCGTCTTTCTTGAAGACCGGGCGTAATTTCGCCATTTTTTCCAGTGTAGTGTCCATCGGGCGCTCGTCCGTATCGAAGATGACGGGGTCTTTACTGCCCTGCGGCACCATCACGGGCACGATTTCTTCCTTGAACTTGCCGTTTTTGATCGCCGCGCGTGCCCTCTGGTGGCTCAACAGGCTGATTTTGTCCTGTTCTTCGCGCGTGATCTTGTATTTGGCGGCAATTGCTTCGGCCGTCAAACCCATGTGATAACCCCCGAAGATCTCCCATAATCCGTCATAGACCATCAGGTCGTAAATATCATCTTTCGCGTTCACGCTCATCCGGTATCCCCAGCGTGCTTTCGGCAGGATATAAGGCGCCAGCGACATGTTTTCCATACCGCCCGCTACTATTACCTCCGCATCCCCGCACTGGATCGCCTGTGCTGCCAGAACGATCGCTTTCAGGCCGGAACCGCACACGATATTAACCGTATAGGAATTGGCTTCTTTCGGGACGCCGGCGTGGATCATTGCCTGGCGGGCGACGTTCTGCCCCTGACCGCCCTGTAAAACGCAGCCCATGATTACTTCGTCAACCTGCACTTCTTTCAGCGAAGTATCCCAGTTGTACTCTTTTGTTTCCAGGTCGCAGGCTTCACATTTTAAAGCATCCGGTCCAAAATCCAGCAATTTCTTGCTCGTTTTAGGGCGCAGTCCCACTTTTTTCAGTGTTTCTCTAATCACCAGTGAGCCGAGCTGTACGGCCGTGACTTCCTTTAATGCTCCACCGAAGGTGCCGATCGCTGTGCGGGCGCCGCTGACGACAACAATATCATTACTTTTCATTATTGCTACAAATTCTCCTTCTCGAATTTTAATAATCTTACTACTTATTGATTAAGCCGGTTGCGCCGGTGTTGTTGTATCAGGGGTTGGCGGGGGCGCTGCTTTGTCTTTCTTGACCCATCTGGTATGTATTATCATCCAAGGCACGGTAATAATCAATACTATAATGCTGATTATTTGGGCCTGGTGCAGGCCGAACAGGAACGGTGTCCCGTCCCGCAGGAAATCGATCCCGAGCCGCCACACCGCGTAGAGCGCCAGGTAAAGCATGAAAACCGAACCATCCGGTTTCAACTTTTTCCGTATGCTCATTAATATTCCAAAGACGATGACATTGTAGATGATTTCGTATGCCACTGTCGGATGGCAGGCAATGCCGCCGTTATAACCGAAACTCTCGGGGTCGGTGTACACTAGTCCCCACGGCAATTTCGTCGGCGTGCCGAAACAGCAGCCGTTGCATAAGCAGCCCAGTCTGCCGATCGCCTGGGCAATGATTACCCCCGGCGCCAGCAGGTCGAAGACATAACCCAGCTTCATTTTGGTGACTTTGCAGTAGACCCAGATGCCCAATGCCGCGCCTAGTACGGCTCCATAGGCGGTCAACCCTTCTCCGCCGATGATCAACCCCGGATGCTGAAAATAGTTGATCACCCGGCCCGAAGCTGCTAAATCGGGGTGCATAGTTGCGATGACCCCATCGTCGATGACATGCAATAACCGCGCAAAGATGATGCCGGAGGGGATTCCTACCAGCGCCATCGAAAGTACTGTATCTGTGGAAATCTGGGCGCCCTTTCTGACCTGCAGCCACATCCAGAAGATCATCCAGACGACTGCCAGCGCCAGGAATGTCCCGTACCAGCGTAGCGAAAAGGTTCCCAGACTGAAGATGACCGGATTCACGCCAAAATTAATCATCCCTTACCCCCCGCCCATGATAATTACTATCTAAATTGCTACCTATACTTTACCGTAAAATGCCATCTTTTGTCATACTGAACGGAATACCGTAGGGTAGGCGCACTCGCCGACGGAGCCCCATGGTTTAATTCCTTCGTCTATTGCGAGGAACGCAGTTATAGGCAAAGACCTTAAGTCCATTTGTGAAATAAAAGAGCCGCGGGCATTTATAGGTTCCTTTCTCCCAGGCTTGCCTCGGGAGAGATTGGAGTGAGGGGACGTAAAAATGATCATACCTTGTGGAGTAAATCAGGTATAAACACACTAAATATCCGGAAAATCAATTCCCTCTATTTAGTATTTCGATATTAGAATTTAGAATTTAACTTGATTATTGCCGAAGGTTGATTCTTGATTGTTATTGTCGTTCGTTCTTTTGTAACCTCTCCACAACAAAAAACCCACTGCGGCAAAAAACGCCGGTAACGAAACCGGCCCCCAGACAAAAAATGGCCTCGTCGGGAACCTGTCCAGGAAAAATCCACCCATCAACGGCCCGCTGGAATTACCCACGGATGCGCATAAACCCAGCACTCCCATGTTTTTCCCGATATCCTCCGGTTTGGACATTTTCCCGATGGCGGAAAATATCGTCGGCACGAACAGCATCTCCCCGGATACCAGGACCACGACTGCACCGAGCGCGGGAATAAATGATCTCACCCAGCTCATCGATAAAAACCCCAGACAATATAAAATACTCCCGATAACCAGTGCCCTGCGCGCCCCCAGCCGGGAAATTCGTTGCGAGATCGGGTACTGAAAAGCGATGATCAATGCCGCGCTGGTTGATAGCAACAGTCCATATTCTGCCGGCGTAAACCCGATGCGGCTCACCGTAAACACAGACAGGGTCGACCCCCAGTTTGCCATCTCCAGAAAGAATAGAAAGCTCAACACGCAAAAGATGATCAGCTGCGAATCCGCGAATAATGCCTTCAGGTAACTCTTCGAAAAGAGCTCGGTGGCCTTCCCTTTCCGTCCGCGCGGCAGGTAAAATGCCGCGATCAGCGAGAATGATTGCACCACCGCCCCGATCCCAAAAACCCAGCCAAATGAAACATGGCTCAGCAGAAATCCCCCGATGATCGGCCCGATCGCCCATCCCGAATTTATACCGATTGCCATTAGACCATACGACTCATTCAGATGTTTTTCGTGGGCGGCATCCGTCACCATCGCGGATATCGTGGGTGAGGTCATTCCGCCTGCCACTGAAACTAGCCCCGAAACGACAAAGATCAGCCAGACCGCCGTGTTCATTCCGATCGTCACCGCTAGCAGGGTAAACATCATCGTTTCTATTAGTTGGAATATCACAAACATCCGGCGCAATCCAAACCGGTCAGCCCGCATGCCGCCGACCACCTGGAATACCCCGGAGATGATCCCGGAAATCAAGATTACCAGTCCTATCAGCGTCATCGAAATATGGCGCTGCTGGTACAAATAAAGCGATAAATAGGTAAAGGAAATCGAAAAACCCGTCGACCGGATCGCCTGGATACCCATTGCTGCCCAAATGCCGGAACTGAAGCTTTTCAAATTTGTTTTATCGACAATTTTATTTAACATGTTCATTCAATTTATCTCGTTCAGTCTATTTTAGACTCAGTATTTTATTTGGTGAAAAAAAAGAGCCCGGGATTTTTACTTCCTGGGCTCTGCGTGCGGTTCAACTTCAGAATGGATGTTTTAAGTGATTTTTATCTCCGAAACGAAGACACACAAGGCCCGGCGGGAAGCCCCTTTGACTCCCGGAAAGCTGATTCTAACATTGATGCCCGTGTTATTCATTCGTATCCACTCTTTCAAAGACTTTCGTAGTATACTATGCCCAAATAATTATTGTCAAGCAATTTCTTAACTCATCATTCCCGTTCTGGCGGATGGTTGAGGCCGCGGTTTGAGTTTTAAGTCGAAATGTACGAAATACTTGACGAAGGAAATGTGCCGGAATCCAGCCCCGAAGCTGTCGGAAAATGACCATTTGCAATTATTTATATGGATTCCCGATCAGGTCGGGAATGACAAGTCGTGAATATTCTATTCCAGCAAAGCTGGAATAGAATATTTGTTTTTGTCATTGTCGGGCTTGACCCGACAATCCAGGAAATTTCGGACAGCCTCAGATACACCCCTAAATAGGTTAGTTCCCTCACCCCTACGAGGGAGAGGGTCAGGGTGAGGAGGTACAATAAGATGGGTTTTAAATCCTGGTTCTAACTGTCCAGATTCACATCCACCCCGATTTTCCCTTTGGTCTTCTGCTGCAAAGCATCTACAAATCCTAAAACCCCGTCATGTTCCGGGATTTGCTCAACCTTTGTAACAGGTTCCAATTCCTTCTCGTGGAACAACATACGATACCCGGTCTGATCTGCTTTCATCAGCACCCAGCCTGCGGGGTTTTCCAAAACCTCAACGATCATGCCTTCCCAGCCTGTTAACTTGTAGCCCCCATCCGGCCACCCCGGCTTATCAATGACTTTCGCCCTATCCCCGACGCTGAATATAGCCATATTAATCTCCTTTCAAAGGTATACCGGAACTAAAGACACTCTAATCTTCGCAGAAACTGAAGTCAAGCACCGGATATTGCAGACTTTATTAAGGGAGCGAGAATCTGGTTTGCTTTTAGTCTTTTTGCGGCACATGACAATCCATTGTATTTGCAAAATTGGCATGTCGGTTGTATGCTCAGTGTAGGTTTAGTGTGTTATTCTATTGTCAGAATTATTAATTTGCACTCTGCTATTGGATGACCCAAACTCAAACCTAAAATAAAACAGGAGGCCATTCAATGAGTTACCAGGACAAACAAATCACCTGTTCCGATTGTGGAACTACCTTCACTTTCGGCGTAAGGGACCAGGAGTTCTTTGCATCAAAAGGTTTTACTAATGAACCTAAGCGTTGCCCCTCTTGCCGCGCCGCCAAGAAGCAGAGCACCGGCGGCGGCTACGGGTCATCAGCCCCGCGGCAGATGTATCCCGTAAAATGCGCCACGTGTGGCAAAGACACCGAAGTGCCTTTTGCACCTCGTGGTGATAAACCGGTCTATTGTTCCGATTGTTATCGCAAAACCAACCCGATAAAAAAATACTAATTAACCCTTGTTAACAATTGGCTGGGTAGAGTTTTCCAATGGATAGCTTTACTCAGCCTTTTGTATTTTCCCCATTCGTTAATGATTCGCTCAGTTCTTAAGCCAAACCGCTATTCCGCCCCGTCGGCGCCCCGGATGGAACCTGATAAAAGACAGAAAATTATAATAAAAACGTCTGAACGCAGAAATTTGAAAGTACATTGATTAAGTTTCGGATATTGGTTGATGCTGATGCTGCTCCCGTTAAACAGGAGGTTTTTCGGGTTGCTTTACGTTACGGAATTAAAGTCATCCTGGTTGCCAATTCTCCGATTAACATCCAGCAAGAGGATTGGTTGGAATCGGTGGTCGTCAGCGGTCAGTTTGACGCCGCGGATGACTGGATTGTTGACCATGTGCAAAAGAATGATATTGTCGTCACCGGAGACATCCCCCTGGCGTCGCGGTGTTTGAAAAAAGGCGCGCGTGTATTGGATCACCGGGGCCGCATTATCACGGAAAATTCCGTTTGTGATATGTTGGCAACACGCGATTTAATGGCCCATTTGCGGGATATCGGGGTCAATACCGGCGGCCCGAAAGTTTTTGAAAAAAAAGACCGTTCCCGCTTTCTCCAGTCTCTTGATACCATTATCCAGGCAATTCTTAATAGCAAATAACTTGATTGAACAGGAGGCTATTCCCGGTAATGGCATTTATTGATTTGCAAGGTGTCAGCCTGGCGTTTGGCAGTACCAGCCTTTTTGAGGACATTCGCCTGACTGTTGAGTCCGGTGAAAAGGTTGCCCTTGTGGGCCGCAACGGGTCCGGCAAGTCGACTTTACTCAAACTGATCGCGGGGATCCTTCGGCCTGATACCGGCACTATCGCTATCCAGAAGGGTATTCACATTGCTTATCTGGACCAGATGGTGCCGGAGGACATGCCCGGTACGGTTTTAGAAGTAGTGAAAGGTGATTTAAACCGGACTCAGGATGGGCAGCAGAGTGCCTTTAACCGGCGCACTGAAAAAGTGATCTCGCAATTGGGGCTGGATACTACATGGATTAATAACACACTTTCCGCCGGCATGAAGCGCAAGGTTTTAATGGCCAAAGCGCTTGCCGCCGAACCGGATGTGCTGCTGCTCGATGAGCCTACCAATCACATGGATATTGATTCCATCAAACGCCTGGAAGATATGCTGATCAAGTTCACCGGCGCCTTGATTTTTGTCACCCATGACCGCATGTTCTTGCAGCGGATCGCTACCCGCATCGTGGAAATTGACCGGTGCAAATTGTTTGATCAGTCTTGTGACTATGAGACTTTCCTGGCACGGCGGGCCGCCGCCCGCGAGGTCGAGGAAACCCGGAATGCCCTGTTTGATAAAAAACTGAGGAAAGAAGAACAGTGGATCCGCACCGGCGTCAGGGCCCGGCGTACGCGTAATGAAGGCCGTGTGCGGGAATTGCAAAAATTACGAGCGATTCGTCGCGATAGAAGAGAAGCCGCGGGAATCGTTAAAATGGAAGCCCAGGAGACCGAGCGTTCCGGCATGTTGGTCGTTAAGGCTGATAATATCAGTTTCAGTTACGGCGCCGCCCCGGTTATCTCTCAACTTTCCACCGTTATTATGAAAGGCGACAGGGTCGGCATACTGGGTCCCAACGGCAGCGGCAAGACTACTCTGTTGCGCCTTCTTCTCGGCAACCTTCAGCCGGACTCCGGCAGCATCCGCCTGGGTACAAATCTGCAGATCAGCTATTTCGACCAGTTACGCCAACAACTCGATGAGAATAAGACCGTGCAGGAAAATGTAGTAGAAAATAATCAGGATACCGTTACTATCAACGGGCAAAAGCGGCACATTATCGGGTATCTGCAGGATTTTCTTTTTTCCCCCGACCAGGTGCGTTCTTACGTGTCAACCCTCTCCGGCGGAGAACGGAACCGGCTTTTACTGGCCAGGTTATTTACCCGGCCTTCCAATCTCCTGGTCATGGATGAACCTACCAATGACCTGGATATCGAGACGCTGGAACTGCTGGAAGACTATTTGATGAATTATACCGGGACGGTGCTTTTAGTCAGTCATGACCGGGCGTTTGTGAATAATGTCGTCACCAGTACTCTGGTTTTTGAAGGCGCTGGTAGTGTCAATGAATATGTCGGCGGGTATGACGATTGGCTGCGCCAGCGCGCCGAAGAAATCAAACCGGCTATTGCTTCAAAAGACGTCCCTCCGCTCCGGGCTATCAGCCATAAGGTCAAATTCGGATTTCGTCAGCAAAAAGAACTGGACGGGCTGACAATGACTATCGAGTCGCTGGAAACAGAACAGAAAAACTTGTATCAAGCCATGGGTAATTCCAGCCTCTATAAAAATGATAAATCGGAAATTCTCACTAAGCAGAAACGGCTTGAAGCAGTAAAAGCGCTGCTGGCTGAATCATACACCCGTTGGGAAGAACTCGAACAACTTAAAAATGAGTCGCAAAAGTAACATCCCGGTTTACCGGCGGTTTCTACCTGGGCATAGTTTCCGGCTATAAAAATCCGATTAAATACATTTTATTTGTTCCTTATTGACATGGGTTAAAAGAGACGTACGATTAAGTTAGAAGTATAGGGATAAATTAGTAGTTCGGTACACTTACTAACAATAAAGCCTCTTATCTTACCTCATTCCAATTCACTAAAGACCTTCAGCAAGCCTCTAGCCACCGCCTTTCCGACTGACAAACCCTTC
>PMMG01000133.1 GCA_003162335.1 Dehalococcoidia bacterium
GTAAATAGCACTCAATGGGTTGATGAACTGAACGCTGATAGCCGATAGACCTATCTACCCGTCAGTTGTGAAAAATATGCTAAAATAGAAAGAGTATGAACACAAAAACTTTCTTGAGATTAAGGCCGGTATTCTGGAGTATTATCATATTTGTCCTCGCCCAGGCATTTACTTTTCTGGTCGTTTCGCATACGGGTGTATTTTTAGAGAAACATAATCTGTCCCTGCCGCCCCCACAAGCAGACACCGTTTCAATCTGGCCGAGCACGACGACTTCTCCTTCCGGAGAAGTGACACAGGTGTCTGCGGAATCATCATTAGGTCCTATCCTGATCTATTTCTTCGCTGTTGTGGTGATCATGGCAGTCGTGCTCTTTGCGATTCCGATATCGGCTTTAAAAATGTTGTTTAAGGTGATTTTTGCCTTTTTATATTGCTGGAGCATCTTTGTGATATCGATCCTCTGGCTGCCCATGGTTGCCAGTATCGCGATCGCCTTAATTATCGGCATATTGTGGTTTTTCTATCCGCGGGTGTGGATGCAAAGTTTAGTAATGCTGCTGGCAATGGTCGCGCTGGGAGAAGTATTCGGCCGATTGATCTCACCATGGACGGCGATGATCCTACTGGCGGTGCTGGCCGTTTACGACTACCTGGCAGTGCGCTTTGGTTTCATGATGTGGATGGCCAACAAATTGTCATCGTCAAGCACGCTGCCAGCTTTCATTATTCCATACCGCGCGTCGGATTGGGCCAATAATCTAAAGAAAGCCGATATTCCCAACCTGGCAGAACAAAAAGCGGAAGAACGAAAGTATTCCATCCTCGGTGGCGGAGATATCGGGTTCCCGGTATTGCTGGCGGCGTCGGTCTATAACTCCCGCGATATGAGAGCAGGGCTGGTTGTTGCAGCTTTCTCTCTGGTGGGGCTGCTGGGAGCATATTTCGTTCAGGCAAAGTTCGCGAAAGGGAAAGCCGTCCCAGCCTTACCGACGATCGCGGTAATGTCGCTGATCGGCCTGGCTTTAGTCAGTTTTGTACATTGACAAAAAAGTTCTAATTACTAATGGCTAAGCATTAAGCAAATTCGAATAGACATTTATTCTAGTCTACATTTACCTACGCCGAAGCCCCCGAATAATGCCTCAGTCCGAATTTCCAAAAGGCGCGGGAGACGATAAATAGAACAGCTGCCGCGATAAAGGCGGCGAGCAGCGTCACCCAGTTCAGACGGCTGGTCAGGGCTTCTACCGGAATGGTGGTGGCAAAGGCCACCGGGATGACAAAGATCAGGCCATAGCGCAGCCAGCCGGGATAAAGGCTGAGCGGCCAGCGTCCGGCATGATACACACTCAGGAATATCGTCAAAATATTTTCCACCCGCACCAGCCAGAAGGCCAGCGTGGCTAAAATCAGGAAGAAGCTGTAGACGATCACCGAACCGGTTAGCAGCATCCCTAGAAATTCTACCGCCTGCACCCCACCGATAACGCTGCCCATCCGTGCTAAAGCAATGATCAAAATCACCAAACCGAGAAAAATATCGATAATTTTCCAGACGGCAACCCGGCTGAAGGTGGCGATCAGTTGGGCGTCCTCCGGTTTGGTCAATGTAAAATCGAAGGTGCCGTCGCGCACCGATTCGGTGAGCTGCTGCATGCCCGGCAGAATAGCCACCCGGATAACCCCACCGATCAGGCTGTAGACGCCAACCAGCGCCAGAATTTCTTCCGGGCGCCAGCCGTTGAGTGAATCAGTGTAGGAGAAAATAATCGCCATCCCGGCCAACGTAAAACCGAGACCCATCACCGATTCAAAAAAGCTGAAAAGGAAGTTGATACGGTAGGCCAGTTCCCCTGCGATATTGACGCGGAAAAATACCCCGATCAAACGCAGGTAATTCATTGTCCCACCGCCGAATAGGCCTTGGTACCCAATTTAAAAACCGCACCGGCAAGGAAAAAGGTAATGATCAGCCAAACCGCCTGTACCCCGATTCCGAACAGTGCCGCGGAGGGTGTGATCTTGCCCAGCAGTAATTCTGTTGGAAACCCGACCGTCCAATAAAGAGGCAGTATTTTAGCGGCGATTTGAATGGAATGAGGAAGCAATGACAACGGCGCAATTTGTCCGGAAAATAATAGCAACAGCAAAAAGTACAATTGATTAAGGGAGCTGACGCGGGTCGTCCAGAATGCAGCCTGTGCCAGTGTCCATTCCAGCAGGAAACGCACGAAAAACGCCAGTATTAGCACGGGGATAAAGGCCAGGACAACCCACAATGAAACGGAAAGAACCGCATGAAAGGTAAACGCCAGCGCCACAGCGATGACAGTCAAGACCGGCAGCTGGATCGCTTTTGACATCAGATTATCAGCTATAAAAGAATGAATCGGATGCACCGGTTTCAAGAGGGCAAAAGATAAGATACCTTCTCTGATACGCCATTCATAATCCCACATAAGCCAGGTGTAAGTGAACTGGTTCACCAGCATAAGCACCAGGAAATATGAAACAAAGGCGCCGGTGGTATAATCGCCGACGCTACCGCCATTGCCGTTCGAAACCGTGGACCAGACCACCAGAAAGACCAGCGGTTCGAGCACCTGACCGATCATCCATATCAATAAAGACGCGCGGTACTGAAACATCGAAGCGAAAGTCGTTTTAAATTGCTGCAAATACATTTGGAATAAAGCTTTCATTTGTTCCATTCCGTAAAAGCGCGGTCGATCACTTCTTCGATCGGCGGGTCTTCCACCAGCAGGTCGACCACCGGCAGGTCAGCCAGTAACCGTTCGGTGATGCGGGCGGTTTCGGCTTTCGGCACGCGAAGAGTATAGCGGCCGTCTTCGCAAGCTAAAACTTCGCCATAAACCTTTAAATCAGCCTGACATTCGCTTAATTGAATAATGATCGTTTTATGCGAAGTAAACCGCTGCAGTAAAAGCGCCAGTTCGCCATCAAAGAGCAAACGTCCGTGATGAATGACAACAACCCGTTTGCATAGAGCCTCGACATCGGCCATATAGTGACTTGTCATCAGCACCGTCGCGCCGAAACGTTTATTGTATTCCGCGATGAAACTGCGAATACGCCGCTGCATCGTGACATCGAGGCCGATCGTCGGTTCGTCCAGAAAAACCACTTGCGGCCGGTGTAAAAGAGCGGCGGCAATTTCACATTTCATCCTTTCCCCAAGAGAAAGGTTGCGCACCGGTTTTGTCAGCAGCGGACCCAATTCCAGCAGGTCCGTCAATTCTTTCAGGATACTCTGATAATCATCGGGTGGAATCCGGTAGATCACCCTGTTTAATTCAAATGAATGGATCGCCGGAATATCCCAAACCAATTGGTTGCGCTGACCCATCACCAAAGTGATCTGGCGCAGGAAAGTTTTCTCCCTTTTCCATGGTATGTGCCCCAGCACAGTCACGGTACCGCTCGTGGGATATAAAAGTCCGGAAAGCATTTTTAATGTGGTGGTTTTACCGGCGCCGTTCGGACCCAGAAAGCCGACGATTTCACCCGGCGCCATGTTAAACGATATCTCATCGACCGCCTGCACGGGCGTCTTCTTACGGCGGAAAATACCATGAACAGTAGCTTTAGCCCCGGCTTCCTGCTGATTCACAAAATAGATTTTGGATAAACTTTGAATATGCACAATGGAGTCTTCGACAGCGGCTGGACGAAACAATGATTTGGCTCTATTTGGCTGATTTGTCATTTTTTACACTTGTTATTATCCAGCCTACCACAAAAACAGACTGATTTCAGCGGGACAGGCACATATTATACCTTTAGCTCATAAAAAGTAAACTTTATGGTTAATGAAAACGATGCGTTTATATCTTATGTAAAACCGAACATATCGTCAAAATAGATGAGTAAACCAAAAAATAAAATCGAAACGATCTTAATGGGAAACAATAACTCCAAATTTATGCATGTACCGGCAGGCAAACCGAAAAATAATCAAGGTAGTTATTGATTGAAAAGAATAGTTCCACTCGTCATTATGGCACTAATGCTGGGGCTGAGCCTGCTTTATATCATAGTCTCCCCGCAGATAATGGCATCCCCTACCAGCACCTCAACTACTACCCCCCCACCGACTACTTCCACCACAAAGACTACAACAACAACATCTCCCACTACTTCAACTACTACTAAAACAACGACAACTACCACCACTACAACTACCGCATCCATAGACCACTACACAGTATCAAACATGACTACCCCGCAGGCGGCCGGGACAACTTTGAGTGTCACTATTCAAGCGCAAGATAACAAAAACAACAATATCACCACCGGCTCTGAGACGATACACATCTCCTTAGGTGAGAAGGATTCCGGCGCAACACCGGTTTCGGTAGTAACTAAAAACGGAACAGTGACTATTAACATGAACCTGACTACCGCACAGTCCGGTCAGCAAATTGTTTTCACAGGAGATACTTCGGGTAAAATCGGGAAATCCGATATATTCACAGTCATTGCAAACCCGACAATCGACCATTACACGATATCAAGCATCGCCGCGCAGCAGACAGCCGGAACGGGTTTCAATGTGACAATCCAGGCACAAGATACCTTCGGCAATAATATCGCTACAGGTTCAGAAGCTGTAAAAATCGAAGTAGCGAAAAAGGATAACGGCGCAACGCCGGATACTATTACCACCAATGCAGGAACTGCAACTTTTAACATGAACATGACTGCTGCACAGTCCGGGCAGCAGATCATCTGCACAGGGAGCACTTCAGGTAAAACCGGAACGTCCAACACTTTTACTGTCAATCCCGGCACCCTGGCGATAATCACAATCAATCCCAATAATCCAACTATCGATATCATGGCAACACAACAATTTACCGCTACCGGTCGAGATAGCTGCAATAACGAAGTTCAATGCACGCCAGTTTGGGCTGTTGTAGATACTAACGCAGGCAGCATCGATACTGCAGGTTTGTTTACTGCCGGCACCAAAGCGGGTACATTCAACAACACGATCGCCGCTACCTGCCGCACTGTTTCGGGATTTGCTTCGGTTACAATCAATCAAACCATTTTCGCACTCACCGTCACCCAGAACGCGAACGGCACAATAGCTCCAAGCACAACCAGCGTTAACTACGGCAGCGGCCAGACTTTCACAATCACGCCTGCCACCGGTTATCATATTACAGATGTCCAGGTAGACGGTACTTCGGTTGGCGCAATTAGCAGCTATTCCTTTACCAATGTCACTATGACACACAACATCTCTGCTATTTTTGCGATAAATACCTATACAGTCATTTTTACTGCGGGCGCACACGGCACAATCAGCAGCGGCACGGCAATTCAAACGATCAATTACGGCGGGAATGCTACAGCGCCGACAATTACTGCCAATCCAGGGTGGACTTTCACCGGCTGGGATACTGCATTTACCAATGTCACCACGAATTTATCCGTCACTGCCCAATATAGTCAGATAACTTACACAGTGACTTTTACGGCTGGAACTCACGGTATAATCAATAGCGGCACTGCAGTCCAGATGATTAACTACGGCGGGAACGCTACAGCGCCGACAACTACTGCCAATCCGGGCTGGACCTTCACCGGCTGGGATACTGCATTNNAAACACCTACACAATAACATTTAATGTAGGCGCACACGGCATAATCAATAGCGGCACAGCAGTACAAACGATCAATTACGGCGGGAATGCAGTCGCGCCCACGCTAACTATAAATCCGGGTTGGTTTTTCAACCGCTGGGACAAATCATTTACAAATGTTACTTCCAACTTCACTGTCAATGCGCTATTTATCCCGGAAATTGAGGTTGTTACATTCGCACCTGGCATGCACGGCGCTTTGCTTAACGGCAATACAGTACAGCCTTTAAATTACAACGGAACCGCCGTTGCACCAATCGTCACGGCCAATCCCGGTTGGACTTTCACCGGTTGGGATAAACCGCTCAACAATATTAATTCTTACACACTGATCACCGCACAATATAGCCAAACGCAATACACGGTCACATTTGTGGCTGGCGAGCACGGGAATCCGGAGAAAGGAAACATGCTGCAGACAGTTACCAGCGGGGCGGATGCCGCCGCACCATCAATCGCCGCCGAGCCCGGCTGGATATTCACCGGATGGGACAGAGCGTTCAATAATATTACCGGAGACCTTACCGTCACCGCGCGTTATCAGCAGGCTGTTTATACCGTAACCTTTGACCCTGGTAGTCACGGAACGGTGACTGACGGCTTTGCGAAACAGTTCATTGCTTACGGCCAGGATGCGATTGCACCAACTGTGACTGCCGAACCTGACTGGATTTTCACGGGATGGGATACGACTTTTGCTGATGCAACTACCGACCTCACTGTCAAAGCGCAATATGAATTGGTCACAACTGTTCAGACAATTCCACCTGTCATGTTAGATGCATCACTCAATGCAACAGAAAATCAGCTATTGCCGGATACAACAGCGCAACCCTTAATCACCGCTACGCCGATGGACGTTACCAATACAACGGCAACTGACGTTAAAATACAGACCGGTTTAATCGCGGGGAAGCCGAGCTTTTCTTTAATTGCCGGCATTATTGTTTGTAGTGCCTGTTTTTGTCTGATTATCACTTTGTTTATTCTACGATTCAGGTCCAAACAAAAAGGATAGCCGAATGTGCCCGTCGGTCAACTATTTTAGGGTGGCGGTTTTCAGATTGATTACCTCTTTACCGGCGTGAAAGATCAATCCTTGCAGACGCAGTAAAAAGAGGAATGAAACAATGGTACCGGTGACCACATACATAATTTGCACCCAGGATGACGAAATATCGGTGCCGGTTTTTATCGCGTGAAAAATGATCGCCCAGAATAGGCCGAATGAAGCGAAATGAATTATCCGCCAGATATTCTGTCCGATGAATTTGCGAATATAACAGCTGAATGTCACTATAAGCAGACCATAGAAGCCGACAATGCCCCATGCCGTCCAGCCTGCTCTGTACGGTGCTGTGAACGGAATCAATAACTGTTTAAAAGTATAAGTATAATAATTATCACCTAACAGTGAAAATATATGCAGGCCTACCAGTCCTACGCCTAACAGCGCCGTAAATTGATGCAAATCCGCGGCCCGCCACCGCGCGAAAAAACGGTCGAGGAATTTAAGTTTCATCCCCAGGCCTAAAACAATGTTCACAAAAAACAGCAGGTAGGCCGTGAGCGCCGCTGCGCGTGATATATACCAGAAGATGTTAGCGGACATACCCGGCCTCCCTGGTTTCTTCCGACCGGAGCAGCACGCCGTTGTTTAACACGATGATTCCCTGCGCGCCGGTTTGGCTGTGGATAAACTGCATCCCTTCGTCGGGGCCAAGGATCAGCGCGGTTTTGGCAATTACCTCTGCCCGTGCGGCAGAGTCCGCGATGACAGTAACAGAAACGACTGCAGAGTCTGCAGGTTTCCCGTGCCTGGAATCAATCAGATGATGACCAGAAAAACCGTCCAGCCGCCAACAGCGCCGTGTGGTGGTGGATGTGCAAATAGCACAATCAGACAATTCCAGAACGGTTAAATTTTCCTGTAGATTGAATGGATCAACCACACCGATGGGCCACAGCGAACCGTCTGCCCGTTTCCCACCCAGTAAAATATCACCGCCGGCATCAATAGCAAACCCGGAAAAATCCTTTAGTTTTTGCCCGGCATAATCTACTGTCCATCCTTTAGCGATGCCGCCCAGGTCAACACCGGCACCCGCCGGAATCGTAATGGTGGAGGCAGCCGCATCCAGAATGATATCCCGCCATGTGTAACGGCTTTTTATTTCCAGTACCGGAAGGATAGATTGCGTAACAAGTTGTTCGAAACTGCGGTCGTAACCAGCTGCCATTAGAAACGGCAAAATAGTGGGATCGAAAATACCGCCGGTAGTTTCCGCCGCTGCTTTGGCCAGCGTCATGACCGTAAAAAGCAAACTCGAAGCCTGAAACGGTTGCCCGGCTGACCGGTTTAATCGCGATATTTCACTATCCGGAATAAAGCGGCTGAGAGCCGCTTCGACCGAGGTAAAAATATCCTGAACAAGCAGCAAGGCATTTTCCGCCTGCTTTTCCCCGCCGGACGGCACGCAAACAACTGCCTCAACGTTGGTATTCATGGCGGTAAACGAGCGGGTTATTTCCACCAGGCCGAACATTTTCATGATCCCCGCGTGCGGAATCTGGGTATTACCTGCTGCTGAAGAATCGGAGTAGTAGAAATAGGCGTTTGCACAGCAATAGCGGACTGGTTGCTAACACCATTGGACTGATTTACAGAAGAAGAATTGTCAGACACCGGCACTGCGGTTTGAGTCGCGGGTTTGGCGGAATTAATCACACTCATCCATATAGCGGTTCCGGCCAACAGGGTACCGCATACTACCAGGCTGCGCGCGGCCAGTTTGTTTCTTTTTGTTGTTTGGTTTACCATCGCAGTCCTCCCCGGTCTGAATCTAACTAATTATACAAAAACCGGATGAACGCCAGATGAAAGTTAGATGAACGCCACGTTAATTTTCAGGTGATCGTTGTGATTGCTAGAGGAACGACGGACAGCATATAATCAAATATATACGAGGCATTTATTTGATTTGCTGATTAAAAAGGTTGTGTCGATGAGCCGTCCCCGTTTAACCTTTGTTCTTTCTGACCTGGCAACGAAAGTCTGCTACCTAGGCCCCGCGGTAATGGTAGCAGCGGATACAATAACAATTGCTTTGAACCGTACTGTCAGTCCTTTCAAACAGACTATCAGCGGATTCGCGACTGGTCCGGACGGCTGGCTGGAGAGAGTCGGAATGGCGATTATCGCGTTATCCTTTTTTCTGATGGCCTTGAATTTATTAACCTCAAAGAAGAAAAATCAAGCGCGGATAATTAAAATAGCGGGGTTATTGCTTGTCATCGTAGCGGTTGGCTTTTTAATGCTGAGCATTTTCAATACGAATGTCATCGGCACAATTATCAGTTTTCATGGGCTGGTACACCAGATTTCTTCCGCAGCCGTATCCATCGTGTTTTATATCGCCTGTCTGATTTTGATGCGATTAATGATTAAAAGGCCGGGTCTCAGACTTTTCGGTATCTATTGCGGGGTCACATTTGTCGTTGGAATTATCGTATTTATACTGCTCGCAGCAGGGTTTTATCAGAACGTATATACGGGATTAATGGAGAGGGGAATCGCCGGTTTTAACCTGGTCTGGATTGTATTAGTTGGACCGCAGGTGATTAAATTGGCCGGAGAAAAAGAATAACATTTTCTTTTTAGTCAGTTATTCGTTATTTAATACCCACACACAGTTCCACATTGCGCATCATCGGAGTCAAAAAGTCGATGGTTTTTTTCAAACCTGTCCGTTCCTCTTGATTCATGTCTACGATCCGGATGTAATGAATGCCGTCGCGGCCGATCACCGCCGGGACAGACATACTCATATTATAACAACCATATTCGCCATCCAGTACCGCGCTGCAGGGTATCAGTTCCTGTGTATTATTCGTAATGGCATTAATGATAGTTGCGGTGCCAACTGCCGACGTCCAGCCGGCAGTGCGCTTCGGTTTCAGCGTTTCATAATCGTGCAAAGTCTGCGGCGGCAGCGATTGAATCTTCTTTTTCGATTCTTCATCGACCTGCACCGGCCGGCCATCAACCTTCAAGGAACTCCAGAGCATCACCTGGGTGTGACCGTGCTCACCCATTACCAGGCCGCGCACGCGGCTTGACCGGACGCCCAGCGCCGCCGCCGTCCACATGCGGAAGCGGATTGTATCGTTCAGCGTGTAGCCGATGTACTTTTGCCGGTTTTCTTTCCCGTTCACAAGGTAAACCGCATAATTCAACGGGTCAACGGGGTTGGTCTCGGTGATCACAATCGCTTTGGGACAATATTTCATGATGTTTTCGGCATTTTCGATGATTATCGGCAAGTTACCGGTGATCAAATCCGCACGCGAGGAGGTTACGCCGGAAGGAGCGCCAGAAGTAATGACGACAATATCCGAACCGGCCATATCCGGAAAATTACCGCGGTTAACCAGCACATCCTGCGCCGCCGCGACCGTATTGAGGTCCATCCAGTGTGCTTTAAGCATATCTGCCCCGGGATCGATCAAGACGATCTCATTAGCCAGTTTATGAATAGCAATAGTAAACGCGGCACAGGAACCGAGTGTACCGGCAGCGCCCATAATCGTAATTTTCACGGATTTATCCTTCTTATTTTTTTTATGAGAGCCTAAAACTTATTCTTTTAATATGGTATAAGAAATCACGGGAAAAAGATAGGGGGTGGAATAATCAAGAAACTTCCATCAGGCACCATCGGCTTTTCTGCTGATTCTAATGTATGTTATACTTCTTTTAAATATCAAAGCGTAATTTACGCATCACGCTCAGCATTTATTTTCATTAACACCATTAATCGCTTCAGAAACTCACTTTATAAAAATCCGCTTTTAAAAGGATATTTAAAAATGACGAGCAAATTTCTAAAATTACTGGAACCGGCTAATATCGGTAAGGTAAAAACACGCAACCGGATAATAAAAACCGCACAGGGTTCATCCTTTATCGAGCCGACCGGCTATGTCGGAGAGCAAGCCAAAGCCTACTACGAGACGATGGCCAAAGGCGGAGTGGGACTGCTGATCGTGGAGTCTTGCGGCGTGGAATTTCCGCTGGGTATCCACCATTTCCCGGTGCAATTTCACCTCGATGATGACAAGTATATTCCGGGTTACAGCCAATTAGCGCAGGTGGTGCATAAACACGGCTGCCCGATATTTTTGCAGCTGTTCCATTCTGGTCCCTGGAACCCCACCGGTTTACTGCCCAAGCGCGATACCAAATCCGCGTCCACACTAACAGAGAGCGAATTGCCCGGTCCGGGTTTCGCTATACCGCGGGGGGTTTCATTGAGTGAAGTTGAAGACCTGATCCAGATGTTCGTCAAAGCGGCCGCCCGGGCACAGAAAGCCGGATTTGACGGCGTGGAGATCAATGCCGCCACCTGCCACCTGGTAAACGCTTTTTACTCACGTATTTTCAACAAAAGGGAAGATGAATACGGCTGCGCCACCATCGAGAACCGCGCGCGCTTTATGAACAGAATCATCAGCGAGATGAAAAGGCAGCTGGGAGCTGATTTCGCCGTGACGGCTTTGATCAATATTGCAGAATACGGACACGAGAAGGCAACCCCGATTGAAGAAGGCGTACAATTCGCCAGACTAGCGGCGGAAGCCGGAGCTGATGCCATCCAGGTCAGAGCCCACGGTTACGGCCACCGCGGCGGATTACTGCAACCGGACCGGCTTTTTTATCCGGAAATGCCGAAACCAATGCCGAAAGACCTCGATTGGAGCCATAAGGGAGTGGGCGCGATCATTCCCCTCGCAACCGCGGTGAAAAAAGTAGTATCCGTCCCGGTGATCGCCGCCTGCCGGCTTGACCCTGAATTGGGGGAGAAACTGCTGCAGAACGGCGATATCGATTTCGTGGGGATGACCCGGCGTCTGCTGGCCGACCCGGAACTGCCGAATAAGGTCGCCGCAGGTAAATTGGAAGATATTAATCCCTGTACCGGGTGTTTATATTGCATGGATGTGCGCCTGCATAATTCGCCGATCCGCTGCCGTATCAACGCCAATCTGGGCAGAGAACGGGAATTCGCGCTCAAACCGGCGGCTAAAGTCAAAAACGTATTGGTCATCGGGGGAGGACCTGCGGGGATGGAAGCCGCCAGGGTAGCCGCTTTACGCGGGCACAAAGTCACCTTGCTGGAACAAGAGCCAAAAACCGGCGGGCTGCTGCCGCTGGCCGCGATGCTAAAAGATATTGAAACAAAAGAACTGATGGACCTTGCGCATTACCTCACGCTGCAAATGCAAAAAGCCGGCGTAACGATCAAAACAGGTACCGGTTTCACCCCTTCCATGATCACCGAATTGAAGCCGGATGTGATAATATTGGCCGCGGGCGGCGTTGCCGCGAAAAGCGCTATTCCCGGCGTGGACGGAAAAAATGTCGTCAGCGGTTCGACACTGAAACGACAGCTTAAACACTACTCCCGGTTTTTCGGGCCGAAGACACTGGCTGATCTGACCAAAATCTGGATGCCTGTTGGAAAACAGGTAGTAGTGATCGGCGGCACGATCCACGGCTGTGAACTGGCGGAGTTCTTGATCAAACGGGGCAGAAAGGTGACCATCCTGCACAGCGGCACGGATATCGGCGAAGGCATGACCGGAGACGACCAGTTCCAGTTCATGCGCTGGATCGCCGGGAAAAAAGAGGCCGCGATCCTGACCGGAGTGACGATCGAAAAGGTCTCCAAAACAGGCGTAACCTTCAAAATTGATGGTAAAAGCCAGACGATCAGCGCGGACACGGTAGCGCTGGCGCTGCCGTTGGACGCCAATACGTTGATGATCAAGAGCCTTGAAGGAAAAGCGCCGGAAGTGTACACCGTCGGCGACTGCAATGAACCGCACCTGATCGCCGATGCCATCGCCAGCGGGGCAACTATCGGGCACAGCATTTAAACTGTAAAAGTACAAAAAGCTGACTCAGGATGAACTGAAGCACCTGAAAATCGAGGGTGGAAATTAAAATTCGGGCGAATATTGTAACGCGGCAGAAATGAATACCCCTCAATGAGGATGTCTAAAAATGACCATTTGCAATTATTTATATGGATTCCCGATCAGGTCGGGAATGACAAGTCATGAATATTAGATTCCAATTTCACTGGAATCTAATATTTGTTTTTGTCCTTGTCGGGCTTGACCCGACAATCCAGGAAATNNATGCGGATAATTCGGATTCCCTTAAAACATATCCCCTTTATCAAACCTGAGTCATTACATCCTGGGAGCGAAGAAGATACAATTCTCCCCTGTCATATCACTCAGTAAATAATAAGTGGTACATGAAAATATAGTATTAAACTGGTAAGATTATTTAGTTATTTTTTACCAGTACTATCGTTTAGAACGAAAATAATACCGGGTTTTTTCTTGCTTTGGTCGGAGAAGGTGGTATGATGATGGTAGAAGAACGGTTTATTGTAAGTTATTTTTAGTGCAATTGGCCATTCTGTTTCCCAAAATAAATATATCCGTTTGCCCGTTCGGGGCGTTTTACAGCTTTAAAAATCAAGGTTTCTACGGAGAGCAAAACTCGTAGAGAAGAATGGGTGAATAATTATTACTTCTATTGTTAATTTTTTCAGTTTAATCACCGCTAAAACAGCTGGTTTGTTTATTCAAATCAGACGTACGTGGATTGTCGCGCCCCGCAAGGCGGCGTTGGTCTCCTCCGCATCCTTTGCGGCAATCGGCCCGGTGGTCTTCATGGCATTTAATGCCGCAGCGCAATTATTACACCCCACTTCGAATCCCATCGCAGTCACAGTCAGTTTTCTGGTTTTCGGGTCCTACGGCTGGCTGCAAACGGTAGCTTTCTACATTTTGGGTATTTCTCTGATCGCACTGGCGGTCGCTCTCATTTTAAAAATCAAATCCAGATTCAATTTCGGCGCGATCGTGGTATTTCTGTGCGGCGTGGCATTCTTGCTGGTGGCCAGCAATCACGTGCAAAATTCCGGCGTGACGATCACGACATCGGAAATAATCCACCGGGATTCGGCGATCGCAATTGTAATCATGTCCCCTCTGGCCTGCTTCGCACTGGCGCCGAGTCTGAAAGCCAACGGACACAACGGTTTATGGATTTATTCAATCATTGCCGGGGTCATTGCGGTTGGCACAATTATCGCCGGTTTCCTGATTCCGACAGCACATGACTCTTTCCTCGGCATCTTCGAAAGGATTTTGCTATTGAACGGACAAATCTGGGGCGAGATAATCTGCCTGCGCCTGATCTGGACAACCGTAAACAAGAAGAATCCCGGAATCACGGCCAAACAGCAAATTGTGAATCCGGATCGATAGATTAAGAGCTATCAGTTTTAATATCTTAACCAGCTTCCACATCCCATACCGACAGGGGCCTGAAGCTAACCGATATGAGTTAATATTTTCTCCACGGTCTGAATGTGCAACTCTTCCTCTTTTGATAGTTTATTGAATTTTTCTCGAAGGGAAGGATCTGCCGTCATTGCGGCTATTTGCAGGTGTAATTTCAGCGCCATTTGCTCTTTGCCCAGCTGAATTTGAAAAATTCTTTTTAATTCCAATTTCTGCGGAAAAGGTTCGAACGACCAGCGCGGTACTCCGCCAAGTTTTTTAATCGCTCCACTTACCGTATCAAAATGCCCGATCGAAGCAGCGCCCAAAGATTGGGTCAATTGTTTGGTCTCGGGGTCTCGAACAGCCTCAGCAATATGGGGATAATGTATTATCAGAGAGTACTCCAATTCAAGCGTCTTGTTTAGTACTTCCAATAATTGTGCATTGGCTTCCGCCTTCTTTTTATCCATTTTTAATATTCACATTGCCCGTGATGTATAATAAGCTGAAAGATAATAAAAAAGGAATAGGTATTTTGGGTGAAAAATAACTATTCCGGAAATACTTTTAGGCAACGCTAACAAAATAAATTAGTTATAATCCCCAAAATCACAGCTATGCAATAGGGCAGATCAGCGCTGTGACCGAGTGCGGCTCAAATTCATACGCTGCTGTTTTACCAAGAATCGTGACAAAGCGTTCTTCAGCCTGGACCTGATTTGGTTTTTCGAAGGTATTTTCGACCTTGATATCCTGCCCATTAATCGTTACTATGCGGGTTTTTCCATCAAAGCGTCCAGAATTCAGTTCAATCTGTGTTTCCATAGTTTTATCCGGGCTGCGGTTAACCACGTATAAAACCACCTGTTTCTTGCGGGGATTCAACGTCGCGCAAACATCAAGCATCGGCAGTGCGGAATATTTCCCGCCGCTGAATGTTTCCCCTTGGGACCAAACGTCAAGCGAATTCTGCCCGCAGGTGGCACTATAGAGTTCAAAAGGATAAAAAATGGTTTGTAATACCAGCCCGTCCTTACGCGTAAAAATGGGGGCGATCACATTCACAATCTGCGCNNTGCGCGATATTAGCCATTTTCACCGACTGGGAGTGGCGGATGAATGCGTTAAAATGCATGGCTGTGACCAGCACATCTTCCAGATTGTAGACTTCTTCCAATTGATTCCGGCTTGGTCCGCCGTCTTCTTTTGATCGCGTGCGGTACCAAGTGTTCCATTCATCCACGGCAATCCAGACAGGATGCTGAATCATGTTTTCCAGGCAGGCGGTGCGCAGCAACCCTTCATAGTCGGTCAAACGTTCTTCCATCACTGCGGAAACAGCCATATATTCGGCAAAATCATTGTTCCAGTTACCGACATACCAATGCAGTGACAGATAATCAAGCAGGCTTCCGGCCTGTTCCAGCAGTAGCTGNNGCATATTCCTGCGGCGTTTTATAGCCGATCTGCCAGGGGCCGTCGACTTCGTTACCAATGCCCCAGTATTTTATTCGGTGGGGTTCGGGGAAACCGTGCTGATGACGCAACTGCACTAAAGCGGAATTTCTGGTACCGTTGCAATATTCGACCCAGTCGGCGGCTTCCCGCATATTGCCGTCACCGCAATTCACAGCGAAATATGGTTCGGTATTCAGCTGGCGGCAGAAACGCACGAATTCGTTCGTGCCGAACTGGTTCGTCTCGATCGTGTGCCAGGCTTTTTCACTGCGGGGCGGACGCTCCGGCAGCGGCCCTATGCCGTCCCGCCAACGGTAGCCGGAAACAAAATTGCCGCCGGGGTAGCGGACCACCGGTAAATGCAGCCGGCGCAAAGCAGCTAAAACATCGGTACGCAATCCCTGGGCATCCGCCAGCGGCGAATCAGGCTCGTAAATACCGCCGTAAATACAGCGCCCCAGATGTTCCGCGAAACCACCGAAAATATTACGATCGATATTACCTGAAATACGTTCAGGATCGAGTTTAATCCGGTTCATTAATTTCCTTCCATTACATTACTTGCCAAAAGCAGCGCCGTTGGAGGCGATTACATCTTTATACCAGTATGCCGAGTCCTTGGGGATACGCTGTTGAGTGGTATAGTCAACGTAGACCATGCCAAAGCGCTCCCGGTAACCACTGGCCCATTCGAAGTTGTCCATCAGCGACCATTGGAAATAACCGCGGATATCCGCGCCGTCTTTGCTGGCCTTAAACAACTGTAAAAGGTAACGGTTAAGAAAATCAATGCGCTGCGGATCGTGCACTTTGCCGTCAAGTGCCACCCAATCCACGTTGGCCATGCCGTTTTCCGTGATATATATCGGGAGTTTATATCGTTCAAAGAAATTTTTCGGTCCCCAGTAGAGTGTTTGCGGGTTTACGCCCCAATGGTAAAAAGTGATAGGATGGCCAACAGGGTCGGGTATGATCTCCGGCTGACCTTCTTTTCCAGCGCGTACTGTTTGTCCATAGTAAATATTCAGACCCAGAAAATCCAGCGGCTGGTGAATTATCGCCATGTCTTTCTCACGAATCGCCGGTGCATCCGCGCCGAACAGTGCCAGGCCGTCCTCCGGATACTTTCCCACTAGCATGGGATCCATCCACCAGGTATTGTTCCAGACATCTTTATTAGTAACTGAAAACATTGCTTGCCGTGCGGCGGCAATATCCGCAGGCTTATCCGTGGCAGGCGTGAAAACCACCCCGACTGCCGCCAGACCGACGTTGCACGCGGATTTGGAATAAGCCCGGATGGTTTGCACGGCTTTACCGTGTGAAAGCAATGTATTATGGGCAGTCCGCAATAATTGTGCGGTGCCCAGCTTTAAACCCGGCGCATGTGTGCCGTGATGATGTCCGTGGTTGATGAAAACCTGCGGCTCATTCATGGTCATCCAGTTTTTCACCCGGTCGGAGAGCTTCTCGACAACAACTTTTGTGTATTCGGCGAACCAATCCGAACTGTCCGGATTCAGCCAACCGCCGCGGCAGTACAATTCTTCCGGGTAATCCCAGTGGAACAGCGTCACATAAGGAGTGATTTTAGCTTCCAGTAATTGGTCAATCAAACGATCGTAAAACGCCATTCCTTTCGGATTAACTTTACCCGTGCCGTTTGGGAGAACGCGTGACCAAGATATCGATAACCGGTAGGCATTCACACCGATCTGTTTCATAATTTCGATGTCTTCCGGGTACCGGTGATAGTGATCGCAGGCAATGTCGCCGGATTGACCGTTCCAGATATTTCCCTCTTTTAAACAAAACGTATCCCAGATAGACAGCCCTTTACCATCCTCGCGCGCAGCGCCTTCGATCTGGTAGGATGCAGTGGCTACACCCCAGACAAAACCTTTTGGAAAATTCATTCTTTTCAGCCTCCTGGTTTATTCCGTAATTTAAACATAAGTATCGATCAAGCTGCGTACCCGCAGCTTTTTCTTTAATTCCACAGGCGATAACACTTTTTCAGTCGCAACGACAATGTTCACAGGTTTCGCCGGTTGCAGATGGAAAAAGTTGTCCGAAAAACGGGCATCCTCGCCGTCCAGTTCCAGCCATGTCCAGAGCGACGGTGATTTGGCGGTCAAATTAACTTCCACACTGCCCTTCTGTAAACTGACTTCAGTTGTTATTTCCGGCTGACGCAGTTCGAGGTGCTTGGGACGGGCAAAAGTTACAAAATTGGTCGAAACGATCTTGTCTTTTACCTGTAGTTCCAGCCAGATGATCAGGTCGCGGATGCCATTGTCTCTGATGTAATCAGCCAGTTTGAGAACATGCACCCGGCTGCTCCCGCGTTTTATGTCAACCTGTTGTTTGCCCTCCGCCAGTTTAATTCCCGCGGCATTAGTGACCGTCCAGGACAATTCCCCTGCACAAGTTTCCATCAAGTCGCTGTTAATATAAATTTCCACAGTGTCTTTGGTCGTGTTTTCCACACCGGAAACCAGCAGCGGCGCGTAGAACTGCCGTGCCATGTAATGCAAGGCCTTCCATCGGTGATGATAATCGATCGAAGACCAGCTGGCGACCGGCCAGCAGTCATTCAGCTGCCAATAGAGGGTACCCATGGTGCGAGGCATATTGCGGCGCCAGTGCTCGACGGCGTACTTCATTGCCATGCCCTGCAGGATCTGGCTCAACCAGAGTGTCGATTCGAAATCCCGCGGAAAACGGAACCAATCCAGCATATAGGTCATGATCGTAGTATTGCCGATGCCGCTGCGCTGATGGTGCTCCATCACGTAAGTGGTAATGTTCCTGTCCTGCGGGGCAGTGTAGCCATAAACTGTTCGCGGTTCAGGGAAAGATTGGAAACCGAATTCGCTACAAAAACGGTGCACAGCCGTACGGTACCATTCAAACGGCTGCTTGCCGTGCCAGACATCCCAGAGGTGGGCGTCGCCCCAGTCCGGATTATTAAAATCCTTGCGGTCGCCATGCGGTGAATGCGGGCTGCCCGGCCAGTAATCGCGTCCGGGGTCAAGTTCATGCACCAGCGCCGGTAAAAGTTGATCAAAAACCTTTGAATAGTCAGCCCAGCTCATCTGCCGGTCATTCCACTCCTCCCCCACCCAACCCTGTTCCAATTCATTATTGCCGCACCACAACGCAAGGCTGGGATGATGGCGCAGGCGGCGGATATTATCCACCGCTTCAGCTTGGAAACTGTCAAGAAATGCCTTATCAAAGGTGGGATAGGTGGCGCAGGCAAACATGAAATCCTGCCAGACACAGATACCGAGTTTATCACAGAGTTCGTAAAAAATGTCCGCCTCGTAAAAACCGCCGCCCCAGACCCGCAGCATATTCATATGGGCCGCGGCAGCACTGCGAATCAGATCAGTATAATCAGCATCAGTCAGATGAGAAGCAAAGGTATCGGCGGGAATCCAGCAAGCGCCTTTGGCAAAGAATGGGATGCCATTCACCACAAACTGGAAACTCTCTCCCCATTTGTCCTCTTTGCGCTGTAAATGGAGCGTGCGCAGGCCGATCCGTTTTGACTGAGTATCGAGGATGCGACCGTTCTGTTCCAGTAAATTGACTGTTACTATGTACAACGGCTGACTGCCCATATCGTTCGGCCACCAGAGTTCGGGGCTATCAATGGAAAACGCAAGCTGGGACGTGCTGCCTTTAAAGGGTGCAGTGCCTTCGATAATCTTACATTCACCGCGTGAAATAACAACACACGCGTTAACTTTAGTTTTTCCAACCGAGGTCACTTCGGTGGTGATATCAAGGGTGACACTACCATCTTTAGCATGTTTTTGTTTGATATCGATATCTTTTATTCGCGTGCCGCTGCCGGCAATCAGTTTGATCGGACGCCAGATACCGCAGGTCAGCAGGCACGGTCCCCAGTCCCAGCCGAAGTTACACTGTTCTTTGCGCAGCCAGTTGCCACCGTTCGCTCCGTGCGGAGGTCCGCTTAAAGGAATATGATGTTCCAGTTCATGCTTTTTAATATAGGGAATGGTAGAAGCAAAACGGATTTCGATAGTATTCTTTCCCGCTTTGAGAGCATCCTTCACCTCGAATTCCCAGGCGCGGAACATATTATCCGTTTTGGCAATTTGTTGCGAATTTATTTTTATCGCTGCCATGGTATCGAGGCCTTCGCAACGCAGTAAAATCTGTTTCTGCCGGAGAAAATCTTCGGGTACCTCAAAAGACCGCCGGTAGATCCAGTCCACTTCACCGATCCACTGCAGACTGTCCTCGTTGTCACGATAATAAGGGTCTGGAATTTTACCTGCAGCCAGTAAATCGGAATGAACGGAACCTGGCACAGTTGCTTTTAGCGTTTCATTTTTACCCGCTTGTTGGAGAATCCATTCGCCATCAAGTTCGATCACCTGCTGATAACCGGAATTACCTATCAAAACATTATTCGCTGATCTATTTGTTCGTCCGGCCTTATCTTGTATATTCATTATTTAGTTCCATTTTTATTGACCGCAATTCTTTGATTGTCATGTAAATTATGATTATACTATTTTCAAAACCTAAAACCAATGTTACGTAATAACC
>PMMG01000086.1 GCA_003162335.1 Dehalococcoidia bacterium
TGAAAAAGGTATCGCATAGCTATACCTATGGCTTAACAAACATGGGGGGATGTTTGCCCTTCCATGAGTACGTTTCTGCAGCTAATTCATGAATGTTACTAATTCAAGTCTTAAGCTATAAATAGGTTCTAAAGGTCTATTTGTTTTTCTTTAGCTCAAGAAGGCCATCCCAGAGCAAACCACAGGTCAATAGAGAAATGCTCAAACACGGTAATGAATTCATTTGCCTTTTCTATTGTCCTTGCGGAACAACTAAATTCAATATCACCGCGTGTTAATTGCACTTTATAAAATTGTTTGCCATTTCCCTTATCGTTATATGGTTCAATTCGCATTTTTATATAACTGGATATTCTCCATTCGTAAGAATATTCCCAATATCCGGTGGTTTTAATGGAACTTTCTATTTGTCTAATTCGGGACAAGTCAGATTTAGCTTCATTTGAAAGACTTTGAATATAAGTTCCTATTTCAACCTCAGCCATGCCAAGCTCCTTGAGAATTAATGACAATTAGCGTAGCATATATCCGAAATCCTGTAAAACATCGGTATGTTTGCCACGTGGTACGGACAGCTATTTAGTACCATTTTCTTTTTCAGAAAAAGTCACAAAATGACTAATTATGATTTCGCGCAGACCTGAGCAAATCGGCTCGTGATCGTCATCACTTCCATAACGTTTTCCGGTTTAAATAATGCTGTCATTTCGGAAATACAGAATTCAGGGTATTCGGCAACGGAAGTCCCTTTCAATTACGTGCCAGTCGGGTTTGTAATCAGCCTACGTTTTCCCTTGCCCCATTATTTTCAGGGCGCTTTTAGAGTCGGCGATAAATTCTTTGACCGTCTCCCGCGTATATTTATGGTCTGCCATTTTGCTCAGGTATTGCGGCGGAATGGTGATAATATGCGCGCCGGCCGTCGCCGCGTTCAGGATATCACCCACGGACCGGATACTGCCGACAATCAGTTGGCTCTTATATTCCCAGTGTTCCAGCCATTCCACACTCTCCACGATCACCTCCGGAGAATTGCCGCCTTCGTCCGCGACTCTGCCGGCGAAAAGACTGACATAGCTTGCGCCTGCTTTAGCCGCGAGGATGATCTGGCCGAAAGACATAATGGCGGTGGCGTTCACTGTCACGCCTGATTTCTCCAGTTGCCCGATCAACCCGTAACAGGGGACACCAAATTCATTTTCCACCGGTATCTTGACAACGATGTTATGTCCTAAAGCCGCCAGCCGCCTGGCCTGCTCGATCATTTCTTTACTGTCGTTGGTGGTTACTTCGACGCTGATGGGTAAAGGATCGATCAATCTGGCGATCTTCTTAATCCCGGCCTCTACGTCGTAAACACCGTCTTTCAGCATGATCGACGGATTCGTGGTCACGCCGTCGATGACGCCGTAATTTAACCATTTTTCTATTTCTTTCAAATTGGCGGAATCAATATATATTTTCATTTCAGGCTCCTTTAATAATAAAATCAGCCGCTGTTAAAAGGTTCGTTTTGATCACTTCCGGTTTAATTCCCTGATTATACATCAAGTCACACATTTCACATCTCATTTTGCCCAATAAAATGTTATGGCAGCCGGCATTTTGAGCAGCTTTAATATCGGTGAGATTATCGCCGATAAACCACGAGGCGGAGACATCGATATTACATTCTGCCGCGGCTTTTAAAATCAATCCGGGTTTGGGCTTGCGGCATTCACAATCCAAGCGGTATTGTTTAACGACCGCCTCCGGATGGTGTAAACAGTAATATTCACCATCGAGGGAAATACCGTCTTTTTTCAATAAAGCTTTCATTTTTTCACTTATTTTTTTAAAATTAGCCGGGGTAATGTGGCCTTTCGCGATACCCGGCTGGTTAGAAACGATAATGACCTTGCAACCGCCGTTTTGCAATTTCCTGATAGCCTGCGGTACCCCGGGGCATAGACGGAACTGATCAGGAACGAACGGAGAGTCGATGATCCCTCGTTCGTGAAAATACACCAGCTCGTTCACTACCCCGTCCCTGTCCAGAAAGACGGCCTTTTCTTTAGTCATCCTTTCGATACTCACTAATTATTTAATCGATTCCCATTTCATTTCTGCCGCGCGCAGGCGCGGATGGGAGACCAGGAGATGCCAGATAACACCTTGAAAAGCTTCGGTGTGCGGCGTGACGGTGTCTTTATTGACTGTAGGTATAATGATGCAAGCATCTGCCACTTTGGCCGTGTAACCNNGCATTCAAGTTACTGCCTTTCAGCCAGGAGGCAAACGAGTTTTCCCAGCCGTCGTCGTTAATGCGGGCGGTCAATTCGGACACATTATCCGTCGGCGCATAGGATTCGATGCCGGCAATTTTACGGAAATCATTAACCGCGTGGGATGCATTCCCGGCGCTGCCGCCGACACCGAGGAAGAAAAGCCGTCCTTTATTCTCACGGATATTGCCAATGACGGCAACCGTTTTTTCTACTGCGTTACGGTCAATTAATTCCGTGATGGATTTTGCTTCTGCCAGGTAATCATTTGCGTACGGCATGATGTTTCCTTTTAGCGCTTAATACAATCTGAACAAAGGGATCAGGTAATAAAAATAATCAGGTGTTTGGTATGTTTTAACCCTTAGGTGTTAACCAGGATTTTAGCACCTTCATAATCGAAATGGAAACGTTCCCATTTTAAATCCATTGCCCGGATTGCTTCGATAACCTTGTGTTTTTCACCGTTTTTGCAGTAGAACATAAAAAAGCCGCCGCCGCCGGCGCCGATCAATTTTCCGCCGAGCGCGCCGTTCTTCATGGCTGTTTCATAACATTCATCGATCTGCGGGGTGGAAATATCCGGCGAACGTTTTTTCTTGGTCTCCCAGTGGGTACGGAAGAGCTCGCCCAGCATATCGACCTGACCTTTTTCAAGATATTTCCGCGTTTCCAACCCGATATCCTTGATACGGTGCAGGTTTTCCAGCACAGCGGGGTCATCATTCTTACTTTTGGTATCCTGATCGCGCAGTATCGCCGAAGCACTTCTTTCGGTGCCGGTAAAGAACAGGATGAGGTTACTCTCCAATTGGTCGTAAACTTCCGGGGTAACGCGCAATGGTTCGACAAGCACATCGCCGTTCTTTTCAAATGTCAGGCAGGTCAAGCCGCCGAAAGCGGCCATATACTGGTCCTGCTTACCGATCGGCTCGCCAAGTACATCTATTTCGATATGACAGGCCTCTTCCGCGATCTGTTTTTGGGTGATGAATTGCCGCTTGTAGGTGTGCAGCGCATTGAGCAGGGCTACTGTAAAACTGGATGATGTTCCTAATCCGCAGCCGGCCGGCACATCAGCGGTGGAATGTAGTTCGATGCTGTCTTTGATATCGGTAAACAGCAATGCCGCACGAAAGATGCGGTGTTCGATGTCGGCGACGTTCTTCTGTATTTCAGCTTTTGAATAGCTGAGGCGGATATCCGGGTAGAACCGGGGGCTGGCCAGGATAGTGCAGTATTTATTGATTGCCCCGGCGATCAAAAATCCGCCATGTTTGGAATAATAGGATTCGAGGTCAGTACCTCCTCCTCCTAAAGTGATTCTGGTGGGCGCTCTGGAGAGAATCATGATTTAGCTATCCCCTTGATATATCCCTCAAAATCCTGCAAACCCTTTTTAGAACCTATCTCATAAAACCGGTCTTTCACTTCAAAGGCAAGCAGTTGTTCCATTTTGATCAAACGGACAAAAAGGTCTTCGAGTGAATAAGGCTGATTTTCAGGGACTAGTTGAAGGACTTTTCTGTTAAAGATGCTGGCTCCGTAATCAATATATACCATATCTCCGGATTTTTCGAATTTACTATACTTTAATGCCATTCCATTCCCGATTACCATATTACTTTCGTCATAACTGTTGTGATTACGAAGGGCGGTGACAAGACCCAGCTTATTTTGCGATAAAAAATATGCATAGACCTTCTGTAAATCCAGGAAAAGATAGGAATCACCGTACATTACAACGAAATTACCGGCTAAAAGCGGAGATGCATATTTTAGCGCTCCGGCTGTGCCGAGCGGCCGGTTTTCGAGGCTGTAACTGATATGCACTCCATATTTGCTGCCGTTACCGAAAACATCCCGGATTTGTTCTCCCAAATGGCCAAGACAGAGCACTACATCGACGATCCCTTGCGCTTTTAAAATTTCAAGCTGATAGGCCAGGAACGGTTTATTGTTTACTTCTACCAGTGATTTAGGCCGACTTTTTGTCAATTCACCCAGTCTGGTGGCTAATCCGCCGGCAATGATAGCGACTTGAATATCCATTGTGAAAGTACCCTATGTTGCTTTTCTTAACAAACTCTAAACAACCACACTATATCGAAGCTAACATCAAATGTCAATGACTGGTTTTAA
>PMMG01000044.1 GCA_003162335.1 Dehalococcoidia bacterium
ATCATTAAAACCGGACTGGTATTGATCTTCAATGCCTTCAGCAGGTTCTGGCGGTCTTCTTTGGCGGCGGAGAAGATATTCTCGTGGGGACGGATGATCATCTTGTCCCATTCTTCCAGCCGGACGCGCGCGATGATGCCCCGCCGCATTCCGTCTTTCCCGTGTAAATGAAAATAGTGGTCGTCGATGTAGATGGCCGGTGTTTTTTCCGGTACCAATACCTTTGTTTCCAGCCACAGTGCTAAAGTGTCCGCTGTGCGGGTGTATTTGTTATTGGCCGCGTTATCGGCAGGTGACGTGTCGGCGTCTTCCAGCCGGATAAAATTATAATCATTGCGTAGCTTTAAATCGGCGTGCAGTGCGGCAGAGATGACGTCATAAGGCGGACAAATTGTGGTGGAGATGTCCTTCACTATTGATTGATTATACCGCAGGCCGGCGAACGGTCTGATTTCTGCCATTGTATTCCCCCATATAAAAAGTTGTCGTTGTTTCCATCAATAAGTTTACTGGAAAATAGGGGTAAGGGACAAGTAGCGAGCCTGCGGTAAGCCAGAATGCAAAATCAGGCTGGTTTAGCGGTAAATGACACTCAATGTGTGTCCGGGAAAAAAGACTGCCCTTTTTGACGGGGTTTTGCGCAACAGGTATAATTAGCGTGAAAATAACTCCGGTGCATTTGAAACTTGCGCCTGTAGCTCAGCCGGATAGAGCATCAGTCTTCGAAACTGGTGGTCGAGGGTTCGAATCCCTCCAGGCGCACCACTTATTTAATCACCACAGCTTCTTGTTGAGCACGTCCTTGAAACTCTGTTTGCGCGCGGCCAGCGCCGCTGCCGCTTTTTTCTCTTCCGATTCTTCCTCCGGTTTTACTGCCGGTGCGGGTTGTGCAGCGGGTGCTGTGATCGCAGGTGGTGTGACAATAGAAACCGGAATGACCGGTGTTTCCTTCGGTTGAGACAATTTTGTCATGGTAATCCGGGTGTTATTTTCAATATCGATCAGGCAAATAAGCAATTCGGCAATGCCCCACAGAATTAACGCGGAAATGAGTGTAAATAATATTATCGGCACAACGCCCAGCGTTAAAATAGTAGAACCGAATACTTTGGGAGTAATCTCACCTTGCGCCAGGACAATAATAATCAGCACGATCCCCAATATCACAATAACCACAGAAAGAACCTTGAACAACAGCGAAATGATATGTAATGCCGGATAGCGTTTTTCCATAAGCCACCTCCCGGGGGACTGTGCTGCTAATATTACCACGATAAACACGGTTTAACAATAGTATTCGGGTGCACATGAGTATACCAGTATAGACTGCTGATAAAGTAAACGCTCACAAATAGAAAGCGGAAAAAACAGATAAATCCTGACGAGGATGTCCGAAAATAGTCATAGAACCTAAAATCGAGGCGGAAAGTGCACCGAGTAAAAGTAAATCCCCCTTTATCCCTCCCGTTCGTGCCTCCGGGACTATAGCCTTTCGTGAAAGGGGGCGAATGGCTTTGATTAGTCAATCCAAGAGATTTTGGACAGCCTCAGAAATCATGTGCAACATCGAAATGAGTGAAAAAGCCACTAATTCAGCAGTCTTCAGTGGGAAGGTAATTGATTTTAAGTTATATAATTTTGAATATAAACAAATGCGCCCGATTCAGGCAATAAACCTATCTCCCGTAGAAGAATCGCGGGGGCCGGAGTTCCAGCCAGACATCGTCGCAGGCTTTCATTTCTTCGGGGGTGAGCTTCAATTCCAGCGCGCCCAGGTTTTCCTCCAGTTGTTTGGTGGAGGAAGCGCCGTTGATCGTGGAAGTGACCAGCGGGCTGCTGAGTACCCACGCCAAAGCAAACTGCGCCATATTGCGTCCGTGCGTATCGGCGATCTTTTTGAGATGCTCGACCGCCGTGAAATTTACCGGCGACCAGTAGCGTTCGTAATACACTTTATCGATGCCGAAGCGCGTATCTGAGGCCGGGCCGGCGCTGACATTATGCTTACCCGTCAGCAGCCCCGCGGCCAGCGGGTTATAGACCGTCACCCCCACGCCTTCACCGGCGCAGCAGGGTAAAAGTTCCGTTTCGATATCGCGCGTGATCAGATTATAAGGTGTCTGAATGCAGGCAAAGCGTGCTAAATTATGCTGTTCGCTGACCGAAAGCGCCCTGACCAGCTGCCAGGCGCGGAAATTGGAGCAGGCGACATAGCGCACTTTGCCCTGTTTGACCAGCGTATCGAACGCCCGCAACGTTTCCTCGACCGGCGTCGTGTTATCGGGGGTGTGAGCATAATAAATATCCAGGTAATCGGTACCCAACCGTCTCAGACTATCCTCGACTGCCTGCATCATGTGTTCGCGGGAAAGCCCGGCCTCGTTCGGCCCGGGACCCTGCCGGTTGGCCACCTTGGATGCCAGCACCACCGCATGCCGCTTGTTCTTGAGCGCTTTACCGACGATCTCCTCCGACCGCCCGGCGACATAGGCATCCGCAGTATCGAAGGAGGTGATGCCCCTGTCAAAAGCCAGATCCATGATCTTGATCGCGTCGGCCTCATTGACCTGTTTGCCGAAGATCATCGTGCCCAGCGTAATTTCGGAGATCTTGAGACCGGTTCTGCCCACTCTTTTGTACTGCATGTTGTCCTCCCCTTTATTGTGTATTCCAAATGACAAAACCCGGCTATTTTCCGTAGAAGACGCGCGGCGGCCTGAGATCGCCCCAGACGGCGTCGCAACCCTTTTTATCCTCTTCGTTTAACACGATATCCGCCGCCCCGATGTTTTCCTCCATCTGTTTGGCGGAAGAAGCCCCTACAATAGTCGAGCTGATCACCGGATTATTGATCACCCAGGCGAGCGAAAACAGTGTCAATTTATACCCATGCCCATCGGCAATTTTCTTTAGTTTATCCACGGCCTGGAAATTCGCCGGCGACCAGTACATATCCTGTTCGTGCGGGCCCGTTCTTTCCCGTCCGAACCGATTATCCGGCGGCGGCGGTTTCGCGGGGTCATATTTCCCGGTCAGAAACCCGGCAGCCAACGGATTATAGACCGTCACGCCGACCCCTTCTGCGGCACATACGGGCAGTAATTCATACTCAACATCGCGTGTGAGTAAATTATAAACGGACTGGATGCAATCGAACCGGGCCAGATTATATTTGTCGCTGACCCATAATGCTTTCATCAGACGTCCGGCGCTGAAATTGGAACAGGCAATGTAGCGCACCTTTCCCTGCTGCACCAGGTCTTCAAATGCCCGCAGCGTTTCCTCGACCGGTGTGCCGTAATCCGGAGCGTGCGCGTAATAAAGGTCGATGTAATCCGTCTCCAGACGCCGCAGGCTGGCCTCGACCGCCTGCATGATGTGCTCGCGGGAGAGACCGTTGTCATTGGGGCCGCGCCCCATTTTATTGGCGACTTTGGTGGCCAAAACCACCTGCTTCCTTTTACTCTTGAGCGCCTTGCCGACAATCTCCTCCGACTTGCCGGCGCCGTACACATCGGCGGTATCAAACATGTTGATTCCTTTGTCAAAGGCGAGATCGATAATCTTTACCGCTTCGGCTTCCGCAACCTGCGATCCGTAGAACATTGTCCCGACGCCGAGGGGAGACACTTTGAGGCCGGTCCGGCCCATTTTTTTATATTGCATTTCAACTCCTTCCTGACTAAAACTTTCCGCTTGACAAAATATTCCCTCCACTGAAACAAGAGAGGTTTTTTAATTATATCCGAAATTGCACTTTCAGTCTTCTATCGGCCATAAAAAATACGCGGCGGCCGCAGTTCATCCCAGACAACATCGCAGGCTTTCATTTCTTCGGCAGTTAATTTTATATCGACCGCGCCCATGTTTTCCTCCAGCTGCCTGGCCGAAGAAACGCCGAGAATAACTGATGTGATCACCGGATTGTTCAGCACCCAGGCGACGGAAAATTGCGCCATGCTGCAGCCGTGCGCATCGGCGATTTTCTTGAGATGTTCTACTCCTGTGAAATTGGCCGCCGACCAGTAACGTTCCTGATCCCGCGGCCCGATCCCTTCCAGGCTGAACCGGGTGTTTGGCGCCGGGGGTTTGTCCGGGCTGTGTTTACCGGTCAGCAGCCCACCGGCCAGTGGATTATAAGCCGTTACGCCGGTGCCTTCGCCCGCACAGCACGGTATCAATTCAGGCTCGATATCGCGGGTCAGCAGATTATAAGGTATCTGGATAATATCGAAGCGGGGCAAATCATATTTATCGCTTATATGTTGCGCCTTCATCAATTGCCAGACCAGGAAATTAGCGCAGGCGATGTAGCGCACTTTTCCCTGCTTCACCAGATCGTCGAAGGCTCGTAATGTCTCCTCCAGCGGCGTGGTATAATCGGGGACATGCGCATAATAGATATCGATATAATTAGTATCCAAACGTTTCAAACTGGCTTCGACACCCTGCAAGATGTGCTCACGGGAAAGGCCGTTATCATTCGGCCCTTTACCCTGCTTTTGCCCGACTTTAGTTGCCAGCACGATCTGCGCTCTTTTATTTTTAATAAATTTCCCCACGATCTCTTCCGACCGGCCGCCGGCGTAACTGTTTGCGGTATCGAATAAATTAATGCCCTTTTCAAAAGCGATATCCATGATCTTGTTCGCATCGGCTTCACCGGTGTGCGAGCCGAAAAAACCGGTGCCCAGAGCAGCCGCGGATATTTTCAGACCTGACCTGCCTACTTTTCTGTACTGCATATTATCTCCTTCCGCTTTCCCGTACTTTTATATTGTGTTTGGCTCAAGTTTACTCCCAAAAACAATCTCTTAGCAAGCACAAATAATGTCAATCAGACTTCAGCTCCGGGATTATTTCAACTGGTATATAATACAAGCTGACAAGAGCGTTCAAGAGGATAATTCATTGCCGGAAATTATAGAAGCTTATCTGGATATTGAAACCACCGGTCTTTCCCCTGAATACAGTGAAATCACGGTCATCGGCATTCACGTTTGTAAAGGAGAAAAGACCACTTTTATCCAGTTGGTGGGGCGCGATATTACTAGAGGGAACATGCTCGAAGCGCTGGAGGGCGTGCAGATACTGCACACCTATAACGGCAGCCGGTTCGACCTGCCGTTTATAAACCGTAAACTGGGCGTGAACCTCGAGGAATTCTGCTCACACCGCGACCTGATGTACGACTGCTGGAAGAATAACCTGCGCGGCGGATTCAAAGCAGTGGAGCGTCAATTAGGCATCGACCGCGAATCAAAGGGTATCGACGGCCTGGAGGCTGTGCGCCTGTGGTGGAAATACGTCGATGCCTTCGACCTGGAGGCTCTGAATACCCTTCTGCAATACAACAAAGAAGATGTCTTGAATCTTAAGATTTTGAAAGACAAAATATGCTGAGAATCAGCATTTTTCATTAATACAGTTTCAAGACTCAATAACCAAGAAAGACATATGCCCAAATCTTCGATATTCCCGCAAATAAAGGGCTATTCTTTTTTTCCACCAAATAGCCGCTGCCAAAACGATACCTTTTTCGGAGCTTCCGGTTTCACGGCTTCCGCAGGTTTTTCTTCGGGCTTACCGGGTGGCAATTGTTTTTGGGCCTGCTGTAAAAGCACATGTAATTCCTGTACTTCTCGCCGGCGGGCTTCCAGTTCATTTTCCAATATCGCTATGGTTTTGCGCATGGCCTCTAAAGCGACCGGATTTTCTTCTTTCTCTTTGTCTTCAGCCGGTGCCGCGGCAATATCATCCGGTAGTTCTATCATATAAATTTCACCGTGAGGTGACGGCACCTTACGGGCTTTTAATTCTTCTTTGGCGATACGTCTGCGTATGCTATCGATGGACATGCCTAAGCGTTTTGCTGCTTCCGCAATCGTGACTTCCTGCATTTGTTCTCCCTTATTTCAGCCTTATAATTTAATTCTAACCCATGCGAGGAAAGTTTTAAATAGGTCAGAAAATTTGCTTAGACAACCCATAAGCATTGCTTAGGCAAACAAAAAATAACAAAAGCCCCCGGTTCGTGAGAGCCGGAGGCTTTTTTCCGTTATTCATGACAGATGGATCAATTATTCTATTTTAAAAATATTGAAAAGGCTTGAAAGAATTAATCTCTGTATAATTTGCGTTTTTTGGTGGTTTTCTTGGGGTTGATCAACTTGTCGGTGTTCTTCATCAACTTTTCAAGTAAGGTATCAAATTGTTCCATTTCTTCTTTAGTGAAAACGGAGGTCAATTTTTCGAATACTACCAAACTTGCTTTAGTGGTTACCGTCAGTTTTTCCTTGCCCTTGGCAGTCATTACTGCCCAGACCAGACGGCGATCCTGAGTGTCCCGGATCTTTTTAACCAGGCCTTTCTCTTCCATACGGTCAAGTATGGTGCTTAAGGTGTTGGTGTTCTTGTCGAGCAACTTGGCCATTTCGGTGGCGTTGGCATTGTCACCCAATTTTTTCATGACAATGAGAACAAGGAACTGCTGATAAGATAAGCCTCTGATTTTTGTCAGGCTGGTGTCAGCGTACTTGGTCACTAACCCGCCGGTGTGATACCAGTTGATCCAAATGCGGTGTTGAATATCCTGGTGGTCGAATATTTCCTTCATGCTCTTTCTCCATCTTTTATTCTTTTACGTTCTATAACGTACCAGTACTATTTAACTATTTACAATCTAGCATAGGTTTATGACAATTTCAAAGACATGACAACAACTGCTTCCAGAGTTATCTTTCATGCGAACTATTATCAAGTATGAAGCTAATTAAGCTCTGGTAAAATCATTCTATAGTGGATTAAAGCATATGTCAATTATGTAAAATCTTTGTAAAATTATGGATATTTGTCGGATATTTGACAAAATGATGTGAACTATAACTTTGCAAGAAAAAGCCAGACCCACGCCAATACTATTCCCAATAATGCTCCGACTAGCACCTCGAAGGGGGTGTGTCCCATCAGTTCCCGCAGATCAGCTTCAATTTTCACGAGAGGCTCTTTTCTTTTCAATTCCGTTATGATTCTATTCAATACTACAGATTGGATCCCAACCGATTGTCGTACTCCCGCTGCATCGTACATGACAATTGAGGCTAGAATCACCGAAATTGCAAAATAAGTCGAACCGAAACCATTTGTCATCGCCACTGCTGTAGCCAGCGCGCACACCATCGCCGAATGCGAGCTGGGCATCCCGCCGCTGCTGACGATGATACTCAAATCGAGTCCTTTCCCTTGCGATACTGCAACCAGCATTTTAATCAACTGGGCGAATATCCACGCGCAGAGCGGGATGATTAAAACCCAGTTGGTTATCAGATCAATGAACATTTATTTATGATTCCTTACCGCTTACTAGCCACGGTTTTTGATCGCCTGGCTGTTCCACAGCTTTCGATCGGCGATGTCACGGTCAAAAAGCAGCCGATAGATTATCACTTTACCAATAGACTGGCCCTTGCTTAATTCGGTGCGGTGGACAGCAGTTCTGGCTATAAACCCGATTATCCCCAGTGCCGCAAAGCCGCAGGTAATCGCCACTTTATCCTGCACCCCTAATGGCCCGGTGAAGAAATAAGCAAGAAACGGGAATGTCGCAAAAACTAAAAATACGCCCAGAGCAACCTGTTTGAAAGGGGCGAACAACAGATAGGGCCCAATCAAAGCAATCAGTCCCATTTTCCATGAAATCATCGTAATTACGCCTAACGAAACGAATACTCCGCGTCCGCCGCTGTTAAACTTAAGATATATAGACCAGTCATGACCGACAATCGCGAACAGTCCAGCGACTATTTGATAGACCGGATCAAGGTGCATCATTTTGGCTACTAAAACAACAAAAGCGCCTTTACCGATATCGAAAGCAGCAACGATTAAAGCCAGCCACCAGGTACCCGCATTCAGGACATTTGCCGCGCCCACCTTGCCCGTTCCCACCTTCCGGATATCTGTACCACGGTACCATTTTGTTACCAGATACCCTGTCGGAATAGCACCCAGTAAATAGGCGCCGATCGCTAACGGTATAATACGGATATCCATAGCTTCTCCTATTATGAACGCGAACAGGTTTTTATTCCTCTGCGCTTTGCCAATGCAATCAGTTTCTCTACATTCTCCATCGGGACGTCCGTGCTCCCGATGTTAATCTCGGAGTTTGCGTCAATTCCATGATAATCCGTGCCGCCGGTGGGAACGAGGTCATATTTTAGCGCCATATTCAGCAACACCTCTACTTCCGCAGAGAAATAACCGGCGTAATAAACTTCTATCCCCACCAATCCGACTTGTTTTAAATCCCTGATCACAATGTCCGGATGCGTCGATGTGAAAGGGTGCGCCATAACCGGCAATCCGTTGGCTTTCAATATCAATTTGACCGCCTCGCTTGGCGTCAGCTTTTCCCGTCCCACATATGCTGGACACTCATGCCCGATATATTTCGTGAAAGCCTCTTTAAATGAACTGACATATCCCTTTTCCAGCAGAGCCTGGGCCACGTGCGCCCGCCCGAGGGCGCCTTTTCCCGCTATCTCTTTGACTCGTTCAAGGTCAACGTTACATCCGAGTTCATTGAGCTTCGCCACCATTTTATCTGCTCTGTTTGACCGGGAATTACGCATCCTCTCCAAGCTGGTTCTAAATTCTGAATCATTATAATCTATAAAATATCCCAGTACATGAACTTCACCGCTGTTAGTATCGGTACTAAGTTCGATACCGGGAATTACGGTCAGTGCCGGAAATTCAGCGGCCGCCGCCAATGCCGGTACCAGGCCGTCGACAGTATCATGGTCCGTTAATGCCATCACTGTTAGTCCGGCATTTGCTGCCATGCGTACGATTTCGGCGGGGCTATAGCGGCCGTCCGAGGCGTTTGAGTGAATATGCAGATCTGCTCTGGACATTATTCTGTTTCCCTCTGAATTCGTTCTATACTAATCGCTTTGCCCGTAATGTCGTCCACCCGGACAAGAATGGCATTGACCACGCTCTTGCCCATACCGGCAGATAATCTATATGGCATCTGTGTCAGGAACCTTTTAAGGACATTTTCCGGATCATCCCCTATGACCGATTCGATCGGTCCCGTTAATCCGATATCAGTAACATAAGCCGTGCCGCCGTGCAATATACGAGCATCAATAGTGCCGACATGGGTATGCGTACCCAGCACGGCGCTGACACGTCCATCCAAATAGCGACCCAGCGCTTCTTTTTCTGAAGTGGCTTCCGCATGAAAATCGATAACGATTATCTTTGGTGAATTTTCCAGTTGCGCCAGCAGAGCATCCATCGTACGGAAAGGACAGTCATAATTATCCATAAAAACCCTGCCGATAAGGTTCACTACCAGCACGCCGTTTTTAATAAAGTACCCTCTGCCCGGTACTCCCGGAGGGTAATTCAACGGACGAATTAACGCCATGTCGCTATCCAGACAGGGTAAAATCGTTTTATGCGACCAGACATGGTTTCCCGAAGTCAGTACATCCGCCCCGGCTTTAAATAATTCCTCTGCCGTGTCCGGCGTCACGCCGATACCATGCGCGCTATTCTCAGCGTTCACGATCGTCAGGTCGACACCATATTGCTGCTTGATTTGCGGCAAAAACGTATTCAGCGCCTGTCGGCCCGGCTTGCCGATGACATCTCCGATTGCGAGTATCAGCATTTTGCCCCTATTTAGCGAAGTCCACGGCGCGGGTTTCTCTGACAACAGTTACCTTGATCTGGCCCGGGTATTCCATTCCCTCTTCGATCTTTTTCACGATATCGCGGGCCAGTCTCATTGCGCCCAGGTCATCGATTTCTTCCGGCTTAACCAGGATTCTGACTTCACGCCCGGCCTGAATTGCGAATGACTTCTCAACGCCTTTGAAGCTGTTCGCAATGTCTTCCAGCGATTTTAGACGTTTCAGGTAACTGTCCAACGATTCTCTTCTGGCGCCGGGACGGGCGCTGCTGATTGCGTCGGCAGCGGAAATAATATAACCCCAGGTGCTGGTATTCGGTGTTTCAAAATGATGTTCCGCGATACCCATTACCACTTCGGGGGATTTTTCCCATTGTTTCACCAGGTCGGCGCCGATGGCGGCGTGCGTGCCTTCCACCTCGCGGTCGACGGCTTTACCGATATCATGCAATAAACCGGCTTTTTTGGCGATGTTAGGATTAGCACCTAGCTCGGATGCGATCATTTGCGCCATAAATGCCACTTCGATGCAGTGCGATAACACACTCTGTCCGTAACTGGTGCGGTATTTCAGACGCCCGAGCAGTCTGATCAATTCAGGGCGCAAGCCCTGTACTCCTACCTGATATGCAGCCTGCTCCCCGGCGGTCTGAATGCTGGCATTGACCTCTTCTTCGGCCTTCTTGACCACCTCTTCGATACGGGCAGGATGAATACGCCCGTCTAAAATCAATTTGGTCAGTGCGATACGAGCTACTTCGCGCCGTACCGGATCAAAACTGGATAATGTTACAGCTTCCGGGGTATCGTCGACAATCAGGTCGACGCCGGTTGCCTGCTCAAGCGCTCTAATATTGCGGCCTTCCCGTCCGATCAGTCTGCCTTTCATTTCATCACTGGGGATAGGCACGCTGGTAGCGGTAGTTTCTGAAACGATTTCGGATGCGCTGCGCTGGATAGTTTGCGCCAGAATTTCCTGGGACCTGAGATCTGCTTCTGCTTTTATCTTGATTTCCCATTCATGCAAGCGGCGGGCGGCTTCTCCTTTCATTTCCGATTCGATGCTTTGTAATAACATGTCTTTAGCCTGTTCAATGGACATGCCGGAGATGATTTCCAGTTGTTTCAACTCTTTGGCTTTTGCTTCCTCGATCTGGGCATTCAGGGTATCCAGTGATTTTTCTTTATTGGCCAAGGCTCTTTCACGCTGCCCGATTCCTTCCAGCTTACGCTCCAGGTTTTCGGTTTTAGAAAGCAGCCTGTTTTCCTGCCGTTGTAATTCCATACGGCGCTCACGGTATTCTGCGTCAGCAGTTGCTCTGACCTTATCCCCGTCGACTTTAGATTGCTCGATAATTTTCTTAGCTTCTTCCCGGGCTTCAATTATCGTTCGATTCGTTTTACGCTGCGTGACTTTGAGTAATCGATTGACTGCCAAACGACGGAAGAAGAAAACAATTGCCCCACCAAGGACAATACCGACAATCAGGATAGATACATACAAACCCACTAGAAGTATCGTACTAATACTAATCATTGTTCCACCTCACTTTTCCTGTAAACTGCCTGTTAGTGATTTGAGTCACCCTGTTCTTTTAATTCATCCCACAATCTTTTCACGGTTTGATTAGCGACTATGTATCCGAAACCCCGTCGTTTCAGGTAATCCCCTAACCGGCGGCGGAACACCTCGTAGTCTTGCCTAGGCAAGCGTTGCGCTTTACTGAGAGCGGCTGCATATGCGGTTTGTATGTCATCTGAGTCAGCAGTCACTTCTTTGATGATTTCGTCAGCCACCCCTTTCTTTTTCAACTCTAACCTGGTTAATCTTTGACTGCGGGGCCGGAATGTATCCCGGTTTTCTTTCCAGAACTGGGCAAAGGCAGTGTCATCCAGTAAATGTTGCTCCTT
>PMMG01000002.1 GCA_003162335.1 Dehalococcoidia bacterium
CTACAGAGTAAAATTCTAGCAGGACAGCTGTAATGTTAAACGACACTTCCCGTCCCGATCCCGATGAACTGTTGGAAAAGGTTCAAGCGAAAGAGGAAGAAGAAAAGCGAGGCAAGCTCAAAATTTTTCTTGGCTATGCCGCCGGTGTGGGCAAAACATACACCATGTTAGAATCGGCACGTCAGCGGATGAACGAATTGGATGTCGTGGTGGGATTGGTCGAAACACATGGCCGGGCGGAAACAGAGGCATTGCTCAGCGGACTCGAGATTATTCCTCGCAGACAACAAATTTACCGCGGCGTAAATTTAACCGAAATGGACCTGGATGCCATCCTCAAGCGCAAGCCACAACTTGTGCTCGTAGATGAACTTGCACATACCAATGCGCCCGGTTCCCGTCATCCAAAACGGTATCAAGACGTCGAAGAGCTCATTCAAGCAGGTATTGACGTATATACTGCAGTAAATATTCAGCACGTGGAAAGTTTGCATGATGTGGTCGCTCAAATCACAGGGGTCTGGGTACAGGAGAGTATCCCTGATAAACTTATCGACGAGGCTTCAGAGGTAGAACTGGTCGACCTGCCGCCGGATGAACTGATAAAACGTTTACGGCAAGGGAAGGTTTACGTACCGGAACAAGTCGGATTAGCCATCGACAAATTCTTTCGAAAGGGAAACCTGATTGCCCTGCGCGAACTTTCCATGCGCGCGGCCGCAGAGCGCGTTGATGACCAGGTTCGCACTTATATGGATGATAATGCAATTCGCGGTCCATGGCAGACTGCTGAGCGAATTCTGGTATGCATCGGCCCAGGGATGGAAGGCACGAATCTAGTAAGGACCGGACGCAGAATAGCTGCCCAATATGGCAGTGTGTGGTTTGCTGTTCACGTCGAAACACCGGATGATTTGCGTCTTTCAGCTGATCAACAGGACCGCCTTACCTCTAATTTAAGGTTAGCCGGTCGACTCGGCGCTAAAGTTACGACGATACAGGGTGATTCTATAGCGACTGCACTATCCGAATATGCACTTCAAAACCATGTCACCAAAATTATCGTTTCAAAATCTAAAAGAAGACTAAGTAAAATATTCAGTCCCTCCACGTCGGATAAGTTACTCCAGTTAAGTGACCGTTACGATGTTCAAATCATTGCGCCCACGATTTTGGAACAAAAAATTAAACCGAAAGAATTACATCAGAATCGAGTTCGTATTCGGCCATACCTTAATAGTATAGGCGTCGTAGCTGCGATAACTGTCGTTAATTGGTTATTGCATTTTTCGTTAGAGCCAAGCGTCTTAATAGCTTTTTATATCATAGGAGTGGTTATTTCTGCTGTCTATTTCGGTCCCGGGCCATCTGTTTTAGTCTCATTTATTAGCGTATTGGCTTTCGATTACTTTTTTATCCCCACGAAGCACTCTTTCGCGGATTTCCAATACACTCTGACGCTACTAGCCTTAGTTGCAGTGGGTATCGTCATCAGCTATTTCACCTCCCGATTAAAACAACAGACAACTATCTCCAAGCGCCATGAACAACAGATGATTACTCTATATGCGTTAGGGAAAGAACTTGCATCACTAAACGACATTGAATCATACGTGCAAGCCATATTGAAAAACGCGAGCGAAACGTTCGGGCATAATGTTACGATTTTTCTCCCGGATATTAAGAGCGGCGCATCCCTTACACCATATGGATCATATGCTAAGACGACCGTTGATGAGTATGAACTGGCTGCCGCTGTCTGGTCTCAGGACCACGGTAAACAGGTGGGATTTGGCACAGATACACTACCTGAAGCAAAAGCTCGATATATTCCCCTGACNNCGTGGAACAGGAGAGATTGCTGGAAAGTTATGCCGACCTGGCAGCAGTTGCTATAGAAGGAATACTTCTCTCGGAAGAAGCACATAAGGCGCAAATTTTAGGAGCCACAGAAAAACTTCAGTCAGCTCTTTTGAATTCCATTTCTCACGATCTTCACACGCCGCTCGTCGCCGTACTCGGAGCTTTGAGTACTTTGAGGGAAAGAAGTGCGGTATTGGATGACAACGCCCGCCACAATCTCGTCGACGCAGGATTAAAAGAAGGTGACCGTTTGAATCATATGCTGTCAAATCTTCTGGATATGTCGCGTATTGAAGGTGGGGCGCTTAGATTATCTGAACAACTCGCGGAAATTAAAGACTTGATTGCTGTTGCTTTGGAGCAAGTAGGAAACCGTCATGGTGTGCACCAGGTGAACTTAAAGATACCAGATAACATCCCTTACGTGTTGGTAGATCCCGGGCTCATGGTTCAAGCGCTCATTAACATATTGGACAATTCTTTTAAATACTCTCCACCAGGATCGCCCGTGGACATAACAGCGCAACTACTCGGTGAGAGAATCGAGATTAAGATTATCGATCGTGGACCGGGAATTCCATCCGAGGATCTGGAACGCGTATTTGACAAGTTCTACCGGCTTCAACGGCCTAACAGTGTAGCNNTGGTGCTGCCAGTGAAGACACTCAAAACAGGGTCTAAACTTGAGTAACGAATCCGTGCTCGTTATCGATGATGAAGAAGCTATACGGCGGTTTCTGCGAGTAGCATTGGAGGGACAGTCTTTTCAGGTAACAGAAGCCGTTACTGGTAAAGATGGAATCGCAATGACGACGGCACAAAAACCTGATGTAATCATCCTGGACTTGGGATTGCCGGATATAGATGGTTTGGAAGTAACGAAACTTCTCCGCCAATCAACAAAAACGCCAATTATTATTCTTTCGGTTAGAGGCTCGGAAAACGACAAGATAGCTGCATTAAATGCAGGCGCCGACGACTATTTAACCAAACCTTTCGGAATGGGAGAGTTACTGGCACGATTGCGAGTTGCGCTACGCCGGGTGATTCAACCTATTAACGAATCCGTGTATACGGATGGAGATTTAATTGTTGACATGGCCAAAAGGCTGGTAACGGCTGCAGGCAAAGAAGTTCAACTCACACCTCATGAATACGAGATCCTCATAACGTTGGTGAAAAACGCCGGTAAAGTGATTACACATCATAACTTATTGAGGGAGGTTTGGGGAAATGGTTTTGAAAATGATTTTCACTTACTCCATGTTAATATCAGCAACTTACGCCGCAAGATAGAACCTGACCCTACCCGACCCATTCACATTATCAGTGAACCCGGCGTTGGCTACCGACTGAAAGGTACGGAATGACGACAGGGCCTGCATTGATATTTAACGTTATACCTATGAAACCACTACATTTGGCGTTTGTTTTAAAGCTCTGATTAATTTTTAATGAAGAATTTTACCATAATGACTTAACAAAATAATCTTTTGTTAAGTCAGCAGTAAATTTGTATTACCTCGCGCTATAAGTTCATTTTACAACCTGGCACACCTTTGACGTTACCTCCCAAAACAATAGCACCTTGAATTAGAGTCCTTAAAAATGATTCATCATTTTTGTTGAAAATCAAGTGAAAGGAAAAGTTCCGGAAACCCGGAGCTCCCTAACAATAAGAATTATTGAAGGTGCAAGGGCTTTTTCTCTTGATAAATACTTTGATAC
>PMMG01000089.1 GCA_003162335.1 Dehalococcoidia bacterium
ATCCCCTGCGCTATCGGTAGTAATATTAGTGTTAAACCCGTCCGGGTAACCTGCTTCGGCCAGTAGTCTCTTCGCTGCCCCCGGGTTATAAGCGTATTCTTCCTTTAATTCACGCGGCCATTCTTCATAAGGAAATCCCCAGCCTTTCATATACCGGGAAGTCAATGCACATGGGAATGGGTCGACCGTCCCGCCGTAATACGATTTGGCAATCATCGGCAGGTCGATTGCCATCTGCATGGCCTTGCGAACACGAATATCATTAAAAGGCCGCATATCATTACGCGGGTCGATGGTCTCGGCATTTGAAGCAGGCACCGTTAACTGGATAATTTCCGGATTTCTGATTTTCATGATTTGAGCCTGCTGGAAGGTGATTCTTTCCAATACATCGATTTTCCCCGAATGTAAAGCTTCCAGTGCTTCATTTTCATCGGGAATGATCAGAAATTTCAAATTATCGATATAGGGAAGTTGATTCTGCGGGTACCGCTCGTCATGTCCCCAATAATCCGGATTTCTTACCAGTGTCGCCGATTTACCAGGGATAAAATTGTTCAGGATGAACGGGCCGGTGCCGACGGCATGATGCCAGTCGTTGACGTCTCCCCATTTTTCTACTGCTTCACGCGCCTCGATACAAGCGGCATTAGTTGGAGCTTGAAGCGTTTCTCTAATAAACTCCCGGGCAGGCGTTTTCCATTTAAAAATAACGGTAAATTTGTCCATGGCATTTATGGAGATCAGGTCCCGATAGGCTGTCACGACATTGGCATGTGCAGCGCCGGGTTGAGAAAAACCGCTACCCAATCCGAATAGCCGGTGATAATGATAAACGACATCATCTGCCGTGAATTCGCGTCCGTTTACCGGTGGTATGTCCTGCCAGTGGATTCCCTGACGTAAATGAATTATCAATGTGTTTGAATCCGGAAATTCCCAGCTTTCGGCCAGGTGTCCTTTCAGATATTCTTCCGGACGGAAATGAATGCGGTAATTCCATTCCTCCGGGTTAATTGTCCAGTCATCGGCAACCAGCCTTTCCAACCAGGCCGATTGAATGGTGGTAAGCCCTTCGTTATAATAGGGATCAAAATTCTCAATATTCCGGGTGGCAATCACCAATTCACCACCATATTGTGGCCTACCGAGTTTGTCCCACCATCTATCGGTTGTTCTTTCCATACAGTCCATTATATTTTAATTCAGGACGGCTTGTCTCAACCGGAGACCGAGATTTCTTAAAATTTTCTTACAATCTACGCCAAAAATGGCAAAATGGCAATAAGAATAGTTGATTTTATAATGATTGCAGTATTTTTATTGCAAACCAATGGAAAATTGAACACAAATGTAATGATTGATGTCTATTTATGAACGGGTAAAACTTAAAAAGGTAAAACTGGTCTTGCCACTATCCCCGATTATCCCCAGGGCTCCGACGACGGGAGGGGTCTACAACAACACTTAGCTGAGAGTTTTACCACCAAACTCTCAGTACCCTGGATTCCCCTGGCAAGACCAGCCTTACTGCAAATATTCAAAAAATCCGGTTGGTTTTTCTTTTAGTTCTATTGACAAATGATTATGATTGTTTATAATATTCCATATGATATATCAATAGGAATAACTTATGGAATTTAGAACCATGCTAACATTGAAAGAAAAATTTGTCAATAGCAACCGAAAATTGAATTATTCAGGAAATCCGGATTATTGAAATAACCGGAAAAATATATTGTGCTATAATTTGTACAAAAAACGAGCAGCGAAATATTATGCCGCAGTTTTTAAAGGAAAAATAGTAATATGAAAACATCAGAGAAGTCAGCCAAGTTGGTTTCAAATTTCGAACTATTTTTATTAATGGGGAAGATTAATCATTTAACCTTTCTCGCCAGGCAGAGAGAACTAAATCATTATCACATTCCCGGTCAGCAGCTGCATGTTCTGCGTATTATTCAAGAACTTGGCCCGAAGGCTACTTTGTCCGAAGTAGCGAAAAATGTCGAACGTAAAATAAATGTAATTTCCCGGCAAACGATCAGTATGGAAAAAGACGGGCTGATAAAAAGAATCAAAGACACGCCCAAATCCAGGCTTCTCAGAATCGAGTTGACGGACAAAGGTCTGGAAATGTTGAAGATCGGTAAGGAAAGTAAAACGATCGACGCGATACTATCGGCTTTAACAGAAAAAGAGAAGCAGCAGGTTTATACAAACCTGAGCAAAGTATTGGCAAAGTTGAAAAAAGGCATAAAAATTTAGTTTTAATCCGCAGGAAATAGACATTGTGTGCCAAAGGAGTTTTATGGAGAAAAAAGCCGGTAAATGGTGGGATAAACTGGGCAAACCGCAATACGGCGGGGAACTGGTTATCCGGGCCAATCGGGATATTGTTAATTTTGACCCATATTACTCTGAAACACTGACCAGTATATTCGGGGCCTGGATGGAGAGACTGGTCTCCGATGATTGGACGGTGGATCCGGCGGAATGGGATTTCAGAATAACCTGGCATCCCTCTAAATATTTAAAGGGACAGTTGGCAGAACGTTGGGAATTTCAAGACCCATGTACTCAAATAATTCATTTACATAAAGGCATTCATTGGCAGAATATTCCTCCAGCTAACGGCCGGGAATTTACCGCGGACGATGTAGTGTTTCATTACAACCGTTTATACGGGCTGGGCGGCGGTTTCACCAAACCGAGCCCGCTGCGTGCCGCCGATGTCAGATTCAAAGATCTAATGTCGGTGACTGCAACCGATCGTTATACAGTTGTCTTTAAATTTAAAACGTTTAATCCCGAGAACATCATGGAAACACTGCATAATGCTTTACAGGCGCAGTGCCTGGAAAATCCGGAAGCCGTACAGAAATGGGGGGACCTCCGTGATTGGCATCATGCCATCGGCACAGGGCCGTTTATCCTGCGGGATTTTGTGTCCGGGAAATCAGCTACGCTGGTAAAAAATCCGGATTATTGGGGGCATGACGAACGTTACCCGCAAAACCAACTGCCTTATGTGGATAGGATTAAATTTCTCATAATACCGGATGATAACGAGGCACTGGAAATGATGCGCGCCGGGAAGATCGATATTATGGACAGGGTTTTCTTTCCACAGGCTCAGAATATGCAAAAATCCAATCCCGAAATACAGCAGATGTTTCTGCCGCGGACGCCGACGGTAGCATTGTTACCGCGAAATGACAAAGCTCCTTTTACTGATGTCAGGGTACGAACGGCGCTGCAGATGGCAATCGATTTACCGACGATTGCCGGATCCCATTACAGGGGTTCTGTCGATCCAACCCCTTCTACTTTGACAGCTACCAAATTTATGAAGGGATGGGGTTATCCATACGAAGACTGGCCGCAGGCCTTAAAAGACGAATATGCATACAACCCGTCAGGTGCGAAAAAACTGCTGGCCGAAGCCGGTTATCCTCACGGATTTGAAACCAACGTTATCGCCGATAGTGATGGCGACATGGAATTACTGAAAATTGTTCAGGACTATTTTGCCGATATCGGTATTAAGATGAAGATCCGGACTATGGATCCGGGTACATATACCGATTACGTGGAAACCAATCATAAACACGACCAGATTGTCTATCGCCCTTACGGACCGCTGGGACAAACTTATGCTCCGCTGCGGGCAATTACCAGGTTCCACACCGGCAGCGCTACTAACTATGTGATGGTAAGTGACCCTGTCTTCGATGCTTATTTTGATAAAGCAACCGCCGCAGCAAATGATGATGAGTTAAAGCTGGTATTGAGAGATGCTAATGAGCGAGTGGCCCGCCAGCACTATGCTATCTCTTTGCTGATGCCGATGGAATATTCTCTATACCAGCCGTGGGTTAAGGGTTATCACGCGCAAATTTATTCCATCTGGATGGGAGTGGGCGGAGCCAGTATGTTGAGCTTTTATGGTGGACGTTTCTGGATAGATGGAGAATTGAAGAAATCGCTAGGACACTAAATAATTGCCCTGTAAAAGATATAAAGAGCCCCGTTTACCTGGGCTCTTTATATTAATTTAAAAGAGACATGTGAATAAATAACTTATTATAACCGTCCGCCGTCGATCAGGAATGATTCGCCGGTAATGAAAGAGGATTCGTCCGAAGCCAGGAACAACGCTAGCGAGGCAATATCTTCGGGTTTACCCACTCTTCCCAGTGCAATGTTTTTCGAGAAACCGGCCATAAAAGCCTTTTTCTCCTCTTCATTCAGGGTATGTGCCGCGCCTTGGGCATCATAGAAATGAGAATCGTACAAAGCCGTATTGGTGATACCCGGACATATCACGTTTACTCTGATATTATCTTTTCCCAGCAATCTACTCAGACAATCGCCTAACAGAACGACGCCGCCTTTTACCGCTGCGTAGCTCGGCGATCTGGCTTTACTGACCCCCCACATTCCTCCGGCGGAAGCTGTGAATAAAATGATACCGCCGCCTTGCTTGCGCATCTGCGGTATGGCGTGCTGACAGGCAAAGAAGGGGCCGGTAAGATTTACATCCAGCATCGCCTGCCAGTTTTCTTCGGTGGTGGCTTCCAAAGTAGGCCCGCCCAATCCGGCATTATTATATAAGATATCGATCCTCTGGTATAAATTTACCGCCGTATCTACCATGCGTTTGTTATCGTTAACGCTGCCGATATTTACTTCTAAAAAGCTGGCGGTGCCGCCAGCTTTATTTATCTCCTCCACTGTTTCCTGCCCTGATTTAGCATTATAATCCGCTGCCAGAACCTTCGCGCCTTCTTTCGCGAATAACCGGGCAGTAGCTTTGCCGATGCCAGAACCGGCACCGGTAATAACTGCGACTTTTCCTTCCAATCTCATAATAATTCTCCTTTCAATTATTTAACGCTGGATGTAGCATTTTAATCTGAAATTCATGAATCGGCAATGGACAATCCTTGAAAATGACTTAATATTTGTAAAATATCCGGTAAACGTCGGGGTCGGATGCAAACAACATACACTGTTACTATTGACAAACTCTGCATTTCAATGTTAGCATGATTTTTAACTCCATTTTATTCCTATTGATATATCATATGGAATATTATAAAAGAAATTGACGATTTGTCAACTTAAAAAATAGGTCTCAATTTAACGGTTTTTCACTGTTGCTCTTAGAATGTTTTACACTTAAATAATGTCAGGAATATGTAATGAAAAGAAATGGAGGTATGAATTGAAAAACAAGATTCTCTGGTTGGGTCTAAGCGTCTTGATTACAGCGGCTATGCTGCTGGCATCCTGTAACACGTCGACAACAACGGCCACAACCACCACCAGCCAACCTGCTACATCGACTACTACCACCACTACAGTTAAATCTTCTACTACCACTTCCACTTCGGTTCCTGTGTCCACTTCATCGGCTTCTACGACCGGAAAATGGTGGGACACCCTTGGAACGCCACAATACGGAGGTACGATCACGCTTTCAATTCCCCAGGATATTGGCAGTTTTGACCCTTATTACGGCGGCGGTTATACCATCACTCCTGCCTGGATGGAAAAAGTTGTTGGTCCAATGTGGACTGTTGACCCCAAGGTTTTTAACTACAGCATGCTGTTCGTTCCTTCAGATTATGTGGGTGGATATTTAGCCCAGTCCTGGGAATTGACAGATGCGAGCACTTATATCGTCCATCTGCGCCAGGGAGTGCACTGGCAGAATATCCCGCCTGCCAACGGCCGCGAGTTTACCTCTGCTGACGTCGTTTGGAGCTACAGCCATCAGTTCGGTTTGGGCAGTTTTACTACCCACGCTCCTTTTTCGGCTACTTATACGGTGTTTCAAAACCTATCATCATTAACTGCTCCTGATAAATATACCGTGATCTTTAAATGGAAAACATCGAATCCTGAGTACATCATCGAGGCGATGGATCCCACGGACAGCGAACAATCGATCGCTAACCAGGAAGCAACCGCCCAATATGGCGACCTAAAGGATTGGCATCATGTCGTCGGCACCGGTCCGTTTATGCTCACTGATTATGTCACCGGCTCTTCAGCGACTCTGGTGAGAAATCCCAATTACTGGGGATATGATGAGCATTTCCCGAAAAACCAGCTGCCTTATATCGATTCTTTAAAATATTTAATAATTCCTGACGTAGCTACCACGCTGGCAGCGTTGCGTACAGGCAAAATCGATGCTATGGACAATATCGGTCTTACAGATTCTAATAATTTAAAGAAAACCAACCCCGAACTGGTTTCGTTAACCTATGCGACGTCAAACCAGCCGACGATCGATCCGAGAGTTGATGTCGCTCCGTTCAAAGATATCAATGTCAGAATTGCGATGCAGCATGCCCTGGATTTGCCCACGATAACCAGTTCCTACTACGGCGGCACTTGCTCGCCACTGCCGCTCACGATAACCTCTTATGCCATGACCGGATGGGGCTATCCTTACGACCAGTGGCCGCAGTCTTTAAAAGATTCTTATTCCTATAACCCGACCCTGGCCAAACAGATGCTGGCGGCAGCCGGTTTCCCCAATGGTTTTAAGACCGATATCGTGGCCCAGAACACGGTAGATATGGACTTGCTGCAAGTAGTTAAATCTTATTTTGCTGCTGTTGGTATTACGATGGATATCCGTCCCATGGCCGCTGCCGATTGGACTGCTTATGTGATGAGAGGCCACAATCAGGATGCGTTAGCCCAGCGCCAGGCAGGCGGACTCGGACTGAACTATGCTTTTATCAGGCAACTTTCACGTTATCAGACAGGATACATGACCAACTGGCTGATGGTTGCCGACCCGACTTATGATGCTTTTTATACTCAAGCAGTAGCGGCTTCGAGCATCGACCAGCTGAAGCAGATAGTGCACGATGCCAATAAATACGTCGCTGAGCAACATTGGTCAATATCACTGGTACAATGTAATCTCTTTACATTTAATGAACCGTGGCTAAAAGGCTATGCCGGTCAGAGTTTCACCATCGGCGGCGGGAATGCAGGCCCGATGTTTGCCGGTTATTTCCTGTCGCGGTTCTGGATCGATCAAAAATTAAAGAAGTCTATGGGCCACTAGTCCGCAAAGTTAGCTATGGTTACCATGTCTTATGGATAGACAATAGAGAGGCTGGGGAAACCCAGCCTCTCTATACGCAATAAACAAAGGAAAAGAAGATGAAATCAGAAATAAAAACGACGGCAACTGCAAAATATAGACAGAAATCGATATTGGAACCGCAGTACGGTGGGACCTTGCGTATAGCGAATACCTATGTACCGCCGCCACGGATGGGGGTTCCCGGCAGGATTAACGTCGGAGGACCATGGATGGAACCGGTCGTCGATAAAATGCTGCGGGTGGATAAAACCGGCTGTCTGGTGCCGCATTTAATTGAGTCCTGGGAATACAATAAAGACGGTCTGCATCTGACCTTAAATGCGAGGAAAGGTGTGAAATTCCACGATGGTACTGATTTTAACGCAGAGGCCGTAAAGTGGAGTCTGTTAAAAGCCAGGGAAACCAACGGTACGCTCAAACTCCTGTCATCCGTCGATGTGATAGATGAATTCCAGGTATTATTGACGCTGACTGCTTTTGATAACCACTTTTTACCCACGCTGGCTTATTCCGGCGGATTCGTAACTTCGCCGACTGCCTATAAAACCTACGGCGAAGAATATTGTCTGGTCAACCCGGTCGGCACGGGCGCCTATAAATTTAAAAAATATGAGCCTGATGTCAAGCTTACAGTAGAGCGCTTCAATGACTTCTGGATGAAGGGCAAACCGTATTTCGATACAATCGAGATGCTCTACGCGAAAGATATGCAGACAGCGGTTGATATGTTGAAGAGCGGTAAGGTAGATGCCGCGGTCAATTTGAATGGCGCATCCGCAGCCGAGCTGAAATCCGCGGGATACCATATCACCGTCCTGCCTTGGACGATGGAGGGGCTGTTACCCGATACCTTAAATCCCGATTCCTTATTATTTGATAAACGGGTCCGGCAGGCGATCGAATACGCAATTGACCGGCCGGCAATCGTGCAGGCTCTGGGTCATGGCTACTGGCGTCCTCTGACACAGCTCGCTAATGAGCGGGTTTGCGGTTATAATCCGGAAATCGAAGGCCGTCCTTACAACCCCGCCAAGGCTAAACAACTGTTGGCGGAGGCCGGTTATCCTGACGGTCTCAAGACAAAGCTGATCGGCGGCGAGGGAACCGAACTCCTCAAAGTCTTCCAAATGGTGCAGTCATATCTGGCTGCGGTAGGCATTCAAGCAGAGATTGAAATCGCCGACCCGACATTGTGGAAACAGTACCGTGCAACGAAACCGTGGCACAATGCCATGTTATTCCGGCATTTCTCTTCAGACCCGAATTTTACCTGGTCTTTGTTTGATTTTCATACCGCCAGGGAATATGGGCAAACCAGCGTGTTAAGAAATTTCGATAACCTGCTGAATGAGATGCTGGCCGCCAGAGATCGTGAAACCATGGTTAAAACCACGCGGGCGGTTGTCAAACATATCTATGATGAGGCGATCGTGATTCCGCTGATGCTGGATGCCGGTATTTCCGCGGCGAGCACAAAATTGCATGGCCTCGGCTTTTTCGAAGATCATGCCATGCAATGGACGCCTTGGAACGTCTGGAAAGAAAAATAGTATTATTAAAGTAGTTTGATATTCTTGAGGAGGCTTGCTCATGACGCCTGCCGGCGCTTTTCCAGATTCGACTAAACCGGGTGATGTTAAAGCTTCGTCAAAGATGGGAATACCTTACCGTATGTTAGGCCGTACCGGCGAAAAAGTGTCTATTATTGGTTTGGGCGGCTTTCACATTATAAAGAAGAACACCGAAGAAGAGAGTATCCGGATTGTCCGCGTTGCCATCGATAACGGCATTAATTTTTTAGATAATTGCTGGGATTATAATAACGGGTTAAGCGAAATCCGCATGGGCAAAGCGCTGCTTGATGGCTACCGGCAGAAAGTCTTTTTAATGACAAAGGTGGACGGACAGACAGGCAAGATGGCGATAATGCAGCTGGAGGAATCCCTGCAGAGACTGCAAACTGATACCATCGATTTATTGCAATTCCACGAAGTCATCCGCATGGCGGACCCGGAAAGAATCTTTGGTTCTGACGGCGCGATCGAGGCATTGATTAAAGCAAAAAAGGCCGGCAAGATTCGTTTTATCGGTTTTTCCGGGCATAAAAATCCGGACATTCATCTCAAGATGCTGCAAGCGGCAAAGGAAAACGGTTTCCTGTTTGATACTGTACAAATGCCGTTAAATGTCATGGATGCTCATTTCGAAAGTTTTGAAAAGAAAGTGCTGCCGGTATTGCAAAAAAATAACATCGGCGTATTGGGAATGAAACCAATCGGAAATAATATCATTTTAAAAAGCAACATAGTAACCGCGGTAGAATGCTTAGAATACGCGATGAGCTTACCGGTCAGCACTGTGATCACCGGTTGCGAATCGCTGGCAATTCTCCAGCAGGCAATTGATACAGCCCGGAACTTCCAACCGTTAAGCAACGAAAGACGGTCGGCTTTGTTAGCCAGGACCGCCCAGGCAGCCGCTAACGGTCAATACGAAGCATATAAAACAGAAACTTTATTTGACGGCACATCACGTAATCCCCAATGGCTGGGATAACTGATACTAATTTTCTTAACAGCGGATGTTTTGTGTCTCTTATTTGATTTATTAAAGCAGAAAGGCTGCCGGGTTTTATCCCGAGCAGTCTTTCCACTTCTAAAAGAAACGATTGAGAAGAGCTAAAATAATATCTGGCCTCTGTTACTCTTTAATATTATTACAATCGTATTTATCAATGGTGTTTTGTAAGTTCCATTTTTTGAGCCAAAGGTATCGTATTTGCTTGTGGCGAATATCTTTGTCTTGTGGTATCATGGGGACAATTATCATATTTTCAAGCCGAACGGTTATCAAAGATACCTACTTTCCTTCCAGTACATTATAAATAAGATGAAGGAGGTCTAAAACATGGCTGGTAAGTTAAAAGGCAAGGTAGCGATTGTCACCGGATCAGGTCAGGGAATCGGGAAAGCTGTAGCAAAGAGGCTGGCTGCCGAAGGCGCCATGGTAGTCACTAACAACCGTAAAGCCGGCACACAGGGCGGGGATGCCGCGACGGTGGCAGACGAGATCAAGGCCGCCGGGGGAGAAGCGGTACCATTCTTCGGCAGTGTATCGGATTTCCATGAAGCGCAAAAAGCAATCCAAACGGCGGTCAATACTTTCGGCAGAATCGATATTGTGGTGAACAATGCCGGTTCGGACGCGCCGAAAATGGTCTGGAACATGACCGAAGAAGATTGGGATTTATCAGTCGATTCATTTTTGAAGAGTTCATTTAACTGCATCCGCCATGCCGCTCCCCTGATGAGAGAGCAAAAATGGGGACGCATTATCAATACTACATCCACAGCATGGTTAGGTACTGTAGGCCACTGTAATTACGGCGCGGCCAAAGCCGGTATTGTCGGTCTGACAAGAGCCGTGGCCAGAGAGATGGGACGTTCCGGTGTCACCTGTAACGCCTATGCTCCTACTGCGGGAACCCGTTTCACCCTGAGCGCGGATATCAAAGCCGGTTTTCAGAAACGTTTTGATTCCGGCTTGATTACTAAAGAAAGATTCGAAGAGTTGATGCACCCGCCAGAGGCTGAAACACTGGCTCCTTTTGTCGTTTATTTGTGTACTAACGAAGCCGGAAATATTAACGGCCAGGTTTTCGATGTCACTTATCCTAATATTTCCATTTACTCAGAACCGGTCAAGACCAAAACGATTACCCAGGAAAACGGGAAATTGTTTACGGTTGACGAATTAATTGAACTTGTGCCCAAAGTGCTGCTGGAGGGTTACAAGAATCCTGCACCGCCGCAGGCATAAAACAATAAGATAAAACAATTGTAAATAAAATATAGTGAATGATGGAGTAGGGTCTCTCTAGACTTTACTCCATCATTTATTAGTTATGGATATGTTCCTTTCCATTATTTCATTTATAATAAAGTAATCGGAAATGGATTGGTGTGCGATGGATAAAGAAAAAACATTGATATATTTCGGCGCCCATCCGGATGACGAAACTTTCGGGATGGGCTCAACGCTGGCGCAGTACATCATTGCCGGGGTTAAAGTCTATTACGTCTGTTCCACGCGCGGTGAGGCTGGCACAGTTGACCCCGAGTTTATGCAAGGCTATAACAGCATTGGCGATCTGCGTTCAGCAGAAATGAAATGCGCGGCGCAGGCTCTGGGCTTGACCGGGGTAATTTATCTCGGGTACCGCGATTCCGGAATGCAGGGTTCGGAGGATAATAAAAACCCTGCTTCGCTGGCGATGGCGCCGGTGGATGAGGTCGCCGGACTGATGGTTAAAATTGTGCGGGAGCTAAAACCCGATGTAGTAATTACCCACGACGCCGGAGGTGGTTATGGGCATCCTGACCACATTGCCACCCACAATGCGGTTGTAAAGGCATTCTACGCAGCTAACGACCAGAAACAATATCCCGGTGCGGGCCCGGTATATCAACCTGCCAAGTTGTATTTCGGGGTGCGTTCTCTCGGTTTTATGAAAGTGATGGTCAGATTAATGCCGCTCTTCGGGCAGAATCCCCGCCGCGCCGGACGAAACAAAGACATCGATATGACTAAAATGTTTAACCAGAATTATCCGATTAATGCGGTCATCCGTCTCAAGAAAAAAGCCATTCAGATTCGGGACAAGGCGGCGGCCTGTCATGCCAGTCAGGGTGGCGGCCGCCCTCGTCAGGGTCCCCTTAGAGTTTTTCGCATGATCGAAAAAATCCGCGGGCAGCGGGACTATTTCATGCGGGATTACCCGCCGCCCAACGGCAAACGCCAGGAAAAAGACTTGTTTGAAGGGATCAAATAAATTATTTGTCCATACCCCGTTTGAGGCCGCGTATATAAGAAATTTCTCCTGCGTGCTGCGACAAATGAGCCACGGTAAACTGCAGCATCAAGCCTACGATGGGTTCAAAGGGAGCGCGAGGCGGCGGCGCGGATTTACCATCGGCATTTTGGGCATGGGGCATCGGTGGTAGTTCAACTTTTCGATCGAGCTCTTTCGCAGTCACATCCTTGAGGTACCCCGTCGTTTCTTTACGCACAGCATCTGCGTAGGCCTGCAAATCTTTAATCTCCGGGACAACAAAGCCGGCAACCTGCTCCGCGGTATAATGTGCTCCGCCATCAGTCATTGCTTTATTAAATTTTACGTACCATTTCCCACTTTCCCAGACGGATTGTTTACCCTGAATGCGCGCGTTAACAAACGTATCCTCTGAGCGTGCCATGTGGAATAAAATCAATCCGATGGAATTGGCGTCGGACCGCGGGTGCCATGCCAGTTCCTCTTTTGTTAAGCCTTCGATTGTTCTATCCACTGATCTTTTGATATTTTCAAATCCAAATTTAATCAGTTCTTTCCCTTCCATACCATTTCTCCTTTAATACAAGTTTTAGTTAAGTGCCAATATTGTATTACTATATGACAATGACGTCAACCATGATTTATATGCCGACATCATTTGATTCTGGCAGTATCCGGGTTGAAACATTTTGACTTTCTTTGACATATTCGCTGTCGAATAAAATCTGGAATGTTATACTAATATAAGATGGATGAATTTGTAAAACCCGTTAGTTTCGTCGGCCTGAAAACCGCATGGCAGGAATTGCTGACCGCGTCTGCCGCAAATCATGTATTTTTTACGCCGCAATGGCAAACAGCCTGGTGGCAGGTATTCGGCAGTTATTACGAATTGATTCTTCTTTCGATATTGGAAGGTGATAAACTCGCAGGTATTGCTCCGTTAAAAAGACAAGAGGGCAAGCTTTCATTCATCGGCAGCAGCGATGTTTGCGATTACATGGACTTCATCGCGCGAAAGGGGCGGGAAGAATATATTTTTTCACGGCTACTGGAGTACCTGGATGCACAGGAATGGAACAGCATCGAACTCGAAAATATATTAGGGGACTCTCTCGCGTTTAAATATTTCGTGCCTCTGGCACAGCAGAAGGGTTATCGGATCGAGACAAAACAATCGAATGTCAGCCCGCAACTCATTTTACCCGCGAGCTGGGAAGATTACCTGGTATTACTGACGACCAAAGACCGGCATGAGATACGGCGCAAGTTAAGACGGCTGGAACAAAACCAATCTGTAAATTACTTCGCTGTCACCGATAAGGAAGTGTTACCAAAAGCCGCTGAGAGCTTTTTTAAACTGTTTCAGTTAAGCAACGAAGAGAAAGCTAATTTTATGACCGAAAAAAAGAAAGAATTTTTTACCACGATGATATCCTCTCTGGGCGAGCACGGTAATATCCGGCTGTCATTCCTGGAAGTCGGCGGCAAGCGGGCCAGCTCCACATTGTGCTTTGATTTTAATAATGATATTTACCTTTACAACAGCGCCTACGACAAAGAGTATTCGGCGTTAAGTGTGGGCTTACTACTTGAGGTTTTTAATATCCGGGATGCGATCGATAATGGGAAAAAGCGTTTTGATTTCCTCTCCGGCAATGAGCCGTACAAATATGATCTGGGCGGGCAGGATGTCCCTCTGTACCGGTGCGTGATTTCAAGGAGATAGACAAATGCGTATCGCTGAAATCAGTGTGCATAGTTGTCCGCAGCGTCCGTTAGGAACGGGGGATGTCGGCGGCATGAACCTGTATATACTTACGCTCAGCCATGAAATGAACAGGCTGGGGGTTGACGTTGATATTTTTGCGCGCTGGCATGATCCGGACGAGCCGGAAATAATCCGAATAAATGAAAGGACACGCCTCATTCATATCCGTGCCGGAGAACCGCGGGATATTTCGAAGATGGATGTCTTTAATTGCTTGCCTGAATTTCAAGCTAAAATACTGGAATTTATGCAAAAAGACGGCGCTAAATACGACATTCTGCGCAGTCATTACTGGACATCGGCGCTGGTCGCCGAGCAAATTAAAAAACAATTGGGCGTTCCCGATATCGTGACTTTTCATACCCTGGGAGAAGTAAAGAACCGCGCGTCGGGGGCTCATGAAGAACCGGAAATCCGCATCCAATCGGAAAAGAAGATAGTGGCTATTACTGATTGTATTGTAACGTCAACTGCAGAAGGAAAAAATAACCTGATTAATCTCTACGGCTGCCTTCCGGAAAAGATCAAGATTATTCCTCCCGGCGTCAATCTCGATGTTTTCTTGCCGCGAGACCAGGAAAAGGCACGTCGTGAACTGGATCTGGAAAACTATCGGCGCGTGCTGCTCTTTGCGGGGCGGCTGCAACCATTTAAAGGTTTGGATTTGTTGCTGCACGCGATGACCAATCTGCCCAATCACGGGATGACAAAGTTGCTGGTGGTCGGTGGTAACTCCGGTGATAACGACGAACTGGCGAAAATGAATGCATTGACAAATGAACTGGGTATCGGCAGTAGGGTCGATTTTGTCGGTCCGGTGGAGCACGAAAAAATGCCGGTTTACTACAACGCGGCGGATATTTGCATCGTTCCTTCGTATCACGAGAGCTTTGGTTTGGTCGCGGTGGAAGCGCTAGCTTCCGGCACGCCGGTATTGGCTTCCCGCGTCGGAGGATTAGCTACCATTGTTAAAGATGGAGAAACCGGCTATCTGTTCGAAGAACGTTCGCCGGAAGCGCTTGCGGCATACCTGTGTTTAATGATGAGTGAAAATGAAATCCGGAATTCGATGGCTGGCGCAGCCCGCCAATCGGTATTGAAATACAGCTGGTCGTCGACTGCGCAGCACCTTTTGCAAGAATATCAGAAATTATTGAAAGTACCTACGAATTGCTGTTAGAATCGGTCTTTCAGGTTTTTCCGCCGTATTGCATGCCCGAGATTTCCTGCTTTCTTGTAGATTTCTTTGAGCCGCGGTATATAACGAATGAACGGGATAGCAACCACAATTGCGGAAAAAATAACCCAGTTCCCGTTGTGATAATGCAGCCAGCCGACAAAGGGGAATACAACCAGGCCGATGCCGTAGCTCAATGTAGGGAAGCGTGTTATTGCCATTAACAAGCAGAATACTCCCAGACCGATCAGAAAGCCAAAGGGAAACATCAGGAAGCTGAGCACGCCGACCGCTGTAGCCCCACCTTTGCCCCCGCGGAATTTAAGGAAGATCGGAAAATTGTGTCCCAGTATAACTACGATACCGGCGGCATAATAAGCTAATTCAGGAATATTCAGTAATTTCGCTACCGCCATCGTCAGGACGCCCTTACCTATATCGATCGTCATGACCAGTGCGCCCCACCAGAAGCCCACGTTGTAAATTACGTTCATCGCGCCCATGTTATGGCTGCCGACTTCACGGATATCGGTGCCTTTTTTGAATTTGCCGATGAGGTAAGCAGTGGGAATCGAACCTACCAGATAAGCACCGAGCAAAGTGGCTGCAATCAACAATGCGGTCACGGTTGTCTCCTTTTGTTGCGAATCGTCTAGCAGATTGAGAATAGACCATTATGAGGCGGTCTGTCAATTCTTAACCGGATCAAGGGAGTTTGTAATAAACCCCTATGGAAGAATAACTATACATAAGTTGGAAACCAGCAAGACAAAACTAACAAGACCCATTGTGTGTAGTGCCGGTTTCTGTTATATTGGATTAAATAGAGTAAAAAATGCAAATATCAATTACTTTTCTCGGTGCGGCACAGAATGTTACCGGTTCACGTTACCTGGTAAAAACCAACGGCTTTAGATTTCTGGTGGATTGCGGTTTGTATCAGGAAAGAGAACTGAAAGAGCGTGATTGGGCGCCTTTTCCGGTAAAGCCGCAAAATATCGATGCTGTTCTCTTAACACATGCCCATCTCGACCATTGCGGGTACCTGCCGAGACTGGTAAAACAGGGCTTCAGACATAAAATCTACTGTACCGCAGCTACTGCGGACATTACCAAAATTATGTTGATGGATGCCGCGCACCTGCAAATGCAGGATGCTGAAAACAAGAAGAAACGACACGACCGCGACGGACGTAAAGGAGCCCATCCGGAATTACCGCTCTATACCACCGAGGATGCGCAAGCCTGTATCACCCACCTCACTACGGTTCCTTACAATCAGACGCTGCAACTGGCGCCAGGAATCAGTTGTAGGTATTATGATGCCGGACATGTTCTCGGCGCTGCGATGATCGAAGTAAAGATCCTACAAAACGGTGAAGAGCGTACAATGCTGTTCTCCGGCGATATCGGCAGACCGAACAAACCGATTTTAAATAATCCCACGGTATTCAGCAATGCCGATTATGTACTGACTGAATCCACTTACGGCGATCGGGAACTGGACGCACCGGCGGAAATGTATCCCAGGCTGGTTGATGTCGTCAATTCCACCGTCGCAGCCGGGGGAAACATCGTCATCCCCAGTTTTGCACTGGAAAGGTCGCAGGATATCCTTTATTACCTCAGTCAGGCGTTAAATGAGCAAAAAATCAAACCGATTCAGGTTTTATTGGATAGTCCGATGGCTGTGGATATTACCAAAATATTCAGCTGTTATGCTGACCTTTTCGATGACGAAATGAAAGCACTGCTGAAAGCTGGCAAGTCGCCTTTTTCATTTCCCGGTTTAAGATGCATGACATCCATCGAAGAATCAAAATCGATAAATAATATTAAAGAGCCATCCATTATTATCTCCGGCGCCGGAATGTGTAACGGCGGCAGGATCAAATATCACCTGATTCAGAACATTACGCGCCCGGAGAGCACTATTCTGTTTGTGGGTTATCAGGCTGTGGAGACATTGGGCAGACTTATCACGGACGGCGCAACCGAAGTCAGAATTCTCGGGCAGCAATATCCGGTCAAAGCTAAAATTGTCAAGCTGAACGGGTTTTCTTCTCACGCTGATAAAAACGAACTTTTAAGATGGATTTCCGCGATCAAACAACCGCGCCAGGTTTTTGTGGTGCATGGAGAAGAAAGTGCCGCCAATACTTACGCGGAAAGTATCAGACAAAACAAGGGCTGGAAAGTAACCGTTCCTAAATATCTGGAAGAATTCAACCTCGACTAGAGTAAACCGTTACTATGGCTGATGGCTCTTTTCCCGGCAACTTCCTGTTTGATATACCATTGCTGCACTGTTTCCACAACGCTGGTGGGGTCGTCACAGACCCGCAGCAGATTAAAGTCTCCTTCCGAAACATAACCCCTGGCTAACGTTGTACTGCGCAGCCAATCCAGAAAACCTTTCCAATATTTATTGTCATACAAAACCACCGGGAATGGTTTTATTTTGTGCGTCTGGATCAGTGTTAACACTTCGGTCAGTTCATCCATTGTGCCTAATCCGCCCGGCATGATCACAAAAGCGGTGGCATATTTCACCAGCATCACTTTACGCACAAAAAAGTGTTTAAATGTTATGACCTTGGTGGCATAGGCGTTGCACATCTGCTCTACCGGCAGTTCAATGTTCAATCCAATGGATTTTACCCCGGCTTCGGTGGCGCCCTTGTTCGCGGCTTCCATTATACCAGGACCGCCGCCGGTAATGATGGAGAAACCAAGTTCACCCAGGCGGTGGGCAATTTCAGTGGTTTGAGTATAAAGATCGTCCAGCGGTTTGATTCTGGCCGAACCGTAAATCGTCACTGCCGGTTCAATCCCGGAGAGTCCGTCAAAACCCTCTACCATCTCGCCCATGATACGGAAAAGCCGCCATGATTCTTCCTTCGCCATATCATTGATTTCATATCCGTTTGCCATCATGTCCCTCCGGGCTAATAATATTTCCACTTATATTATGTGGTACGAATGCGCAATCTATAATGCTTATAGATAATTGTACCTTGTTTTCCGCTGAAATTACTACTGAATACGATGGTTATTTAGTATTAAAGCCATAAGTCTTTATTACAAACCATCAAAAAAGGAGGAAGCAACTGTGAACCTGATTCTGTCAAGGTTCGCTTATCTTGTAAGGGAATGCCAGTAATAACCCAGGCTAAAGCAAAATAAACACAAATATCGATCATATGAATAAACCAAACGTTGGTTATACTTCCATTTTCTCTATTGCTTTTTTTATTTTGTTTCACTATGATATGGGTACTGGAATCTGGAGACCTGTGTTATCTCTTTTCGATAATCAATTTAACAGGCGCTGAACGGTTGTCTCCCCCGGATTAACAAAAATAATCGGGAGGTGTACGATGACACAGAAGGCTCTTTCTGACCGGTTGATGGATCTGGTCAACCAGAATGCTGAGCAAATCGCCGGGCAATGGCACAAATCCGTGACCACCAACCTGCGGACCCCCTCGTTTTGCGCCAGTCCTAAAGAGGGTTGTTTACGCCATGCTACGTTCCTTTACAAAAATCTGAAGCGGATGTATTTTGCCGATAATCCTTTTCAGGAAGTACAGCGTGTGATGGATGCTACCGGTTACGCGGAGGAAATGTTCAGTCGTCGCATTCCATTGGCTGAGGCTGTTTATGCACTGATTCTGATGCGCAGATATGTCTGGCTTTACGCCGAGTCTTCGGCACTATTTGATACCGGTTTGGATATGTACGCCGCGTTGCAAAGTACTAATCGGATTTTACTTTTGTTCGATTATGCGGTTTATACCGTCATTGATAAATATGAGAAGATGTCTAAAAGATAACGGACGGCAAAGAAAACATGTATAAGAAAATCATCGTGCCTTTAGACGGCTCGAAACTGGCAGAATGTGTGTTAACCCACGCGGAAGAAATTTCAAAAGGCGCGGGAATTGAAGAAATAATCTTGTTAACTGTGACCGAGCGATTGGCCGGTTTATTTCCGAAAGACACCGATAATAGCAAACAATCCACGGAACAGAGTGCGTGTCAACCCGACGTTGCTTTCACAGACCGGCCGTACTCCGGACGGAAATTCGAAATCGACCCGGGTTTGAAAATACCTTTAGTTGCCGGCAAGGTACTGAAACAAGGACAGCGCTATCTGTCCGGTGTGGCTGATCAACTGGTAAAAAAGGGGATTAAAGTGGGGATTACAGTGCTCATGGGTGAAGCCGCCGAGCAAATTGTGGATTTTGCCTGCAGCGAAAAAGCAGATCTGATCATCATGGCCAGTCACGGCCGTTCTGGTTTCAGCCGCTGGGCAATGGGCAGTGTGGCGGAAAAGGTTTTTCACGGCAGCAGCGTACCTATTTTACTGGTTAAAGCCGCACCTCAGGAGCCGCCAAAACCGGTGATGCCGGGGTTCCATTAGCTCTGGTAATGGACGGACGGAAACAGCTTCACATCTGTGTGCGGCAGGAACAACGCGGCAATGAACTCATTCATAAACGGCGTATAGTTTGATAATTCAACGTTTGTCATGCTGCGGGCAATTTTCAGGGAATGCTCAAATGCATCGATCGAAGTCAAGGACAACCGCGCTCCTGTCAGGGAACTGTTCCCGATAAAGAGTATCCGCTTTACATCGATGTCCGGAATCAGGCCGATGGCGATTGCTTTCGGGATATTCAGCGAGCTGCCGAACCCGCCCGCGACATAAATAGTCTCCAGTTGTTCAAAGCGGAGTCCTACATAATCTACTAACGATTTGATAGCCGCAAAAACCGCCCCTTTGGACTTGATGAGATTCTCGATCTCTGATTCCGATATCGAGATGGCTTCGCCGGTTTCGGTTTCCGCGGGGAATGCGATAATATAACGCAGCTCGCCATTTTCATTGACCAGACGCGGGTTTTCCCGTGATGTATCGAATTTTCCATGCGGTTCGATAATTTTATTATTGACCAGCTCAAAAATGGTCTCAATCAGTCCGGAGCCGCAGATACCGCGCGGCCTGGCTTTACCGATCGTTTCATACGTAACCTTGCCGTCATGTATCTCGATTTTCTCGATGGCGCCCCTGGTAGCGCGCATGCCGCTTTTCGCGCCGCCGCCTTCGAAGGCCGGTCCGGCCGAAGCAGAGCAGCAGACCAACCATTCATTGTTACCGATAACGATTTCTCCATTCGTGCCGACATCGATCAGGCATTGGATTTCCTGTTTATCGGCCATACCGCAGGCCAGTACTCCGGCCACAATATCGCCGCCGACATAGCTGGCAATGCTGGGCTCAACTTCCAGTATCCCCTCGTGATTTATCATGATACCTAATTCGCGGGCATAGACCTGCGGATAAACGGTTGTCGTCGGTACATACGGTTCCAGCCGGATTGCGCACGGTGTCATGTTCAGCAAAAAATGGCTCATGGTAGTATTACCTGCTGCCACGATTGCCGTTACGTCCCTGAGTTCAATGTGATTTTCCGCGGCCAGACCCTGTGCCAGGTGATTGATATTGGTGATAACTGCCTTATGCACCGGTTCCAGCGACCCGCGCACGCAGGCAAAAATCATGCGGGAGATGACATCTTCGCCGTAACGCGCCTGCAGATTATGACTACCCTTTACCCCGATGAGTTTGCCGTTTTTCAGATTCACTAATTGTACCACCACGGTTGTTGTCCCGACATCAATCGCCAAACCGTAGTTTTTCTCCGATGTATCGCCGCCTTCTATTTCCAGTATCCGCCCGCTGCTGTTGTGACGGGCAAAGGTGATTGTCACTTTCCACTGGTGAGCGCGTAGTTTCTCTGTCAGGTTTTGCAGGCAGGGCAGCGAGATTTCAAAGTGGTCGTAGTGTGAGACTTTGTTCAGTTCTCGTGTTATGCGGTCGATATCGGAGATGTTATCCTCCATTGTCGGCGCGGGGAGTTCCATGTAGACTTTCTTCACCAACGGGTCGAAGGCAAAAGCCGGTTCACAGCTGCGTCGGTGCAGTACCAATTTCTCCGGTTCACTGTATGTAATCGTGGCACCTGCCAGTAAAATTTGCTCCTGTTCTGCTCGTGATTTCGGCGGGATCATCACCGTCAGATTGTCTTCGACTTTTGTCCGGCAGGCCAGCACATAGCCGTGCTCGATTTCATATTTGGAAAAGAAGGCAATTGCGTTTATTTCAGCTTGGGCTTTCCCGCTGACGACCTGTAACTGACACTCGCCGCAAAGACCGTCGCCGCCGCAGAGACTGTTAATAATAATTCCGGCCTGTTCTGCGGCATGTAGCAGAGTGCTTTCACTCTCCACTTCCACTGTTTTATTGTCGGGCAAAAAAGTCACCGAATATTTCACGTTCGTTTTATCCTGTTTACAATGCTATCGTCTCAATAACTGACATATTTTACCAATCAGTAGGAGTATGATACAATCAAAACAACCTATTTGGCAAATAGAATTTGATTTTCTCATGCAAATCAACAACATGAGGAGGACGGAATAATGAACTGGTTGGATATCGTAATTTTGATTTACTTAGCGGTTTCCGTGATTTCCGGTCTGGTGCAGGGCCTGATTCGCACGGTTTTATCCATCGTGGGAGTAATTGTCGGTATCTTTTTAGCCTCGCATTTCTATATACAATTAGGAAATGCCCTGACGTTCATTTCGAACAAAGACACCGCCAATATCGTCGCCTTTATCATCATTTTGCTGGCGGTGATGATAGTGGCGGCAATCATTGCCTGGCTTTTAAAGTCAATCATCAAGGCGATCAAGCTCGGCTGGGTTGATAAACTCGGCGGCGCGGTCTTAGGCTTGATACTCGGCGCGTTGTCAGTCAGCGCTTTCCTGGCGATCATTGTGAAATATACCAGTGCCAGTTTCATTGTTGATTCGAAGTTATCTGGCTTTTTCCTGGACAAGTTTCCGCTGATATTAGGATTCCTGCCCAGTGAATTCGATAGCGTCCGCAATTTCTTTAAATAGGGAGAAATAGCGTTCAACGGTCAGCTATCAGCAGTCGGTTGTTAATGGGTGTTTTGTCGGTCTATTACTTAACATAATCTAATAGGTTCATGTCGATCAATCGTTCCCGCAGGCGGAACAGGGCAGCTACCGCCGCGCGTTCGAAGGAGTCGTTACGGTTCCACATGAATTGCTGCTCCCAGCTTTTTGTGCCGCCTGCGTCGGCCACTCCGATGCATACCATTTCGAATTGACCGCCTGAGCTGTTTTTATATGAAAGACCGGTGACACTGAGACCGAAATCGGAGGAAAATTTGTCTTTTACGACTGCGGCCATTGCCTCCGCAACTTCACAGCTCGCGGTGCCTTTCTTTTCAATAATAGCGGCCGGTATACCCCAGTCGATCTTCACTATATCAGAACCGGTAATTAACCCGCCGCGGTAAAATTGGGAGCTTAAAGCGCTATCGGTAATCATATTCCCCAGTAATCCGCCGGTGTAATCTTCCATTGTAGCCAGACTCATTCCGCGTTGACTTAATGTGTTACCGATGATACCGCCTAATGTATCCGTGTCCGTTCCCCAGACATAAGGTGACAGGATTTGTTGGATTTTATGTGTGTTAACATCAAGCAATTGCGCGGCGTCAGTGCCGTGTGCGATCAGCCGCACCTGGATGCCGTCCGTTTTGGCGTAAATACCCAGTGTCGGATTAGCGATCCCAAAGAAGGGATGGATCAGTTCTGCTACCTTTGCTTCCTGGATGGAAAAGGTCTTGATCGTACGTGCTTGTATTTGCTCACCGGGGAATCTGTTTTTTATTCGTGGCAATGCCTCGTTTTGCCACATCGGCAGCATTTCACGCGGGGGGCCGGGCATTACAACGATCACTTTATCATTCTTTTCCACCCACCAACCGGGCGCGATACCACGCGGGTTAGGCAACGATTGTGCGCAAGGGATGCGCATGGCCTGCTGCAGGTTAGCCGGAGGCATCTCCCGTCCCATCTGGGAAAAAGTTATTCGGAGATGTTTTTCAAGCGCAGCGTCGATGAATAATTGCTCATCCATTACCAGTGCGATTGATTCTCTGGTAAGGTCATCCTGCGTGGGGCCCAAACCGCCGGTGGTAATTACAATCGAGGAGTTTTTCAGCGCGTTACGCAGCACTTGAGCCAGCTTTTTAGTGTCATCATCTGCGGTGGTCATTCTTTGCAATTCAATACCAACCAGCGGCAGTTGTGAAGCCAGGTAACCGGCATTGGTATCGGTAATTTCGCCCCTCAATAGTTCTGTGCCGATCGAAATAATTTCAGCCTTGACGGTTTTTTTCATAAATATTATTCCTCTGTGTTAACAAATTTGTGTCTTTTGTTTATTTTAGCCTTTTCAAAGAGAAGTTGCACCGTACAGCTTTATTATTAAGCGTGCAGGAGGCTATAATGAGTATTGAGTAATAGACTTCGCAGGGAAAGATATTTGCGTACCGAAGATTTTGATTATAATCTACCGACCGAACTGATTGCACAGAAACCGCTTGAACCAAGGGATACTTCCAGATTACTGGTATTAAACCGGCAAAACGGACAGATAGAGCACCGTCATTTTTATGATCTCCCAAGTTTCCTACATTACGGCGACGTGATGGTCTTTAATGACAGCCGTGTCATCCCCGCACGTCTTTCCGGCACTAAAGCCAATACCGGCGGAGCGGTGGAAATCCTCTTACTGCGACGTGTGGAACAAAATGTCTGGGAGATACTGGTCAAACCGGGGCGGCGGGTTAAAACCGGAACCATATTAGAACTGGCTGATGGACAGCGGAACAAAATCGTCAGTGCGGAGATATTAACAGAAGGGGAGAACGGGCTGCGCACCATCCGGTTTTCAGATGACGCGCTGCTTTCTGACATCGGGCAGGTGGCTTTACCACCCTATATTCATGAGCCGTTACAGAATCAAAACCGTTACCAGACGGTTTATGCCGACCGCAAGGGCAGCGTGGCTGCGCCAACTGCCGGGTTGCACTTTACCCCGGAATTGCTGACAAAAATCGGACAACTAGGGGTGAAGTGTTTGTTTGTCACTCTGCATGTCGGTCTGGATACATTTCGTCCTGTACAGGAAGATAATCCCGCAAAACATGTTATCCACAAAGAATATGGCTATATGAACGCCGATGCCGCCGCGGAGTTGGCGCTGGCGAAGAAAGAAGGTCGGCGGGTCATCTGCGTCGGCACTACCAGTGTACGCCTGGTAGAAGCGGTCGCACAGGCTGGCAGGGGCGCTATGACGCCTTTCGAAGGTTGGGTTGACTTGTTTATTCTACCGGGGCACAAATTCCTCGTAGTCGATGCCATGATCACCAATTTCCACCTGCCGAAATCGACTTTATTGATGCTGGTATCCGCCTTTGCCGGTAAGGAACTGATTGATAAAGCCTATCAAATCGCCATTGCGGAGAAATACCGCTTTTATAGTTTTGGTGATGCGATGCTGATTTTATAAGGGGAAGGGCATCTTTCACGGTTTGGGTCTTTTTGTTCCGGCCAGATTAGAGGATAAAGTAGAGCAATTAAAAGAGCATCGTTCATTCGAAGATCCTGAAGTTTCCGGTGTTTTGTCTGTTCAGCCTTACCCGGCTCTATATTCGTACCGATCTCTTACGATGATCGCCAAATGTGTGATAAATGATGGTAAAATAGCACATTTAAGTTACATCCCATGTTTTGTCAATGAAAAGAAACAGCCGGAGGTGCTTAAAAATGATGAAAAGGGACAACAGGCGCTCGAATTTATGGAAAAAATCACTAAAATGGCGGGTTTGAACACACGTTATGAATGGGAAGGTGATGAAATAATTGTCCTTTCTCATTGACGGGGAGATACTGGCTATAACCTGAAGTCTAAAGCCCGAAACATGGTGACCATACCTTGCTGATTGAAGCTATCTCACAACATTTTCTCTTCCCCCGTGAAGCTAAAGCTATAGCGGAAGATTGATATCGAATTAGACAATAATAATTGACTATTTTAATTAGCTTTGATATACTAAAAAATTAATATTCACGTGATTATCAATCCAAGGTAATTATTCAATTACATTTGAACACTTAAGGAACGTAAAATGCGTTCAAAACGCTCCATTTTATTCAGGATTTTATTAACAGTCCCCGTCATTATTTTCTTATTTTTAGGAATCACGTCCTGTGGAACCACTTCCGCAGGTAATCTTTCATCTGGTAACAGGTCTTTGACTGTATTATCCGCTATTACCGGCAGCGTTCAAATCAATAAATCAGGTTCTGGTAATTGGAGTGATGGGCAAGAAGGAATGACGCTAGCAAAAGGTGACCAAATTAAAACTAGTGATAGTAGTACAGCCTCAGTCACGTTCTTCGATGGCAGCGTTATTAAATTAAACAGTGATGCGCAAATATCTCTGGATGAACTGATCGGTAAGTCATCAACTTCACCGAAGACCATCAAAATAGGTCAGAAAATTGGAGAGACTACCAGTACGGTCGTAAAGCTGATAGATCCCGCATCAATATACGAAATAGAAACTTCATCGGCCGTGGCCGGTGTACGCGGCACTATTATGCAAGTCTCGGTCTCTATCGACGGCTCTACGTCAGTAGCCAACGTGGAGGGGACTGTTAGCGTTACTGCTCAGGGCAAAGAAGTAATAATTCCTCCCGGACAGCACAGTATCATAGAACAGGGACAAGCTCCTAACGCGCCCATACCGGGGTTAATTAGTTCCTTGGGCATTGGCGGGACATTATGGGCATGGGGTTGGAATATCAATGGTCAGCTTGGTAATGGAACCACAGCTGACAGCCACAGCCCCGTTAACATTTCAGGTATCAGCGGAATTACAGCAGTCTCCGGTGGCTATGGTCATTGCCTGGCTCTGAAAGCGGACGGTACGGTCTGGGTTTGGGGTGCTAACGACAAAGGTCAGTTGGGAAACGGAACAAATACTAACAGCCATACTCCTATTCAGGTGCCCGGCCTTAACGCTATTATTTCTATAAGTGCAGGTTACTATCACAATATGGCATTAAAGCAGGATGGGACGGTCTGGGTCTGGGGCGATAATAGCCACGGACAACTAGGGAATGGTACAACAACCAATAGTAATAGCCCGATTCAAGTAAACGGATTGACCGGAGTTACCGGTATCGCCGGCGGCTATTACCACAGTTTAGCACTAAAATCAGATGGGACCGTTTGGGCCTGGGGAATGAATGACCGCGGCCAGTTGGGTGATGGTACTGTAACCGAAAGGCATACTCCAGCTGAAGTTACCGGTCTCACACAGATTGCTGCGGTATCTGCAAGCGACTGGCATAGTATTGCACTAAAGACAGACCATACAGTTTGGTCGTGGGGATCTAATACCAATGGTCAGTTAGGAAACGGGACAACTGTCGATAACCATATTCCCGTGCAGGTCATAGGGCTTAACGGGATTTCGGCTATTTCAGCAGGCGGCCGCAATAACCTCGCGTTGGCGGCTAACGGGACAGTCTGGGGTTGGGGACTAAATGATTTAGGCGAATTAGGCGATGGCACAACTATTGGAAGAAACGTTCCTGTACAGGCTAAATTGCCTCCCGGTATTGTAGCTGTATCTATTCGCGATCAACATAGCCTGGCGTTGAGTTCCGACGGCACTGTTTGGTCATGGGGTTGGAACGGATACGGCCAGGTAGGTAATGGAACCACAGCTAACAGCAGTCTTCCTGTTCACCTTAACGGCATTACAGGTGCGGTGGCCATTGATGCCGGAGTGGATTATGGCTTGGTAATAAGTATAGCTCCAACAATCTCTTTATTGACTCCGGGTATAAATGGTCTATCGGTATCGATCAATGGAATTACGTTACCGACTGCTTCTAACGCTTCAATTACAGGAATTGTCTGGGATTGGGGAGACGGGCAAAAGATCACTAGTTGGTTTCCCCAGACGCACATTTATAACCAGAGCGGAATATATAATGTTGTCGTTACAAGCACGGATTCGAATGGAAAAAGCCAATCAGCCTCGGTTACTATCACGACAAAATAATCTTTCGCAGGCTAATTATCTAAATATTTTAAAGAAAACAACTAACCCTGTGTAAGAATACAAATTAACAATGTCCGAAAGCCGTCAGGTTACTTCAGATTATCCAGTATCCTGTTTAAAATTGACTCCAATTGTTTGCGCTCGCCCGCGCTCATAAAGGCAAATATTGTATCCATTGACGGACTCTGCCGGGCAATTTTAATGATATTCAGACCTTTCTCTGTCAATTCCAGTTTTAAAAGATTCGTCTTGGGCGTATTTTTAACGCGCCTTATCAGCCCGTCTTTTTCCATCGTGACCGCTTGTTTAGAAATTACATGCAATTCCCGTTCAACGGTTTTTGCTACTTCCGACAGCGTGGCGTTCTCACCAAGTTCCTGTATCGTGCGTAATACCTGATATTGACGAACGGGAATATGATATTGATTCAGCTCTTTTTGTCTGGCCTGCACGATTGAGTGGCTGACTGTGCCTATCAACGACCATAATTGAAAATTTGCTTCTGAATTATTTAAGTTTTCCATGATATTTGTTTCCTTCAAGTTGGGATATTCTTAGATCCATTACGATTTTTCCAGTAAATTATAACACACAGCTCTAACAGCAGATTGTTGCGTCCCTGTGAGTTGATCAAGGCTTCTTTTCCGGTTTTCCCGGATGAGTATAACCATATTTTAATCTTTCTTCAATGTTGAAAGGAATTTCTCGAATATTACTGCAACCTTTTTCCCATTCCTGAATAATTCTGTCTTCGATATTATAATTAAACGGGTCTCTGAGTTGTTGCTCGACTTCTCCGTCGTTTTCAGGTCTGTTCTTGAGTAACCACTGTACTGTCCTCTTTAGCCCTTCTTTGGCCGGCACCACATCCCGGTATCCAAGCTCCTTTTTAATCTTGGTATTATCCATGACCAGATGGCGCTCGCTGGTTGCATATGGGATACTGGGTTTCGCGATCGCCCACGGCATATCGATATACTTAAATTCATGCCCCATCTCTTTTGCGATGATCTCCGTCCACTCCCGCAAGGTCAGCGTCCGTTCCTCTGCTACATTATAAATTTGTCCGTTAGCTTCGGGACGGTCAATTGCCAATAACAGAGATTGAGCAGCGTTTTCTGCGTATGCCCGGGAACGTAAAACCAGCCCGCCGTCAGGAATAATAAGCTGCTTCCTTTTATCCAGAATTCTTCTGATAATACTCCACTCCTTGGGAGGGAGCTGACGCGGTCCGTATATCATCGGATAGCGAAATAATGTGGCACTAAAACCACCGTCGGAGTGAATTCGCATGACCTGCTGCTCTCCTAAAATGATCAGGTAACCGATCTTAAATATATTCGGGTCGGTTATCACGGGCGCATCTTCCGGCACCGGCATTAATAGTCCGTCGGGGTTATCTGCGGGGTTGGTAGAGCCTAGATATGCAGACCCGGTAATGCCGATAAACTGNNACAACCACATCAAATTTGCGGGAACCCAGAATTTGCAGCGTATCCGGCGCAAACGGGTCGACATGGATATGCTCGATTTTCTGCGAATATTCTACCTCGTGCAGCCCCCGGTGCAAGACCGCAACTTCATAACCTTTCTTTATCAGCCCTTCAACCACATAAGGTCCTGTCGGGCCTGTTCCACCGATAACCAGTGCTTTCATGTTTAACCTCTGCTTTCTCGTTACATTCACCGAATATTTTTATTTCTTCTCGTCTAACACTGTTGGGGCACACGGTTATAAGGCTCAGGATAGACCACCGGTCCCTTCTCCCTCGACGGCAGGATTACCGTCGCTGTTCCCTTTATTGTCACCACCCCGTTTTGATTGATATTTTGAATATCGATATCAACACAATTTTTTCTGCCGTCGCAGTACTTGTTTATTACCTTGCCTTTGACCCATGTGGTGTCGCCCATCATCGTAAACATCCTGATCTGCGAATTGAATTTCCAGAGGAATCCGTCATCGCCCATCCAATTCGTGAGAAGTACGTAACGCCATGCTTCCGGATGCTGCCCGGCAACCGCCGGCCTTGGGTGCGCCGCCTTAAACCCTGCCGGCGGTTCTCTGCCGGCAAACGTTGAGATAATGGTCATCGGCTCCTTTTCCCATAATAAGCGATTCAACCTGTCCGATAGCTTGTGAAAATGGCCGCCTGCCATCCATGCATCTCGCTCGTTCTCGCTCATTGGTCCGCGTACCACGGGTGTTAATTCATCGCCAACATTGACATCTTCCCAGTAACGGGGATTCGCACCTCTGATTTCTTCTTTGTCCTGAGCCGAGTAGATCTCTTCGATGTCTTTATTCGTATAGACGGGCTTTTCGCTGAGATTGCCGTATTTGTTCATTTCTTTGATTTTCTCTATTTCGGCCCAGGTTTCATAAGAGCTATACCCGGCGACGATTTCGCCACCTTGCCGGTAATAGTCAAGTTGTTCGTAACCCAGAACTATCCTCTCCGCGAATTTACTGCTTTTCACCTTGATTTCTGAAGGGTGTATAACTCTATACGTATAATTGTCACCCACGCAGACAGGTCTGAACCATTCCCTTTCACATCCCGAATAAAACCCGGCAATGCCGGTGATCATCGGCACGCGGCCTTCAGGGTGCTGGGCGTAACTGATTGTGTATAGATAATTTGGCGGAGCAATAAGGCATTTATATTTCGTCTTTTTCGCATACTCCGGGTTCCGGTAAAGCGGGTTTAAATCACCTTCTCCGTCCAGGAAGATGCGTATCTGATCGGCGCTGACGGTTCTGTTCAAATTGTTATTGGTAGTTATCGGTGCCAGTTCCCGCTGTTCTTCGCTTGTAATAATATTGCCGATGAGTTTTCCCCACTCCTCGATCAGTTGATCCAGTGGGCTTAATTTATTCGTGGACATTTTTTACTCCTTAAACAGATAATTTATGCCTAGTAGATTACTTTTTTATCAATAAGTTGATCGATTTCTTTTTCCGATATACCTAATAATTTATTAAAAACATAATCATTATGTTCACCGAGACATGGCGCCGGGTCATGGCTTGCTGTCAAAGCTGAAGTCCAGGGAGAACGGTAAACAATAGTTTTACCGGCCACCGGATGAGTTTGCTCAATAAAAACGCCGCGCTCTTTAATATGGGGGTCGTTAATTGCTTCCTCGATATTAAGCGATGCCCCGGCTGCTACGCCTGCCTTTTGCAGCTTGTGCATCACCTCGTAATGTGTGCAGTCCTTCGTCCAGGTGGCAATCAGTTTATTTAACTCATCCTGATTTTGCCAGCGCGCATACTGGTCGGAGAATTTTTCATCTTTGGCCCAATCCGGATTACCCATCACATGGCAAAGAGCCTTCCATTTGTTATTGGTGCCGACAGCGATGGCAACCCACTTGTCGCGGCCTTTGCAGGGATAACAACCGTGAGGCGCCATGATTTCGTCGCGGTTGCCCATGCGGGGCCGGGTTCGTCCGTTCATCACCTCTTCCATGATGACTTCAGGAATCAGGCTTGTGACCCCTTCGTTCTGGGCAATATC
>PMMG01000126.1 GCA_003162335.1 Dehalococcoidia bacterium
ATGGTAACCTGTGGTTTACGGAAATATGGGGCAATAAAATCGGCAAAATCTCTCCGCAGAATGGCGCTGCTACCGAGTACGATATTCCTGCCAGCCTTTCCGATCATAGTTCTTCTGAAGGAATTGCAACAGGGCCTGATGGCAATTTATGGTTCATGGAATATGGCGGAAACCGGATCGGCAGAATCTCCCTCGCGGACGGTGGGATTATTGAATACTTTGTGAATAACTGATACTTCTGATATTACAAGCGCAAATTAGATATGAAAAATCGTACCGGAATAATTGTATTTTTATTACTGCTCAGTACAATAGCGGTGTTACCCGGCTGCGGCGGTAATTCTTTGCCAACCTCCGTTTCTACGATGACTACTTCGTCTGTTAACTCTGCATCATTTAAATCAGCGAACGGTTTGAGCATATCTCTTTCATTGGATTCATCAACCTATCAACCTGGCCGACCCGTTAAAATAATCATCGATGAGCAAAACACACTATCCAAAACAAACAAAGTGCCGGAGGCTGATAAAATACCATCAAAAAACTTAGTGATAGATAGTCCTCATGTACCTTCCATGTTACCCTTCGGAATTGCCATTTACAAGGGAAACTATAATGTGTCTAATTATTCTCCCGTAACGCCGCTTATTATTTTTGATCCTGCCGCTGTTTATATTGGCGCTGCGGTTGTTGGCCCGAAATATTATTCTTTTAAACCTTTAAGTGATATCGCTAATATAAACATTCCCGATGTTACACTAATCAGTGAAATGCAAATAAAATCGGAAATTGCCCTGGAAGGATATTGGCATGACAGTAATATGATTAATAACCGGTTAATCTGGTTTGAACCCGGGATTTACACCGTTGTTGCCGGGGATGAATGGGGCGCGCTGGTCGTTCTTCATTTTAAGGTTATACAGTAATGCAAAATGTTAATACGAAGATTAGCATGGTTATAAAATGAAATTAAAGATGAATAAAAAACATTTGCTTTTCAGCGTGATATTTATGTGTTTGACTGTTGTCACGCTCGTAATTACTTCTTGTAGTGCGAAGATTACAACAACCGTGACTACAGACGATACGTCCGCTCGTGATTTTGCTCTGAAAATTATGGAGACTCAAAAATCTGCTGCCCCCATCGAAGACGCCGGCAGGTCGCTGGAGCCCGAACTAAGCGCCATGTATCCGGCCACTTTCGGTGGATTATGGGTGGTATATACTCCTAAATTTCATTTTGTGGTTGCTTTTACCAGTGGTGGAGAAGAAGCTGCCCAGCCATATCGCCAGGGTTTACTGACAGATGCCATCGAGGTTCGTACGGTAAAATATTCCTATCGTACCCTCCAACAGGCGCAAATGGAATTTGGTGCGGCTCTTGGAAAACTGAATTTTAAGTTCGAATCTGGTGTGAATGTAATGGATAATTATACTGAATTTAGAGTTACCAAAGCTGATATGCCGCGCTTCGACGATGCAGTAAAAGCCGGTAAACTGTTAATCCCCGAATGTGTCAGAGTTGAGCCTGTGGATGGGTTAGCCAGACCGGATTAGTCAGGAATTGGGTAATGTTGTACCCTGCTGATTAATAGAACTTTTCTTTGCGTTTCACCGCGCCGCATTAAAATTGGGCTCCCATTATCTTTAAATTGTCACGTCCGTTTAATCACAAAAAAGGTGGATTCCAATTAACCGGAATCCACCTTTTCCCGACACGGTTAGTTCCCTCTCCTTGAGACCCGCAGGTCGAAATACTTTTGCCTCAGGCAAAATGTACACAAGGGTCAGAGTGAGGTGGTATTTCGTGCTTCGATGTTCGTATTTCGGGTTTATTCGCTTAGCACTTCTTGGCGTTGACGTATTTCTTTTCCAGGTCCGTCCAGAAATCCAGCCGGCGCAGGTGATTCAGATAAGCATCAGCGGGCATATCCTTCAGGAAAAAGCTCTTGGTGGAACCCGTCTCGTAAAGTCCTTTATACATGTTGATCAATGTCCCGGCGATGCCCGGCAGCGGGTTGCCCGGTACCCATAATTTAGCGCCGACGTCCTCGTAGTCTTTGGTCGTGAATTCTTCCGGCCCCGAGCCCCAGATCCAGACCTTGGGTGCGCCCATCTTCGAGTAGATATCCTTCATGACATCCTTGGTGGTTTGCCCTTTTTTCAGCGGGATGGTCTCCAGACCCTGGGGTAATAACATATCGACACCGGCTGCGACCGCCGCTTTAGCCCGTGACAGCATATCGTCCACACCGTTCACTCGCAGCGCATCGGTTCTGGCGCAGATGAAGAAGTCCTTGTCTTCCTTCTCCCGTGCTTCCATCACTGCCCCTAATTTGCCCACATATTCATCGATGGGGATCACTTCCTGGGCAGCAAGGGCCGGACACTTGGTTGGGTGTTTCTGGTCGTCAATGAACATCCCGGCCGCGCCCGCGCGGATCAGCTCCGTTGTGGTGCGGTAGGCTGCCAGCGCGCCGCCGTAGCCGTCGTCCGCATCGACAATGAACGGCACATCGACTGAGTTCACCAGGTTTCTTACGATAGTTACTACTTCCGAGGCTGTGGCAATCCCGAAATCCGGCATGCCGAGCTGGGCATCGCGGATACCGTATCCCGTCATAAACAGCGCTTTAAAACCGACTGATTCCGCCATGCGGGCAGACATACAGTCGTAGGCGCAGGGGATTACCCGCAGCCCGGGTTTGTTCATAAAATTACGCAGCATTTTCGTCTTTTTCATTTACACACCTCATTATTTATTAAATTAGCAATCAGCGGGATGACTAAATTTTTCCCTCAGCAATCAGCTTATTGGTGTAAGCTTCCAGTCCGCCGGCCTCGACGATTTCCAGCAGGAAATCCGGCAGCGGTGTGAATTTCATGGCTTTTTTCGTGGTCAGGTTCTTGATTTCACCTTTGTGCAGGTCGACCTCTAATTCATCACCTTGCCTGACGAACTTTTTAATCCCCTCGAGTTCGATGATCGGCAAACCCAGGTTGATCGAGTTCTTAAAAAAGTTGCGGTCGAAGGATTCTGCGATGACGCAGGAGATTCCCACCTGCATCAGGCCGATATTAGCTTGCTGGTGGCCGTGGCCGCAGCCCATGTTCGTGCCCGTTACCAGGATATCGCCTTTTTTGACCTTCTTCGGGAAATCGGGGTCTACCGGGGTTAAAATCCAGCGTCCGTAATTACCGTCTTTCATATGCCCCATTTCCCGTTCACGAAATGGGATAAGCTCTAAATCGGCGTCCAGATTGTCGCCGAAAACCCATGCTTTACCTTTAAAGTTCAATGCCATTATCATTCTCCTACATGTATTTTCGCGGGTCGGCAATTTTGCCTTCCAGGGCGGAAGCTGCAACTGTTGCCGGACTGCCGAGGTAGACCTGCGCGCTTTCGTCGCCCATGCGTCCCGGTACGTTGGTAGTACTGGAGCCGATGCAGACCTCATTCTTGGCCAGCGGGGTATAGAAACCGGGGCACATACTGCAGCTCGGCGCGCACACAAAGGCGCCGGCCTCCAGCAAAGTGGCGATAACACCCTCTTTGTCGGAGCGGAGCATCGTGTCGCTGGAACCGGGAGTTACGTTGAACATGACGCCGGGCGCAACTTTCTTGCCCTTCAGGATCTTCGCGGCTACTCTGAGGTCTTCGTCACGGCCGCTGGCGCAGGATCCGATGAATGCCGAAGTGATCTTGGTCCCCACGGCCTGTGAGACAGGTACTACTGTGCGCCGGTAGGGTGGAACAACCACCTGCGGCTCGATCTTGGACCCATCGTATTTATATACTTTCGCGTATTCTGCATCTTTATCGCTGTATTGCGGCTCGAACGGCACTTTGGTACGTGCTTTGAACCAGTCGATGACTTTCTGGTCGGGGGCAACGATGCCGGTCTTGGCGCCGGTAAAGATGGAAAGGCAGCACATCGTCAGTCTTCCGTCCATACTCATGTTCTCTACTACAGATCCCGTATATTCCATTGCCTGGTAGACTGCGCCGGCGGGGCCGATCTGACCCAGGATATATTCAAAGACATCTCTGCCCATGACGCCGTTCTGCAGCTTGCCGCTAATCTCGAATTTAATACTCTTGGGCACGCGGAACCACATCCAGCCGAGGCGCAGGAATGACGTTTCCGCGGCGGATAAGTTAATGCCGAGGCATCCTACGCCGCCCACGGTCGGGCAATGGGTATCGATGTGCAGGTAAACGCCGCCAGGCAGTGCCCACGCCATTTCAATCGGGATGTGATGGCAAGTGCCTACTCTGCCCAGTTCCAGGATATTTTCGTCCGGAACTCCCAGACTTTTAGCCCATTCCACGGTCTGGCGGTGGGATTCCCTGTTGGTAATGCTGTCCTGCGGACGGGACCAGGAACCGCAGTGCTCCGGCGCAATCATCACTTTGCTCGGGTCGAATAGCTTGTCCCATCCCAGATTTTTGTATTCATTGGCGTTTAATGCCCCGATGTCGCTGCCGACCTGAATCACAGTATCGATACCGAACTTGACATACTCACCGGGTTTTACTTCCGGCACCCCGACCTTTCTTGCAATAATTTTCTCAACAATCGTTTTCCCCATATTCATCCCCCTTCATCGTTTCCGGCTTTGGTCAGACCGTCTGACCGGTTAAAATATGCAGATTTTTTAAGAATAACAAAATAATATTTATCAATATTCGTTGTCGAATATTATAGCACACAACGTTACCATGGCAAAGCTAAATATTATTGATATTGGACTGCGGAAAACAGAAGAAAGTCATGCGCGGCCTTCTTTAGCAGAAAGGATAACATTCACTACACAAATTGTCAAAAAACAACTTCTGTAAAACGCTCATGTTATAATACCTTCATAATCTGGAAGGAGGTGAGAGCAAATGACCGCGTACGAGCATTTTCATTTTACCTGAGTCTGAGATTGCAGATCCGGCGCAAGTTTTGCGCTAGTCATCTGCTCAAAAAACCTCCGCCAAAAGATAACCCGGGGGGCTATCGTGTTTTAGTTTGATCGAGCCTGTAGAAAAGGTCGCTAACGGTGGTACGGAGGTTTCCGTCCATCGTTTTTTATTTATGAAGAAAGTAAAAGGAGTTTAATTTAAATGACCACTGACAATGTCCGGATGTGGACTGATTTAAACATCGATCTGAAATCACATGATATGCTGTTGAATGCTCTAGGGCCGATTTTTCAGGAGGTTTACCTTTCGCAGAAAAACCGTCCGGCAGGCATGGGTTTTTACGATTTTGTGGTGGGGGATATTCATGGTATCCGCGTCAAAGAACTGAGAGAACATGCCAAAACCGGCGGTAAGGTCGTCGCGACTTACTGTGTGTTTGTGCCCGAAGAGCTGGTATGGGCGGCCGGCGCCATTCCTGTAGGGCTGTGCGCGGGCACCCAGTTTTCCGTGCCGATGGCGGAAGAGGTGCTGCCGCGCAATACCTGCGCTTTGATCAAATCCTCGTTTGGTTTTAAACTGGGGCGGGTTTGCCCTTACGTTCAAGCCAGTCATCTGATCGTCGGGGAGACGACCTGCGACGGCAAGAAGAAAATGTTCGAAATTTTAAACCAGTACCAGCCGGTATACGTGATGGAAGTGCCGAATAAAAAGACCGAACGCAGCCGAACGCTCTGGCACGGCGAGGTGGTGGCATTCAAAGATGTCATCGAGAAACTGACCGGGAACAAGATCACCCCGAAAAAGCTGGCGGAGGCTATCGATCTGGTCAACGGGCGTCGACTGGCCTTGCAGCGACTGTACAATCTGCGTAAGGTCAGACCGGTACCGATCAGCGGTAAAGATGCGTTGCTGGCGACCCAAGTCTCTTTTTACGATGATGCCGCCAGGGACACGCAGATGCTGAATACACTGTGCGACGAACTGGATAAGAGAGTCGCCGCTGGTCAGGGGGTAGCTCCAGCGAACGCGCCGCGCATCCTGATCTCCGGCAGTCCGATGGCCATCCCGAACTGGAAATTGCACCACATTATTGAATCTGCCGGAGCGGTGGTAGTCTGCGAGGAATCCTGTACCGGCACGCGGTTCTTTAGCGACCTGGTGAAACCGACCCCGCATAACCTTGAGCAGCAGCTCACGGCAATCGCCGACCGCTACATGAATATTCACTGTGCCTGTTTTACACCGAATGACGAGCGTCCGGACGACGTGGTGCGGCTGGCAAAAGAATACCAGGTTGACGGCGTAATCCACTACAATCTGCAATTCTGCCACACTTATGCCAATGAAGGCTACAAGATGGCGGAGCGCCTGGAGAAGGAAGGTATTCCGATGTTACGTATCGAGACCGACTACAGTGATGAAGACGCGGGTCAGTTACGCACCAGAATAGAAGCTTTCCTGGAGATGATAAAACACTGATTTTAGTAAACGGCCGCGGCATGACCTCTGGAGCACATTTCATGTCTGCCGCGGCTGTCAGATTCCGGCGGTCGAAGATTAAGGATATGATTTTTCCCGGCAGCAAGACTACCTTACCGCGAATACTTTTTTTCGAGTCCTTCCCAGAATTCAGTATCTTCAGACTTGCGCAAGAATTTCGGTAAAGGTCCTCCTACCGGATTATAGCCTTCGATAGTCCCTTTATCACGCAGGGTTTGCAATAATTCAAGCACCAATTTCGTCACAGCGGCGTCTAACGGTCCCGGCGCCCAAACTTTGGCGCCCATATCCTTCCAGTCATCAACACTGAAGGTAGCCGCGATACCGTGAACTCCGATCGCCCAGATGGGTACTGCGGGTGCGCCGATCGCTTTATAGAGCTGTTTTATTTCCTCTCTATTACGCACCCCGAATTTCGATTGGGGTAATCGCGCCTGGGGGAGAATCACATCCACGCCGATATTTAATAATGCCTTCGCGCGTGCGATCACTTCTTCGTCCCCCATGGTAGAGCCGGCTTCAATGCGCGCGACAATCAGCACATCCTTGTCCTCTCTGTTCCGGGCCTCGATCACCGCTCCCATTTTGCCTAAAAACTCATCCCGCGAAATCACTTCTTTGAGGATTGATTTAGGGTCATGACCCTGGGCGGGACCTTTGTACGGATGTTTCTGGTCATTCATGGAAATTCCGGCAATGCCGATCCTGATGAGTTCCTGTGTCGTTCGGTAAGCATCCAGCGCGCCGCCAAATCCGGTTTCGGCGTCAAAAACAAGCGGGACGTGAATCGAGTTCATCATGTTTTTTAAGGTTGTAACGGCCTCCGTCTGCGTGATGATCGCGGGAGACAAACCGAACGCATTGGTCCGGATGCCCGCAGTGCACATAAATATCGCTTTAAATCCAACTTCCTCCGCACACCCGGCGGTCAGGCAATCGTAAACCCCAGGGATGACTAAAAGTCCCGGCTTTTTTAACAGTTGGCGAAGCGCAGTTGATTTTTTCATTTTATTACTTTCCTTTTTAATACTAGTAATATTAAAACGTTCATGATATTTGCTGCTGCAATAAGATTAGCAGTTCCGGTGAATTTTTGGAAGTAATGAGGATGCGGGGATGCTCATTTACCTTCTATTTTTACTACTGCCGTAATGATTTCTTCTTGATGTCCTGATCGATCCAGAAACGGGCAGCGTAGAAACTCAGCATACTGGGGCCCCCGGACCCCATCCACACTGAATGAACCTGAGCGTGATAACCCTTCAACCACGGCTGGCAAAAAGAATAGGCCAGCGGTTGTAAGAGTGAAATAGCATAATGCTGTCTGGCAACACGGTCGTTAGCTTCCTTCAGTATTTGCTTGAGCTGATCTTCGCTGGCAGCGGCCATGGCTCTGGGATAGAACCCGTCAAAAACCGGATCGCTAACCATCATGAAATTGGCGGATAATCCTGTTTGAAACCGGGCAAGCGCTCTTAATGGGGAATAGGTGTTGCCCAGCGGTCCATACGGGCGGTAAACTAATTGCTCATGTTTTCCGTTTTCGACGAAAGCGAGCCAATCATTCGAGCCCATGGTCTTTATTTCCATATCCACACCAATATCGGCGAAGTAAGATTTTACGATCTGTAACAAATCTAAATCGCTGTCAGTGTCAGCTATTACATGAGTTTTAAAACCTTTTGGATATCCGGCATCAGTCAGCAAATTCCTGGCTGCTGACGGGTTATAAGCATATTCATCTTTCAGATCCCGGGGCCATTCCTCGTAGGGGAAGCCCCATCCTTTCAGATAGTTTTTGGGGGTTAATGTGGATGGGTAGGGCTCGAGGGTCCCCTTGTAATACGATTTAGCTATCCCAGGGAGGTCAATTGCCATCTGGAGCGCCCTGCGAACCCTGATGTCGTTAAAAGGCGGCCTGTCATTTCTCGGTTGGAGAGATAAAGCGGCTAACGCGAGCGGTATCTGTAATATCTCAGGATTTGTTTTACGCAGGGAATCAGCGTAACCGGCGGAAACCTGCTGGATGATATCAACCTTACCAGTCCGCATGGCCTCTACAGCTTCGCCCTCATCCGGGATAATAACGAACTTGAGTTTGTCGGCGTAAGGGAGTTTATTTTGCGGATACCTCTCATCGTATCCCCAGTAATCAGGATTCTTAACCAGGGTCGTGGAACTACCGGCAACACAATCTTTCAAAATAAAAGGACCGGTCCCGATCGCATGATGCCAATCACGGACGTCGCCCCATTTTCTGACTGCCTCGGAATTTTCCAGACAGGGCGCCTGACTCACTTCGTGAATAGTCTCCATGATAAATTCCGGATTGGGAGTCTTGAATTTGAAAACTACGGTATATTTATCGAGTGCTGTTACTGAAATAATATCCTGATAATTTTTATCATTGACGCGCGCAGGACTTGGCCGAGTGAAGCCACCTCCCAACCCTAACATCCTGTTATAGTGAAACAAAACATCTTCAGAGGTAAATTCGCGGCCGTTTGCCGGAGGGATATTTTGCCAGTGCACTCCTTGACGCAGGCGGACAATGTGCGTATCCGGAGCAGGGAATTCCCAACTTTCAGCCAAGATACCTTTACGGTACTGAGTAGGATGCCATGCGATTCGATAACTCCATATTTCCGGATCTAATGTCCAATCATCGCCGACCAACCTTTCCAGCCAACCACCATAAATACTGGTAGAGCCTTCGGAATAATAGGGATCAAAATTTATAATATCCCGATTACCCCGGATAACGATTTCACCGCCATACTGCGGTTTACCAAGCTTGTCCCACCAGGCAACTTCCGTTTTCATGTCTCTCCTCCGGAGTTTATTACGTTGATGATACCGTGACCTGAAATCAGACGACGTTATTATTTTTTGTGACCGTCCGGTTAAAAGCAAATTATATGGTTTGGGAATTCAAGCAAGAAGGCGGGGAATTCCCCGCCTTCTTTTTCCAGTGAATGATTTGAAAGTTAATTACTATTTGCCCAGCGATTTCTTGACGTTCGGGTCAATCCACCCTCTCATGATCATGGGCATAGCGTTATAATACGAAGCATCCAGTTCGCCGTAATAATTCTTGAACCACGGCCAGTAGCAGTTCACGGTATAGGTATTGGTTAGACCGATAGTGCTGGCGTCATCCATAAAAGCGATTGACAGCGCCTGGATTTTTGCTGCCCGCTGAGTTGCGTCAACAGTGGCAGACATATCCTGGTACATTTTTTCCTGTAACAACCCCTCGGTATCTGACGGGTCATTATGATAAAGACCGGTAGTGGCATAGGTTGCCCGGGCGAGGTTCAGGGTTGTCAACGGGTTGACGGCGGTTGAATTTTGGATGACGCAGTCTTTAAAAGTACCCTGGTTTGAGGCCGTTGATAATACCGTTTGATCTACGATGTTAAGAGTAGCAGTAACGCCGATCTGCGCCCACATGGCAATTACCGCGTTACATGTATTTATTTGCTGCTGGTTGCCGGAAGAAACCATTATTTCCATTTTGAAACCACTGGGGAAGCCGGCCGTAGCGAGCATCTGCTTGGCTAAAGTCGGGTTATAGTTCCAGAGCTGTTGATCCGCCGCAGGCAGTTGCGCCAGCGGAGTGTAACCGGGGACGCCAATAGCTTCCGGCCAGCTGTAATAATCGCCGCCGTTGTAAGCGAGAGTTGCGATGGTTTTCAGGTCGAGGCCGATCATTAGAGCCTGTCTGACACTTTTAATTTTAACCGCAGGCGAGGTAAACCGGTTGAATTCAAGAAAATCAACGACACCGCTCAGGTATTGTTTCTGGATCAAAGCCGGAGTGCTTTGCGCCAGGCTCGGCGCATATTGAGTTTTGACCTTGGCGCACCAGTCAATTTTGCCTGTGCGTATCGCGGATATCTGCGTAGACTCATCCGGGATGATGGGATAGATAACTGTCTGGATAAACGGCATTTGATATGACTTGCCGTTGATTGTGGTTGAGCCCCAGTAGTTAGGATTTCGGGTATAAGTGGCGCCGGCGCCGGAAACGAAGTCAGTCAGAATGTAAGGTCCGGTACCGACCTGGTTTTTCCAATCCGTGGGGCCAGCGTCCACTGCCTCTTTTGCCCAGATCTGACCTAAGGCCGTGCCGCCGAACCGCCATGCCCAGTTGGCATAAAAAGAATTGCAGTTCCAAACAACCGTATACTTATCGGGAGCAGTTATAGATGTGATCCAGGTAAAAGCAGCCGACATGCCCGGCCGGTTGATCGCACGGTTTTCGGAATAAACCACATCAGCAGATGTCATCTCCCTGGGCGCCATGCCGATCTTTTGATTACCGGTAAACATGACTCCCTGCCGCAGGTGGTAGGTATATGTAAGCGGACTGGCTTGAATTTCCCAACCGGTTGCCAGCAGACCGCCCCAGTATTGCTCAGGCACATTTTCCCAGAGATTGAAGGCAAAAGTGTTGTTGCCTCTCGGTCCGTATTTATCTATGTCGCCGACCAGTAATTTCTCCATGTAAGGATTGCCCCATACAGATGCCTGGCCTAGAGCGATGGCCATCTGGTGGTCCCACCCGGTTGGATCCGCGTTGCTGGCGGCATTAGCATTGTTAAGTATAGTAAAAGTTCCCCCGTAGATCGGCGTATTGGCCGCGGGTGTAGTAGTAGCGGGAGTAGTTGCAACTGTTGTGGTTGTAACTGCCGTGGTAGTTGTTTTTACAGCCGTAGTGGTGCTCGATGCAACCGTGTTAGTGGTAGTAGAACTTGTACTTGACGTTGCCGTAGCGCAAGATGCTAGCGCCAATGATGTCACGATAAGGCAAGTCAGTATTATCCATGTTGCCCGTCTTTTCATTCATGTCTCCTTATTATTTCGATATTATTCTGCCAAGAATATGCAAGGTAATTCTATGTAGATATCAATATGGATAGCAATAAAACAACGAGAATAATAGCATTGACTGCCAGATTTGTCAATCAGGCCAACGAAATACTGAATGATATTTACATTTTCAACAGTCTGCTATATCATTTATGCTATAAATTGCCTGAAGGATATTAAAAAAATTTTACAATAGCCTTGTTTGATAATTACTTTATAAATTTAGTAATTGTCGTAATCTTTGAAATTTTGAAAAATATTACGTTTTCCCGGCGGTATCACTAAAGGAGATCCAGCAAGATGTCAAAAATAACATCAGAGAGTAATATGGTTCGTTCAAGGTTGTTATTAGGGAGGGCAAGATATCTGTTGGTTAAGGCCCGGCAAAAAGAATTGGCTCCATATCATGTCACGCCGCAGCAAGCTAACGCTTTAACAATAATTGAAGAGTTGGGCGACAAGGCTAATTTTTCAGAGTTAGCCAAGCGCACAGAAAGAAAATTGAACACGCTTTCGATACAGATGACGAGGATGGAAAATGACGGACTGATAAAGAAGGTCAGAGAAACACCGAAATCAAATCAATTAGCATTTGAATTGACGGAAAAAGGGAAAAATATCTGCCGGGAAGCTAAGAAAATAAAATCGATTAAAACAATCATGTCTGCTTTAACGGAAGAAGAACACCAACAATTAAGAGTACTGTTGGGGAAAATAATCACGAAGGCAGAAAAATACTAGATCCCAAATGGTCAAACGAAGAGCATCCGGAGCTTGAGTAACCATGTCCATCAAGCAGAACCCAAACTTGAGAATTCTATTGACAAACCGGAAACCTGGTGTTAACATTCTTGACAATTACATGCGAAATCACGCGAGAAGGAGCGGAGTTGTATCATGGAAATCAATGATCTATTACTGGATGGTTTGGACAATTTGCAAAGGCTGGTTCAAAAGGGTACAAGTGGGCTTACTCCGGCTGAATTAAAATGGCAGCCGCGTCCGAATGCCGAGTCGATCGCACTGCTTTATTTCCATATCGTCCGGGTCGAGGATATGGCGACACATGACATACAGGGCAAACCGCCCATCTGGGTAGCAGAGAAATGGTACCAGAAACTAAATATATCGGCTGACGCAGGTATGGGCAATCTCACCCCGGAGCAAATCGCCGCCTTTGAACTGCCGAAAGAGTGGCAGACATATGCCGCGGCGGTGAGGAACAGTACCGTCAAATATCTCAAAGGATTAAAATCTAAAGACTTCGATCGGGATGTTGTTGTGCCTACGCCGCCCGGCCAACCTGTTCCGCCTCCGCCATTACCGTTTACCCCAACCGTCGGGGGAATATTAATTCATATGTTGACCGCACTTTCCGCGCGCGGGGGGAAAATCGAATATATCCGTGGTTTGCAGCAGGGAAAAGGTAAATAGCAAAAACCATTCGCAAATAAACTCATAATAAAGCCGTTACGTCTTGACAGATGTAACGGCTTTTTAGATTCGAGAAATTGCCAGTATTAGTACGACGATGAATCATTAGTCCAGATATACGGGAACAGGCAGCTAATCTCTTTGATGAGATGGTTATGGGTGCAAGGAATAATAAACCATTACCCGTCAGATGACCAATACGGAAGCAGGGCGGCGTTCCGGATCGTATTGAAACACCGCCCTCGTATGTTACTAATGGTCTCCGTTGAGCGTTCAAAACATCAGTCAATTCGTGCCGGTTATCGCTTGCTGATCATCTGATTTGTGGTTCAGAACGCATTTCAGGTGTCCTTAAAGAAGTTCATACTACAACCGTGCGAGGTCGAAGCGGTCAAGGTTCATTACCTTATTCCATACTGCAACAAAGTCGTGCACAAACTTCTCCCGTGAGTCTTCGCATGCGTAGACTTCCGCCAAAGCCCGGAGCTGGGAATTGGACCCAAAGATGAGGTCGACGCGGGTGCCCGTCCACTTGAGTTCGCCCGTTGCGCGATCATGACCCTCGAACACGTCTTGGGTTTCCGAGGTTGTATTCCAGGTCGTTCTCATATCGAGCAGATTCACGAAGAAGTCATTGGTGAGCGTCTCCAGTCTCTTGGTGAAGACGCCGTGTCGGGACTGTCCGAAATTAGTATTCAAGACACGCATACCACCCATGAGCACTGTCATTTCGGGTGCTGTCAGGGTCAGCAATTGCGCCTTATCAACCAGCAACTCTTCGGCGGATACAGCAAACTTGGTCTTCTGGTAGTTGCGGAAGCCGTCCGCGACCGGTTCGAGCACGGCGAATGAGGTCATATCGGTTTGCTCCTTTGAGGCGTCGGTACGTCCCGGCGTGAAGGGAACCGTCACTTTGTAACCGGCATTCTTCGCAGCCTGCTCGACGCCAGCACAACCGCCTAGAACAATCAGGTCAGCCAGTGATACCTTCTTGCCGCCGGACTGCGTGCTGTTGAAAGCGCTCCGGATGTCCTCCAGGGTTTTGAGTACCTTCGCCAGCCGGGCAGGTTGATTGACTTCCCAATCCTTCTGCGGCG